>NZ_JBIWNI010000001.1:861767-967067 GCF_044767145.1 Streptomyces sp. NPDC101490
CCCGCCCCCCGCCCCCCCCCCCCCCGCCCGGCGCGCGCCCCCCCCGCCCCCCGTCGCGCCGGGGGGCGGCCCCGCCGGGGGGGGGGGGGCGCCCCCCCCGCCCGTTCCCGCCTTGGTATGGACCGCCAGGGCCCTGGGCGTCAAGCTCTTTACATGGATTTGGAACTGAGGCACCTCAAGACGATCCGGGCCATCGCGGACGCCGGGAGTCTCACCCGCGCCGCCACGCTCCTCGGACTCGCCCAGCCGGCCCTCAGTGCCCAGCTCAAACGGATCGAACGGGCCCTCGGCGGGGCCCTGTTCGAGCGCGGCCGGGAAGGCGTTCGGCCCACCGCACTCGGTGACCTCGTCCTCGAACGGGCCCGGGTGGTGCTCCCCGCCGTCTGCGAACTCCAGGAGGAGGCCGTCCGGTTCGCCCGGCAGGGCGCCGAGGGATACCGGCTCGGCGGCACCCACGGACCACTGCTCGGCGGCCTGGTCGACCGGATCGCACGCACCGACCCGGGCGCCCTCGTCTCCACGTACACCTCCTGGTCCGAGCGCGAGATCGCCGGCGGGGTGGTCTCCGGGCGGCTGGACTTCGCGCTGGTCGGGGTCTGCGGCGAGAGCGGCCCGCCCGAGGCCGGACGGCTCGCCTGGACCGAGGTCGCCCGCGACCCGGTGTACGTGATGCTCGCCGCCGACCATCCCCTCGCGCCCCGCACCGAGATCCACCTCGCCGAACTGGCGGCGGAGGCATGGACCGACGTCCCCGGCGACGGCTGCTTCGGCGACTGCTTCGCCGCCGCCTGCGTACGCGCCGGATTCACCCCCGCCTGCGTCTACGAGACGGACACCGCCTCCTGTGTGCACCTGGTCCGTGTGGGCCGGGCCGTCGGACTGTGCCGGGCGACCTTCCCCGCCACCCCCGGCATCGTCACCCGGGCCCTGGCCGGTGCCCCGCTGCTCTGGCGCCACCTCCTCGGCTGGCACCCCGAGGGCCGCGCCGCGAGCCGCGCCGCCACCGTCCTCGGACACACCAGGGCGGCCCACGCGGAAGCCCTCGCGGCCAGCTCGGGACGCGCCACCGCCCCGGAGGCGCAGCTCCTGGCGAACGGGGAGGGGCCCGCCCCCGAACCCCGTACGGGCATAACGCGATGACAGGGGCCGACCGGTGACTCCCGCGGCCCCGCCGGGGTCCCTACGGTTCGAGCATCCCCACCGGGACCGGGAGACCGGCACCGGGAACGCCGTACCGAGGAGACCCCCATGCTCCGACGACACGCCCGCGCGGCGTGTACCGCCCTGGCCGCCGCCGGAATGGCGCTGGCCGGACTCCAGACCGGCACCGCCACCGCGGCCCCCCACGACCGAACCCCCCACCCCGCCGCACGGTCCGCGGCGGGCGCGCTCGGCGTCGACGCCACCCGCCCCGAGGTGCTCCGGGCCATGGAGCGCGACCTGGGCCTCAGCCGCGCCCAGGCCCTCACCCGGCTGACCAACGAGGCCGAGGCCGGGGCGACCGCCGCCCGGCTCCGCCAGGACCTCGGCGGCTCCTTCGCGGGCGCCTGGCTCGACGGAGCCGACGCCGGACGGCTGACCGTGGCCACCACCCGGGCCGCCGACACCGCCGCGATACGCGCCACCGGGGCGACCCCCCGGCTCGTCCCGCACGGACTCGCCGTCCTGGAACGCGCCAAGGAGGCCCTCGACCGGTCCGCCACCGCCGACGCGCCGGTCCGCTACGTCGACGTCCGCGCCAACGTCCTGGTCGTCGAGGAGGCACGGGCCGGAGCCGGAGCCCGCCTGGTCGGCGCCACCGGCGTCCCTGCCGCGCTCGTCCGGGTCGTCCGCACGACGGAGGCACCGCGCCCGCTGTACGACATCCGGGGCGGCGACGCGTACTACATGGGCGGCGGCGGGCGCTGCTCCGTCGGCTTCGCCGTCACCCGGGGCACCACCCAGGGCTTCGCCACCGCCGGACACTGCGGCCGCGCGGGCACCACCACCAGCGGCTTCAACCAGGTCGCCCAGGGCAGCTTCCAGGGCTCCGTCTTCCCCGGCAACGACATGGCCTGGGTCGCCGCCAACACCAACTGGACCTCCACCCCCTACGTCAAGGGCTCCGGCGGCGCCAACGTCCAGGTCACCGGCTCGGTCCTGGGCGCCGTCGGCTCCTCCGTGTGCCGCTCGGGCTCCACCACCGGCTGGCACTGCGGGACGATCCAGCAGCACAACACCAGCGTCACCTACCCGGAGGGCACCATCTCCGGGGTGACCCGTACGACGGTCTGCGCCGAACCGGGCGACTCCGGCGGCTCGTACATCTCCGGCAGCCAGGCCCAGGGCGTCACCTCGGGCGGCTCGGGCAACTGCTCCAGCGGCGGCACCACCTTCTTCCAGCCGCTGAACCCGCTGCTGCAGAACTACGGCCTGACCCTGAAGACCTCGGGGACCGGCCCCGGCCCCGGACCCGGCGAGCCGGAGCCCGGCGGCACCTGGTCGGCGGGCAAGGTGTACGCGGCCGGTGACGTCGTCACCCACGGCGGCGCGAGCTACCGCTGCCTCCAGGGCCACCAGGCCCAGACCGGCTGGGAACCGTCGAACGTCCCGGCCCTGTGGCAGCGCCTGTGACGAGGACCGCCCGATGACCGGGGGCGCCGCGGGCCCGAGGGGGGTACCGCGGCGCCCCCTCCGCGGACCGACCCGCTCGGGCAGGGACCGATCCCCTCCCGAAGAGACCGGCCCCCTCCCGAAGAGACCGGCCTCCTCCTGGAGGGACCGGCCCTCTCCGGGCAGGGACCGGCCGTCTCCCGACTCACCGTCCGTCTCAGACCGGGCCGTCCGCCAGACCTCCGCGCGCGATGACCTCCGCGTACCAGCGGGCGCTGTCCTTGAGGGTCCGGCGCTGGCTCGCGAAGTCCACGTGCACGATGCCGAACCGCTTGCTGTAGCCGTACGCCCACTCGAAGTTGTCGAGGAGCGACCACAGGAAGTAGCCCCGGACGTCCGCGCCGTCCGCGAGGGCCCGGTGCACCGCCGTCAGATGCGCGCGCAGGTACGCCACCCGCTCCGGGTCCTTCACCCGGCCCGACGGATCGGCGTAGTCGTCGTACGCCGCACCGTTCTCGGTGATCACCAGCGGGACGCCGGGCAGTTCGTCCCGCAGCCGGACGAGCAGCCCGTGCAGCCCGTCCGCGTCCACCGGCCAGTCCATGGCGGTACGCGGACCCGGCACCGGCTCGAAGCGGACGTGCCGCTCGGCCCCCGCCCACGGCGAGGGCGACTCCGAGGAACCCGCCGCCACCACGGACGGCGCGTAGTAGTTGATGCCGAGCGAGTCGATCGGCGCCGCCACCGCCGCCAGGTCCCCGTCCCGTACGAACGACCAGTCGGTCACCGCGGCCGTGTCCCGGACCAGGTCCTCCGGGAGCCGCCCGTGGAACACCGGGTCCAGGAAGAGCCTGTTCCCGACCGCGTCGATCCGGCGTGCCGCGTCCACGTCCCCGGCCGATCCCGAACCGGCGCGCACCGCGTGCAGGTTGAGCGTCAGCGACACCTCCGCCGTACCGGGCAGCGCACCGCGCAGTGCCCGCGCGCCCAGCCCGTGCGCCAGATTGAGGTGATGGGCCGCCCGCAGCGCGGCGACATCACTGGTGCGGCCCGGGGCGTGCACCCCGTTGCCGTAGCCGAGGAACGCCGCGCACCAGGGCTCGTTGAGCGTCGTCCAGGTCGCCACCCGGTCACCCAGCGCGTCCGCCATGATGCCCGCGTACTCGGCGAACCGGTACGCCGTCTCCCGCTCGGGCCAGCCCCCGGCGTCCTCCAACTCCTGCGGCAGGTCCCAGTGGTAGAGCGTCACCACCGGCCGGATGCCCGCGTCGAGGAGCCGGTCCGCGAGCCGCCGGTAGAAGTCCAGGCCCTTGCGCACGGCGGGACCGCGTCCGGTCGGCTGCACCCGGGGCCAGGAGACCGAGAAGCGGTAGTCGGTCACCCCGAGCCGTCCCATCAGGGCCACGTCCTCGTCGACCCGGTGGTAGTGGTCGGCGGCGATGTCACCGGTGTCGCCGTTGCGGACCTTCCCGGGCGTCCGGCTGAAGGTGTCCCAGATGGACGGGGTCCGGCCGTCCTCGGCGGCGGCGCCCTCGATCTGGTAGGCGGCGGTGGCGGTGCCCCAGCGGAAACCCGCGGGGAAACGGAGGACGGTCGTGCGGTCGGTACGGGCGTCGAGCGCGGTCATGAGAGGGGGACTCCCTGGGATGAGAGGTCGGAGGAGGAAGGGGCGGCGCTGCGGCGGGAGGTCAGCCCTTGACCGCGCCCTGCATGATGCCGCCGACGATCTGACGGCCGAGGAGACCGAAGACCAGCAGCACCGGCAGCGTCCCGAGCAGGGCGCCCGCCATGATCACGGACTGGTCGTGCACATAGCCGCCGCCGAGCTGGCGCAGGGCGACCTGCACGGTCGGCTCGGACGAGGTGAGGGCGACCACCGGCCAGAAGAAGTCGTTCCAGGAGGCCATGAAGGTCAGCAGCCCGAGCACGGCCATGCCGGGCCGCGCGATCGGCACCACGATCGACCAGAAGATCCGGCCCGTGGAGGCGCCGTCGACCCGCGCGGCCTCGATCAGCTCGTCCGGGAGCGACTGCACCAGGTACTGGCGCATGAAGAACACCCCGAACGCCGACACCAGACCCGGCAGGATCACCGACTGCAGCTGGTTCACCCAGCCGAGTTCGGCAATCAGCATGAACAGCGGGATCACCCCCAGCTGCGGCGGGATCATCATCGTGCCCACGGTGACCGCGAGGAGCGCGCCCCGGCCCCGGAAACGGAGCTTGGCGAAGGCGAAACCGGCGAGCGTGCAGCACAGCACCGTGCCGAGGGTGACCGAGCCGGAGACAACGAACGAGTTGACCAGGGCCTTGCCGATGTCCGCCTCTTCGAGGACCGCCTCGAAGTTGCGGATCAGGTTCGGGCCCGGCAGGAGCGTCGGCGGGACCCGCGCCAGATCGGCGTTGGACCGGCTCGCGGCGACGATCGTCCAGTAGAAGGGGAAGGCGGAGACCAGGACGGCGAGGACGAGGATCCCGTACGCCAACGGCCCCGCGTGCAGGGTGCGGCCCGCCCTGGCGGCGCCGGGTCGCCGACGCGCCTGCGCGGTCATCGACCGGCCTCCTTACGGGAACGGCGGCGCACGATCAGGGCGTTGAGCCCGACGAGCACCACGATGAGCAGGAACATCACCCAGGCGATCGCGGCGGCCCGGCCCAGATGGAAGAAGCCCCAGCCCTGTTCGTACAGGTAGAGGCCGAGCGTCTGGTACTGGTGGGAGATGCCGCCCGAGACCGACCCTTCGAGCAGCAGCGGCTCCCCGAAGAGCTGGGTCGCACCGATCGTGGAGACGACGACCGTGAACAGGATCGTGGGCCGCAGCCCCGGCAGCGTGACGTGGAAGAACTGGCGCCACCGCGAGGCGCCGTCCATGGCGGCGGCCTCGTACAGCTCGTTCGGGATCGACTGCATCCCCGCCAGGTAGATCAGCGCGTTGTAGCCGGTCCAGCGCCAGACGACGATCGTGGACACGGCGATCTGGGAGGCGACGGTGCCGTTCTGCCAGTCGACGGGACCGACCCCGACGACCCCGAGCAGCTGGTTGACGAGGCCGAAGTCCCGGCCGAAGAGCTGAGCGAAGACGAGGGTCGCGGCGGCCACCGAGGTCGCGTACGGCAGGAGGACCGCCGTGCGCAGGAAAGTCCGGCCCCGCATCCGGTAGTTGAGCAGATGCGCCAGCCCGAGTGCCATCACCAGCTGCGGCACGGTGGACAGCACACCGATGGTGAACGTGTTCCGGAGCGCGGTCCAGAAGTACTCGTCCCCGAAGAGCGCGGTGTAGTTGCCGAGCCCCCGCCACTCCATGGTGCCGGGCGTCTGGAGCTCCACCCGGTACAGCGAGACGTAGGCCGTGTAGAGCAGCGGGAAGAGACCGAAGGCGGCGAACAGAGTGAAGAACGGAGCGATGTAGGCGTACGGCGACAACGTCTGCCAGGCACGCCGGACAGGACCCCGCCGCACGGGCGGCGGGACGGACCTCGGCGGGGCCGGGGACGCGGGTGGGGCGAGGGTCACGGTGCGGCCCTTCGAAGGGAACGGGGACACGGGGCGGGATCGCGGCAGGAGGGCGTGAGGGGGTCGGGGGACGGGGTGCGTCGGGGCCTGTGATCCGGTCGCGGCGTGCGGATCAGGGGAGCAATACCGCTTCGGCGTCGGGGAGTTCCGTCGGACCGGTGCCGGGCGGCGCGGCGCGAGGGGCGGGGAAGGGGCGCGGCCCGGGGAGCGGGAGGGCTGCCGGAGTCGCGCTCCGGCGGTGCGGTGCGGTGCGGGCCGTGGGCAGTTCGCGCGGTCACCGGACGCGCCGGTTCCGACGGGAGCCGCGTCCCGGCCCTGCGGGCGCGGCGTCAGCCGATGGTGTTGGCGACGCCCTTCCTCGCGTTCGACCACGCCTTGTCGGGCGAGACCCCCTTGCGCTCGACCTCGCTCAGCGCGTTGGTGATCTGCTGGGCGATGTTCTGGTCGTGCACGCCGAGCACCTGGACCGGGGCGGCCTTCGCCGCGTCGCCGAAGATCTGCCCGATGGGCGCGCCCGAGAAGTACGGGTCCCTGGCACCGGCGACCTTGTCGATCGCGCCCGTCGCCGACGGGAAGTTGCCCTGCTTCTCGAAGAGGCGCCGCTGCTGCTCGGGTGCGGTGAGCCACTTGATCAGCTCGTACGCCTCCTTCTTGTGCTTCGCGGCCCTGGGTACGGTGAGGTAGGAGCCGCCCCAGTTCCCGGCGCCGCCGGGCAGCGCGGCGATGTCCCACTTGCCCTTGCCGCTCTCACCGGCCTGGCCCTTGATGTAGCCGAGCATCCACGCCGGGCAGGGGATGGTGGCGAAGGACCCGGCCGCGAACGCCTGGTTCCACTGCGGGGACCACTGGTCGAGCTTGGCGCTCAGCCCGTCCCGGGCCGCCTTCACAGAATGGTCCCAGGCGGTGCGCAGGGCGGGGTTCTCCTCCCAGATCAGTTTGCCCGAGGCGTCGTAGTACCGTTCCTTCTCCTGACCGATCATGATCGAGTACAGGCTGCCGACGCTGTCGAGCCAGGCGCTCCTGCCGGGCGCCTTGGCCTTGTACTGCTTGCCGAGGGCCAGATAGCCGTCCCAGGTCGCCCATTTCTTCGCCAACTCGGCCCGATCGGTGGGGAGTCCGGCCTGCCGGAGGAGGTCCGTGCGGTAGCACATGGCCTCGGGGCCGACGTCGGTGCCGAGGCCGAGGACCTCGCCGCCGCGCCCGGTGGCGGCGGCCCACTTGGCCGGGGCGAACTCGTTCCTGAGGCCCTCGGCGCCGTACTTCCTCAGATCCTCGAACTTGTCGGACTGCTGCTGGGCGACGGAGGCGATCCGGCCGACCTCGACACCCTGCACGTCCGCGAGGCCGCCGCCCCCGGCGAGCCGGGTCTGGAGGGACTTCCAGTAGTCGTTCTCGTCCTCGGTGTCGGTCTGCTTGACGGTGACGCCGGGGTGGAGCTTCTCGTACTCGGCGTACAGACCCGCCTCCTTGTACCCGAAGGAGCCGAACAGGTCCACGGTGAGGGTGATCCGGCCTCCCGCTCCGTCGGCGGCGCCGCCCCCGGAGGATCCGCAGGCGGCGAGCAGGGTCCCGGCGAGCGTGACCGCGCCGAGACGGACGGCGTTTCTTCTGGCCGGGGCGGAACGGACGGTGATGGCGGCTCGGGCGATGGGCATGGGGGAAGCCTCCTCGGCTCCGGAAGCGGGCGGGGCGGGACGGACGGGAGCGCCCGAAGGCGGCCCCTGGGGAGCGGATCGATGGGATTGAGCGACTGAGAGCGCTCTCAACCATGCGGGGGAGCGTGCCCGTGAAGAAGGCGATCCGTCAAGGCTCGAAGGCGTAACGGACGAGAAGCGGTGTCAACTGCCGCTTGTGTTCACTCTCTTGACACGCGTGTTTCGACGGTTCTACGTTTCCGGCGTTCTGAGAGCGCTCTCGACAACACTCGAAGACGAGCGACGACCACCGAAGACGGCCGTTGGCCGACGGCCGACGGCCGACGACTGAAGGCCGACGACTGAAGGCCGACGACCGACGGCCGAAGACCTGCGACCGAAACCTGCGACCGAAGTCCGAAGGCGACCGAAGGTGCCGGGAGGCCACCGGGGACTCCTCGCGGTCCTCCTCCCGTGCGGTCGCCTGCCCGTGTGTCCCCGTGCCCCCACTCGTCCCGACGACATGAGGTGCCGCACATGCCAGCCCCCCGCACCAGGCCCGCCGCCGCGCTGGTCCTGGTCTCCGCCCTCGCCGCCCTCGGGCTCGGCCCCGCCGCGACCCCGGCCGTGGCCGCCACCGTCCCCGCGGGCGCCGGAAGTTACTCCGACACCCGGCCCGCCGGAGCCTCCGGCCCGACAACGAACACCGGCGCGCCGGTCACTCCCAAGGTCACCGCCGCGGCCCAGGGCAAGCCGGTCCCGACCAACGACTGGTGGTCCTCCCTCGCCTTCCAGCGGTACGGAGACAACCCCTGGTCCACCCCCATGTACGGCCATCCGCTCACCTACCAGGCCGTCGCCGGGGGCCTGGAGGTCGGCTATCCGACCAGCCCCGCGATCGTGGGCGACGGACGCCAGTACGAGTTCCCCCACAAGCGGGACCTCACCCTCGGACTCACCGGCCTGAACTCGCCCGACACCAAGGCCGACGCCTGGTCCGACTGGACCGTCACCCCCTACTGGTCCGACGGCACCCGCACCCTGCGCACCACCATCGGCCACGGCCTGCCCTTCGTGTACGCGAAGGGCACCGGCGGCGACGCCCGGATCACCACCGCCGCGCCGCCCGCCGTCTTCGCCGACCAGGGCAACGTCCTCGGCATCACCGTCGCCGGCCACCACTACGCCCTCTTCTCGCCCACCGGCACCGACTGGACCGTCTCCGGCACGACCGTCACCGCCGGGCTGGGCGGCCGGGACTACTTCTCCGTCGCCGTCCTGCCGTCCACCGACGCCCTCGCCACCTACCGGAAGTACGCGTACAGCTTCGTCACCGGCTCCACCGTGAACTGGGCCTACGACGCCGGAACCGTCCGCGCCACCTACTCCCTCACCACCGAGGCGAAGGAGGGCGCCGAACGCGGCACCCTCCAGGCGCTCTACCGCCACCAGTGGCTGCACACCACCGACCCGCTCACCCCGTACACCTACGTCTCGCCGCGCGGCACCATGAAGGTCCGCGAGGCGGCCTCCTTCAGCACCTCCCAGCGCTCCGCCGCCGTCCTGCCCGCACTGCCCGGCGGCACCGGAGCCGACACCACACGACTGCGCGGCCATCTCGCCGAGGTGGCGAACTCGGCAGACCCCTTCTCCGGGGCCGTCGACACCTACTGGACGGGCAAGGCGCTGGGCAAGCTCGCCCAACTGGTGCCGCTCGCCGACCAGATCGGAGACACCGCGCTCCGCGACAAGCTCCTCGGCCAGATGAAGGGGCGCCTCCAGGACTGGTTCACCGCCGGGGGCGCCAACGAGTTCTCGTACGACCGCGTCTGGAAGACCCTCACCGGATACCCGGCCTCCTACGGCAGCGACACCGAGCTCAACGACCACCACTTCCACTACGGCTACTACGTGTACGCCGCCGCGATCGTCGCCCAGTACGACCCCGGCTGGGCCGCCGACTCGGCCTGGGGCACCATGGTGAGGACGCTGGTCCGCGACACCGCCAACCCGAGCCGCACCGACACCGCCTTCCCGTTCCTGCGCGGCTTCGACGTCTACGCGGGGCACAGCTGGGCCAGCGGCCACCAGGGTTTCGCCGCCGGGAACAACCAGGAGTCCTCCTCCGAGTCCACCAACCTCAGCGCCGCCCTCGTCCTCTGGGGCTCCGCCACCGGCGACACCGCGCTCCGCGACCTCGGCGCCTACCTCCTCACCACCGAGGGCGAGGCCGTCGCCCAGTACTGGTTCGACGCCGACCAGCAGGTCTTCCCCGGCTCCTTCGCCCATGACACCGTGGGCATGGTCTGGGGCAGCGGCGGCGCGTACGCCACCTGGTGGACCGCCAACCCCGAGGAGATCCACGGCATCAACGTCCTTCCCGTGACCGGTGGTTCGCTCCATCTCGGCGGACACAAAGCGGCGATCCGGCGCAACATCGCCGAGATGGAACGCGAGAACGGCGGTCCCGCCGTCGAATGGCGGGACATCCTGTGGGAGTTCCAGTCCCTTGCCGACCCCGCCGCCGCCAAGGCCAAGTGGGACGCGGGCAACGCCGGATACACCCCGGAGGCGGGCGAGTCCAAGGCCCACACCTACCACTGGCTCACCGCCCTCGACACCCTCGGCGCACCCGACGCGACCGTCACCGGCTCCGTCCCCACCTCCGCCGTCTTCACCAAGGGCGCCACCCGGACGTACGCCGCCCACAACCACGGCTCCACCACCCGCACGGTCACCTTCTCGGACGGCAAGTCTCTCTCCGTACCGCCCCGTTCCACCGTGACCGGCACCGGCACGGGCGGCCCGGGACCCGACCCCGAGCCCCCGACCGGGAACACCTTCCAGCTCCGCACCGGGGGGACGCTCACCACGGCCACCGGCACGACGGCCGTCAGCGACACCGTCCCCTCGGCGCAGGGCGGGACCTACGACGGAACCCCGAACCGGCCCCTCGTCTACCAGGCCCGGAACGTCGACGGCACGCTCAGGAGCGGCGGTTCCACCGCCTTCCGCCTCCAGGTCGACGCCGGTACGGCCGTCGGTCTCGGCCAGCAGGCCAGGATCAGCTACGACTTCACCGGCGACGGCACCTTCGACCGCACCGAGACCTACCAGTACTTCGCGACCGACCCGGTGGCGGGCTGGGAGGAGTACGGCCAGGCACGCGGACTGCGGTCCACCACCGGCACCCTCGCCGACCTGCGCGGCGGCACCGTCCGCCTGGAAGTGTGGAGCGCCATCGGGAACGCCGACTCCCGGCTCCAGACGGGCACGGACCGCTCGGTGCTCGTGATCCCGTACGGCTGACCGCACGGCGCGGAGGGAAAGGGGCGGCGGCCCGGGGGAGACACCCCGGGCCGCCGCCCTCGCCCGCTGGTGTGCGCGGGTCCTCAGGCCGAGGCGCGGCGGACCAGGGACGTGGGGGTGATCACGGAGGCGGGGACGCCGGGGCCGGTCCCGTCGAGGAGCCTCATCAGCAGCCGCACCATCAGCCGGCCCATGCCCTCCACGTCTTGGTGCACCGTCGTCAGGGCCGGGTCGGTCCTGCGGACCACCGACGCCATGTCGTCGAAACCGACCACCGCCACGTCCTCCGGCACCCGCAGCCCCCGCTCCCGCAGGGTCAGCAACGCACCGGCCGCCATCAGGTCGTTGGCGGCGAACACCCCGTCGACGTCCGGCCGCCGGTCGAGCAGCTCCGCCATCGCGCGCGCACCGCTCTCCTCGGTGAAGTCGCCCTGGCACAGCAGGGCGGGATCGGCGTCGACGAGGACGTCGCGGTAGCCGTGCAGCCGGTCGAGGGCGGACGTCTGGTCCTGGGGCCCCGAGAGGTGCGCGATGTTCCGGCGGCCGAGACCCACCAGATGCCGTACCGCCTCCCGGGCGCCGCCACGGTTGTCGCAGTCGACGAACGGCACCCCGGGGGTCCCCGGCGCCGGACGCCCGCCGAGCACCACGGGGACCCGGGCCCGGCCGATCACGCCGGGCAGCGCGTCCTCCCCGTGCAGGGAGAAGGCGAGCGCCCCGTCGACATGCCCCCCGCCGAGATAGCGGGCGATCCGGTCGTGATCGCCAGGACCCTCCGCCCAGAGCAGCACCAACTGGGCGTCGTACGAGGTCAGCTCACGACTGATGCCCCGTACCTGCTGCTCGAAGAACGGGTCGGAGAAGATCCGGAACTCGGGCTCGGCGATGATCACCGCCACCGCGCCGTTGCGGCGGGTGACCAGGGTGCGCGCCGCGTGGTTGGGCACGTAACCGAGTTCCTCGACGGCCCTGCGGACCTTCTCGACCAGTGGGGCGCGGACACCCGCACCGCCGTTCACGACCCGGGAGGCCGTGGCGCGGGACACGCCCGCGCGCGCGGCGACGGCTTCCAGCGTGGGGCGTGACCCCGTGGTCTGCTCGGACAAGTCGGGCGCTCCTCGGCTGCGTCGCACGGCGGGCGGCCGTGCGCGCCCCCGGGGGATGATATCCGCAGCCCCGGGCCGCTGAGAGCGCTCCCAGAATCGTGTGGCGGGATGGGTCGACGTCCCCTGTGCGGTGGGTACGGCGAAGCCCTCCGTACGGAGGGCTTCGCCCCACCGGTCGGGGTTACCGGGGAGTGGTCAGCCGAGCCAGTCGGCCGCGCCGCGCACCATGCGGTGGTCCGTCACCCTGTTGTCGAGGGGCATGGAGTCCCCGACGATGTGCTTGAAGTGGCGCGAGCTGAAGAAGATGTAGTCGATCTTGCAGTCGGTCAGGGTCTCCGGCACGGTGACGGGCGGGCAGCCGGGGCCCGTGAACGTCGGCTCGCCACCACGGCAGAGCGCGGTACCGGCCGCGCACGCCGGGGTGTTGCGGGGGTTGTTGTCGGTCTGGTCCGCCTCGTCGAAGACGCCCTCGGCGCCGCCGCCGAGCGCGGGGCGGTAGAAGCCGTCCATGAAGTTCTCGTTGGGGAACCCGTTGAAGTCGCCGCCCAGGACGACCGGGGTCCCGGCCCGCTCCCAGCTCTCGGCCTGTCGGCGCAGGACCGCGGCCTCGGCGTCACGCAGGGAGTTGTTGTCCCAGTACAGGTGGATGGAGCAGGCCCAGCTCAGCCTGGACCGGTAGAGGCTCTGCACGCAGGGGACGCGGATGAGCTCCCTCTCGTTGCTCTGGGTCAGCTCGATCGTCGCCGTACGGACGACGGTGCCCTTGACGAAGACGGCGACGCCGTACGCCTGGCCGCCACAGACCGTCGCCTTGTCGGTGACGGTGGCGGCGAAATTCCCGCTGAATCCCAGGGGAGCGAGCTTGGCGCCGAGTTCGTCGTACTGCTGCCGGCAGACCTCCTGGAGATGGATCTGGTCGGCCTTCCAGGGGCCGGACGCCTCAGCGACGACGGCGGCGATCCGTCGCGCGTTGCTGTAGCCCCCCGGGGCCGGACCCTTGCGCTCGGGGCAGGAGTGGCCGCAGATGTTGTAGGTGACGTACCGCAGGCTCTGCGGAGTGTCGACGGGCACGGTGTCGGCGGCGGCAGGCGTCGGGAAGACGAGGGTGGTGAAGAGGAGTGCCGCCGCGGTCGCGAGCGTCGCGGCAAGCGTTCTGAGACTTCTCACAGAGGTTTCCTTAGGGACGGTGACGGGCTCTCGGGGTGGCCGAAAGGCGATGGAGGGCCGTGGTGTGCTCCGTACCGAGGGGTGGCTGCCGAAGGGTCGTGGGGGCGCACGGCCGCCCGGTGCCGGGCGTGCGGGTCCTGCGGAGGGCCGGTCGGTTCCCTCTGCCGGGGTGGTGGTTGCGGGGTGCCGATGCCCCGTGCGGCTGCGCGTCTCTCCACGCCGGACTCAACGCGGTGTACGGCCATAGGAAGCGATGTATGACGGACTTTCCGGGGCAGATCGTCCTGATGGTCCCTTGAGGGGCTGTGAGTACCCCGTGCCAGGATCCACCGCGTGACGGTCTCACTCGAAGCCGTGGTGCCCGTTCTCAGGCAGGCGCACACCTCCGCCGTCTACGCCGAACGGGGCGCCGACCAGGACCCCGGGGCCGTCGGCGACGCGCGGGGAACCGCGGGGGAAACGGCGGGTGTCCTGAACCGGACCCGGACCGAGTTCGGGGGCTGCGCCGACGGCCCCGGCCGGGCGCGCACGACGGCTGCCCCGGCCCGTGCGCCCTGCTCCCGGGACACCGTCGGGCGTCGGCCCATCAGGCCCGGCCGGGGCCCCCGGGGTCGTGGTCCGGCACCGGGTCAGTCCTCGTACAGTCCTGCCACGAAGGCGTGGGCCAGGGTGCGGGTGTGGGTGAGGGTGATCAGCCAGGAGCGCACCCCGGCCTCCTCCGCGAGCGCGGCGGCGCGGCCCGTCAGTCGCAGCGAGGGGCTGCCGGACGGGTCGCGGACCACCTCGATCTCGGTGAGGACGGAACCGTTGAGGCCCACCCCCAGCGCCTTGAGCACCGCCTCCTTGGCGGCGAACCGTACGGCGTACCGCTCGGCGCAGTCCGCCGGGATGCCGCAGTAGGCGCGTTCCTGCTCGGTGAACACCCGCTCCGCGAAGCGAGGTTGACGCTCCAGGACGGCCCGCATCTCGTCCACCTCCACCAGGTCCGTGCCCACGTTCAGGACCCGTCTGCCGATCAGGGCGCGGGCCGCCCGCGCCGCCGCCTCCCCGACGTCCCGGCCGCTCTCCCCGAGACTCCCGTCGGCCTTCCGCGCGGCCTCGCCGCCGCTCATCGATCCGATCATCATGCCAAGATCCAACTCTCTTGCTCCGCCGCGCGATCGGCCGATATGGTGCCGTGCCGTCACCCATGATGGAGCACGCGCGCGCCGATACCGAGCGCCGACCGAGAGGGTCCCCGCGATGAGTCTGCGGTTCACGCTTCAGTCCCACCCCCGTCCCGCCGGTCCCGAGCGGCGCGCCGAGATCCTGGCCGACCCCAAGTTCGGCCAGTACTTCACCGATCACATGGCCCGCGCGGTGTGGACGGAGGACGGCGGCTGGGGCGACGCGGCCGTGATTCCGTTCGCCCCCATCCCCATGCACCCGGCGGCGGCGGTCCTGCACTACGCGCAGGAGATCTTCGAGGGGATGAAGGCCTACCGGCACGCGGACGGGTCGGTGTGGACCTTCCGTCCGGAGGCCAACGGGGAACGGTTCGCGCGCTCGGCCCGGCGCCTCGCCCTGCCGGAACTCCCGGTGTCCGCGTTCCTCGAATCGGTCACCGAACTCGTCAGGGCCGACCGCGACTGGGTGCCGACCGGTGAGGAACAGAGCCTGTACCTGCGCCCGTTCATGTTCGCCTCCGAGCCCTTCCTCGGGGTACGGCCCGCCGCCGAGGTCACGTACATGGTGATCGCCTCGCCCGTCGGCCCGTACTTCTCGGGCGGGGTGAAGCCGGTGTCGATCTGGCTCTCCACCGACTACACCCGGGCCGGGCGCGGCGGTACGGGCGCCGCCAAGTGCGGCGGCAACTACGCGGCGAGCCTCGCTCCGATGCGGGAGGCCGCCGAGCACGGCTGCGACCAGGTCTGCTTCCTGGACGCGGCGGAGGGCCGGTACGTCGAGGAACTCGGCGGGATGAACCTCTACTTCGTCACCGACGACGGCAGGCTCGTCACCCCGGAACTGGGCACGATCCTGGAGGGCGTCACCCGCGCCTCCATCCTGGCCCTCGCCAAGGAGGCGGGCCTGGAGGTCGAGGAACGGCCCGTGCCGATCACCGAGTGGCAGGAAGGGGCGCGGACCGGCGCGATCCGGGAGGTCTTCGCCTGCGGCACCGGCGCCGTCGTCACCCCGGTCGGACGGCTGGTGTGGGACGGCGGCGAGGTCGTCGCCCCGGACACGGGCGCCGAGGACTCGGTGACCATGCGGCTGCGCCGCCGACTGGTGGACATCCAGTTCGGCCGGGCGGAGGACCCGCACGGCTGGATGCACCGCCTCGTCTGAGACACCTCGTCCGAGACGACGCTCCCGATGGTGCGCCGCGTCCGAGACCGCGCCCCGACGGTCCACCTCGTCCGGGACCGCGCTCCCGACGGTGCGCCCCGTTCGGGACCGCGCCCCGACGGTCCGGCGGCTGCCCGCCCCGGGCCGTCCGGGGCGGGCCCGGACACACGGAAGGGCCCGCCCGCGGGGCTCGCGGCCCCACACGGGCGGGCCGTTCAGGCCCCGCGTCCGCCCGCCGTCAGCAGGCCCAGGCCGACCGCCTTGTTCGGGCAGCTGCCCCCGCAGGCGTCCCCGGTGGACGTCACCCCCTCGGTGACCGGCAGACAGGCGTCCGCCAGGTCCTCCGCCCGTAGGGCACGGCCCCCGCCGACACCCCGCTGCACCGCCAGCGCCACCACGCCCGCCGCGTACGCCGTCGCCCCCGACGTCCCGCTGGACACCAGCCAGCCGTCGTCCGGGGCGGTCCCGTCGTACGCGCTGTTGCGCCGGTCGAAGAGACAACCCGGCTGGGTCGGGAAGACGATGTAGTCGCCGTGGGGAAGGAGTCCGCAGGGACCCGACAGATCCGGCACGCTCCGGCCGGGGAACACCGCCGAGCGGTAGCTCGACGCCAGGTCGGCCGCGCGCAGCGCGCCCCCGGGGGAGAGGTGCGCCCCGCCGACGGTGAGCGCGCCGGGCGTGGCCACCGACTGGAACATGGCGGAGGGCCGGTCGGTGGAGCCGTTGCCCGCCGCGAACAGGACGGTGATGCCCCGCCGGACGGCGTCGGCGACCTCCAGGTGCAGCTGCGGCTCGGCGCGCAGGGTGCCCCAGCTGCACGAGATGACGTCGGGGGCCAGCTGCACGGCCCGCTGGAACGCCGCCAGCGGGAACGAGAAGCCCTCGTTCGCCATCTTCACCATGGTCAGCTCGGCCCGGGGCGCGACCGCCAGCAGCAGCGCCGACATGGCCGTGCCGTGGCCGCGTTCGTCGGCGGCGGGGTCGAAGGCGGCCAGCGCGGGCACCACGGACGTCGTGTAGCCGTGCGCCCGGTGGTGCGGATGCGCGTAGAGACCGGTGTCGACCATCACCACCCGGACGCCGTCGCCCCTGATCCCGGCGGCGTGCAGCGGCCCGGCGCCCGCGACCCGTACCGCGTCCTCCGGGAGCCGCAGGAAGCGGTCGGTGCGGGGGAGCGGGGGCGTGGCGCTCACCGCCAGTTCGAAGCCGGACCTGGGGACCTGGACGTCGTCGACGAGTTGGGGCAGCACACGGGAACGCAGGGGGCCCGCCGCCCGGGTCTCGTACCGTACGGAACCCCGGATGTACTTGTTGCGGACCGGGCGGACCGGCCTGCCGAAGACCTCCGCGAGCAGGGTGTTCCCGCCGGACACGGTCAGTCCGGCGCCGGTGCGGGCCTCGACGAGCAGCCCCTCGCGGGCGTACGCGTCGGCGAGCCGGTCCACGGACCCCGGGGGCGGCAGGAACTCCGTCACGGGGTGGCGCAGGAGCTGCCCGGGGTCGGAGCCGATCCGCCGTCCGCCGGCCGAGCGGGGGACGACGGTGAGGGTGCCGCGCTCCTCGAAGCGGGCGAACTCCTCCTCCACCATGGGTGCCTTCCCTTCAGCCGGTCGTGAGCGCCCGCAGGCGCCGCCGGTCGAGCTTGCCGGACGGGGTCAGGTTCACGTCCTCGTCGGTGAGGAAGGTGATCCGGGCGGGCAGCATGTAGTCGGGCAGCCGCAGGGCCAGGGCGTGGCGCAGCTCCGGCTCCCCCGGGGGCCCGTCGCCGGGACCGGGTCCGCCGCCCAGGACGAAGAGGGTGATGGCCCGGCCCGTCAGGGCGTGCTCCTCCGGCACCGCGCAGCAGTCGCCCACCCCGGGCACGGCGAGGGTCGCCGCCTCGACCTCCGACAGGTGGACGAGGTTCCCGTTGATCTTCAGTGCGTCGTCGCGGCGGCCCAGGAACACGAGCGCGCCGTCCGCGCGGCGGCGGACGTAGTCGCCGGAGCGGTAGTAGCGGCCGCCCCCGGGTCCCAGCGGCTCCACCACGGCGGCGGCGGTGCGTGCGGGTTCCCCGCAGTACCCCGTCATCACCTGGGGCCCGCCGATGAGCAGTTCCCCGGTGGCCCCGTCCGGCACCGGCCGCAGGGCGTCGTCGACCACGAGCACGTCCACCGACGGCAGGGGCCCGCCGATCGGGAGGAACTCCTCCTCGTACCCGGCGATGTCGTCCACCAGGAACAGCGTCGCGCTGTGCGTGGTCTCGGTCGGCCCGTACCCGTGGACGTACGTGAGACCCGGCACCCGCTCGGCGAACGCGCGCAGCACCGCCACCGGGCAGGACTCGCCGCCGAACCAGAGCCGCCGCAGTGAGCCGAGGTCACGGCGGGCCGCGTCGCTGAAGCGGCCCACCAGCATCCGGATCACCGAGGGGACGAGCAGCGTGTCCGTGATCCGCCACTCCTCGACCGCCCGGGTGATCTGCGTCGGCATCCGCAGCCGGGGCAGCAGATGCACGCTCCCGCCGACCAGGAACGTCGACCAGAGGTCCACGACGGAGGCGTCGAAGAACAGCGGCGCCACATTGAGGAAGCGCATCCCCTCCTCGAAGCCGACCGTCTCCTGCGCCCCCGAGAGGAAGGCGCACAGCGCCCGGTGGCTGATCACGACACCCTTGGGGGAGCCCGTCGAACCCGAGGTGAACACCACGTACGCGGCGTCGTCCGGGTCGCGCCCGGCCGGGTCGGCCCCCGGACGCGGAGCGGACTCGGCCCCCGGGTCCCACTCCCCGGGGCCGTCCCCGACGGTCACCACCCGCCCCGCCGGCGCCCCGTCGAGGAGCGCCCGGTGGCCAGGGTGGACGAGGGTGACGGTCGGCTCGCACCGGGCGAGCAGCAGCGCGACGCGGGCGGCGGGCAGCGACTCGTCCACCGGCACGTACCGGGCGCCGAGCCGCAGCGCCGCCCACATCGCCGTCACCGAGGCGATCGACTTGTCCATCACCAGGGCGACGGTCGAGCTCCTGCCGACACCGAGCGCCGCGAGGAGCCCGGTCAGGGCCTCGGTGCGCCGGGCCAGCGTCCGGTACGACACCGTCTCGCCGGTGTCCAGCGCCACCACGGCCGTGGCCTCGCTCGTGGACCGGGCCTCCAGGATCTCGTCGGCGTACACGGGGACACCGCCCTCCGCCCGTCCGCTCATCGGTCCTCCTGCCAGGTGAGGGGGGAGTCGAGCCGGAGCCTGATCGCTTCGAGCAGCTCCGGGAAGGTGTCCATCCGCTGCTCGTACGAGCCGAAGTGGCCCATGCCGTCCAGCACGGTCAGGTCGCTGCCGGTCAGCCCGTGCAGCTCCTCGGCGACCTCCAGGGGCACCCAGGGGTCGTCCTTCGAGTGGAACTGGGCGATGAACCGCTGGTTGGCGCGGATGGCGTCCCAGTCCCACGGCCGGTCGAAGAACCCGCTGCGCCGCTCCAGTTCGTAGCCGCAGTCGGTGTGGTGTCCGGCCACGGCGAACGTGCCGAGCAGCGGCGCCGTCTCGGCGTACCGGAACGCGGCGAGCGCCCCGGAGGAGTGCCCGACGATCACCGTGTTCTCGTCCGGCCGTACGACGTCCGTGAGGTACGGCAGCCAGAACCGCAGCCGCCCCTTGATGGGGTCGGGGAAGGTCTGCGCCACCACCCGGTGGCCGAGGGCCTCCAGCTCCCGCTTGAGATAGGGGAACCAGATGCCCTCGACGCTCGCTCCGGCGTTCCCGTGGATCAGGACGATCCGCGCGTCCGCCCGGGAGCGGGGCCGGTGCGGCCCCGCTCCCGCCGTGGAGATCTCAGACAGGGGACACCTCGTCGTCCAGGAGCTCGTCGAGCAGCTCGGACAGCGAGCCCAGGGTCGCGAAGTTCTCGACGGTCAGCAGCTCGGGTTCGAGCTCGATGTCGTAGAACGTCTCGAAGGCCAGCGTCAGTTCGATCATCTGGGTCGAGTTCAGCGAGAGACCGCCGTTGAACAGGGGCGTGTCCGAAGCCAGTTCGACCTTCTGATGGGGGAAGATCTCGGCGATGACCCCGCGCAGGTCGTCCTCGATGTCCGCCCGGTTCTTGCGGTCGCTCACCCTCGGTTCAGCTCCTCTCGGGCGCGGCGGGACCCTCGCCGGGCGTCTTCGCCGGGGCGGTCTCGTCCGCGGTCTTCGGCCGGGTCTGCAGGAACAGCGGGGTCCTGGGAATGTTCTGCGCGTCCTGGTGGAAGGGGTTGCGCTTGTTCTTGAGCGAGAGGTACATGGTGCGGCGGGCCCGCGCCTTCTCCTCGTCGGAGTAGAAGAGGAAGGCGATGTTGCCCGCGTTCTCCCGGCCGACCTCGGTGAGCGTCAGGTCCTCGTCGGTCTCCACCGCGTAGCCGCCCTCGACGAGCCAGTCCACCTCGCGGCGGTACTTTTCGAAGTTGGCGACGTCCTCCTTCCGTACCGTGCCGAAGACGGGGAAGAAGACCATGACGCGGTTCTCGACCTCGTCCTCGCTGCAGATGCGGCCCTGCTCGATGGGGATGATCCCCTCCTCGACCTCCCGCATCCACCGGTCCACGTCGGTGTGGTTGCGGTAGCTGCGCTCGCCCATGTAGTTCTCGGCGGCGGGGCCGATGCCCAGGGTGTAGCTGGCGCGGTAACCGTTGCCGCCGCAGGCGTGGTTGAGGCCGATCTCGCCCGAGTCGTCGAGATGGGTGAAGAAGTTGATCAGGAGCTGCTTGTCGTAGCCGTACCCGGCGAGACCGTCCTTGATCTGCCGGTACTGCTCGCGCTCGATGGTGCCCGACGGCTTCACGTCGGCGACCTTGCCCGCCCGGATCTGCTGGTCGAGCCGGGTGCCCTCCCACTGGTTGAACCGGTAGGTCTGCACGAAGCTGGGGCGCAGCTCGGCGCAGATGCCCTGGAGGTCCCGGCCGAGGACCTCGTCGTCCTGGCCCGGCAGGTTGTACATCAGGTCCAGGGCGAAGGTCCGGATGCCCGCCCTGCGGATGTTCTCCGCCGTGCGGTGGACCTGCTCGACGGTGGCCTTGATGGTGAGCTTGCGCCGGATCTGCTCGTCGAGGGTCTGCACGCCGAAGGAGATCCGGGTGATGCCCAGCGACTTCAGCATCTCGATGTAGCCGTCCTGGGAGAGCCCGAGCGGGCTGCCCTCCAGGGAGATGCCGTCGACCTCGCTGAGGTCGAACTCGCGGTGCACCGCCTCCAGGATGGTGGCCATCGAGTCCTGTTCGAGCGCGGAGGGCGTGCCGCCGCCGAACTGGACGTACTTGATCTTCGTCCCCTGGAAGTACTTCGAGCGCGCGTTGCGCTGGATCTCCTTCACCATGGCCTGGACGAAACGCTTCTGCCGCTCGCCCTGGTACTTCGCCGCGGACTCCTTGAAGCACGCGCAGAAGTTGCAGAACGCCTCGCAGAACGGGATGTGGAAGTAGAGCAGGATGTCCGTCTGCTCCGGGTGGGACTGCCGCTCCAGGAACGAGAAGTACTCGGCCTTCTCCGCCTCGTCGTCGAGGGCGTCCTGGAAGGCGCAGATCTTGGGGTAGAACCAGGTGACGTTGGTGCGCTTCTCGGGGCTCTCGAACTCGTCCTTCAGATAGAAGTTCGAGTCGAGCCCGAGCATGAAGGGGTTCTCGACAGAGGTCGTCATGGCCTCGGCTCCCACTCTCTGATCAGGAAGGCTGGCTGGAGGGCTCCCCGTGGGGACCCCGGCTCTTGAGGAGGACCGGGTACTGGGCGCTCTTCTCTCCGTTGATCTCGATCCACTGGAGCTTCTCCTCCGGCAGGTCGACGTCCGCCCAGATGGCCTCGGGCGGGCACTCGGCGACGCACGCGTTGCAGTCGATGCACTCCTCGGGGTCGATGTAGAGCATCTCGGGGCCCTCGTGGAAACAGCTCACGGGGCAGACGTCCACACAGTCCGTGTACTTGCAGCCGATGCACTCGTCGGTGACGACGTACGCCATTCTCGGTACCTCCGCGGTCTCGTTCCCGGCGTTCCCGCCGCGGCTCGTGTCACAGGGGGTGTGACGCCCTCACGCGTGGACCGGCGCGACCTCGGTCAGCCGGCGCATCCACCCGAAGCGGTCGACGGCCTCGCCCCGGTGGACGCCGTCGAGCAGCCCCCGGAACCGGGCCGTCACCGGACCGGTCTCCCCGGCGGCGAACCGGTGCTCCTCGCCCTGGTGCCCCAGCGACGTCACCGGCGCGATCCCCGCCCCGCCGCCGGTGGCGAAGCACTCGGTGACCGTGCCGTCCGCGATGCCCTTCAGCACCTCGGCCAGCTCCACCGGCCGCTCCACGACCCGGGTGCCCGCGTCCCGCGCCAGCTTCACGACGGAGTCGCGGGTCACCCCGGGCAGCACCGTGCGGTCGAGCGCCGGAGTGGTCAGGACCCCGTCGATCACGAAGAAGGCGTTGAGGTTCCCGATCTGCTGCACGAAGCGGCCCTGCGGCCCGTCGAGCCACAGCACGTGGTCGTAGCCGTAGTTCGCCGCGACCTCGCCCGGCACCACCGCCGCCGCGAGCGACCCGGCGTCGTTGACGTCCCCGGTGCCGCCGGGCCAGGCCCGGACGTAGCCGTCGAGGGTCATCGCGCGCACCGGCCGCCCCGCCGCCGCCGGGTCGGCGACCGACGCCAGGACGTAGAACAGGCAGGCGTCCGCCGGGCCGGGCGTGAGCCCCGTGCCGTCGGCGGCGAGGACCGCGCGCAGGTGCAGCGCCCCGCCGGGACCCGCCGGGATCCACTCCCGGTCCAGCTCCACCAGGGCGCGGACCGCCGTCCACACCCGGTCGAAGTCGACCTGCGGCAGGGCCAGCCTGCGGGCGCCGTTGTTCAGCCGCTTGAGGTGGCTGTCCGGCCGGAACACGGCGATCGGACCGTCCGCCGTACGGTACGCGGTGAACGTGTCCACGACCGACTGACCGGCCAGGACCGCGCCCGCGGTGGGCCGCAGCGCCGGGACCGCGTCCCGGTCGGCCACGGTGAGCCCCTGCCAGGTGCGGCGCTTCCCCGACCGCATGAAGAAGGCGTGATCGGTGAGGACCGGGGTGGCGGGCCCGTCCGCCTCCGGCCTCGGACGGGGGGTGGCGGTGGGTGTGACCACCAGTTCGTTGCTCATGCGTGGGCACCTTCCTTGTCCTGGAGACCGACGCCCTCGACGTCGGCCTCCACCTCTGAGATGACCGAGGCGACCAGACGCTCGACCTGGTCGAGGGCTCCCTCGAAATGCAGCCGGGCGACCCGGTTGCGGAAGATGTCGCCCGGATCGAGCACCGTGCCCGGCTCCGCCTCCGGGACCAGCTCCCGGAACTCACCCGCCCCGGTGAACGGAGCGGTGCCGGTCAGCGTCCCCGCGTACGGCCCCGCCCGCCGCGTCGTCACGAACGCGAGGCCCGCGCTCACCGGCGACAGCGGACCGGGATCGTGCCGCAGCCCACGGGCCGCGTCCGCCGCCGCCGCGCACAGGTCCACCCCGGGACCCGCGAGCACCAGCTCGGGAATGTTGTCTCCGGCGAGCCGCGCGCCGACCTCGATCAGCACCGGCCGCCCGTCGCGGTCGATCCGCGTTTCGATGTGGAAGGGCCCCACCGACAGCTCGAACGCCTCCACCACCCGCCGGGCGAACTCCTCCAGGGCCACGCCGTGCGGCGAGCGCTCCGGAGCGGTCGCGATGTGTCCCGTCTCGAAGAAGTCCGGTTCCGCCGAGAGGAACTTGGTGGTGACGCTCGCCAGATGCGGCCCCGCCGCGTCGACCCAGCCGTCCAGGGAGAACTCCGGCCCCTCCACGTACTCCTCCACGAGCGCGGCCCGCCGGGGGTTCGGATGGAACCTCACCTCGCCCGGCCCGTGCACCACGGCGCACGCCGCCGCGTACTCCTCCTCGTCCCGGCAGAGGCTCACCATCAGGCTCCCGCCGCAGTCGACGGGCTTCACCACCACCGGGAACGGCAGCGGACAAGGCCCCGGCACCCCCTGCTCCACCAGTACCGAACGCGGAAAGGCCACCCCGCGCTCCGCGCACCAGCGGCGCATCACGTCCTTCTGCCGCACCGCCTCCGCCGCCTCCGCGCCCAGCGCCGGAAGCCCGAGGGCCCGCGCCAGGGCGGCGCTCTCCGGCACCACGTACTCGAAGCCCGCGACGACCCCGGTCGGCCGCTCCCCGCACTCCCCGACGATCCGCAGCAGCTCCGCCACGCCCCGGTCGGGACTCCAGTCGACGACGGTCGCGCCCGCCGTGACCTCCGGCGGGAGCAGCTCGGGGAACTGGGTGGGGATCAGACAGGGCGTCCCCGACGCCACCACCCGGGCGGCGAGCCGGACCCCCGCCGACAGGGGCTGGACGACGATCAGCACGGCAGGACCTCCGACGAGACTCCGGCGACGAACCGCTCGTCGTCCCCGAGGAACGCCCAGTCGGGCGCGGGAACGGGCAGCGGACGGCCGGCGCGGGACATGAACAGGGTGCGGCGCGGGCGTAGTTCGGCGCCGCGCAGGGACTTCGCCCGGTACGAGGTGACCCCGAGGTGCACGGCGTCGAGACCCCGGTCGAGGGCGAGCCGCAGCGGACCGTACACGGTCGCCTCGAAGTACTCCCCGGCCTCACCGTGCCCGGCGGCGTAGTCGCAGCCGAAGACCCGCATGTGCAGGGTCCGGCCGTGGACGATGCCCAGGGCGAAGGCGGCGAGCCGGTCCCGCCCGTCCAGCACCTCGGTGACGACCACGTCCGCGCCGCCGACGCTCAGACAGCGCAGCAGATACCGCACCGCGCCCTCCTCGCTGAGCTCCTCGCCGTGCCGGGCCTGCACCTGGACGACCAGCGGCGCGTACCGCTCCAGCTCCGCCGGGTCGGCGACCACGGTCCGCGACCGGTAGCCGCCCTTGGCGAGCCGTCTGAGATCGCGCCGCACCAGCGAACGCCGGGACGAGGGCAGCGCCGCCACGTGCGCGTCGAAGTCCGCGCCGCGCGGCAGGACCGCGGCCGTCGGAGGACAGGGCGCGGCGACCGTCGCGAAGCCGGGCAGCGCGGCCAGCTCCCGGGTCTCCGCCTCGGGCAGGTACCACCAGGACACGTGCTCCGCGCCGTACTCCTCGGCCCGGTCGAGCAGCCGCCCGCAGAGGGAGCCGAGCAGCCCGGCGCGCTCCTCGCGGGACAGCGCGGGGTCCAGCAGCACCCGGTTGTCGTAGCCGGTCCGCGAACCGGCCAGCACCTGCGTCCCGGGGGTGTGCCCGAGCAGGGTGGACTCGTTGTAGAGCGGGTTGCTGTCGCCGCCGGAAGCCGTGTGGAAGGGCACCAGGGCGCTGGTCCGGCCGCTCGTCGTGTCCCGGCCCGCCAGATACGCCGTGACGAAGCCCCGGTCGCCCTCCTGGGAGGCGGTCCAGCGGCGGGAGGTGTAGAAACCGGCCTCGTCCAGCCACGGCACACCGGTCCCGGAGGGGTCGAGGCGGTCGAGCTCGCCCACCGTGAACGGCGTCAGGGGGTCGTCCATGCCTCGTCCTGCCTCTCGGTCGTGTACGTGCCCCGGGCCAGGACCCAGGTGGCGACGACGCTCAGGACCGCCACCAGGCTGGCCGCCACCGCCGCCGTCGTGAACAGCAGCAGGAGGGCCGCGGCGCCCGCGCCGATCGGGATCGTCCCGAAGGCGAACGTGCGGTACACCGCGTTCACCCGGCCCAGCATCCCCTCGGGCGACACCAGTTGACGTCGTGTCAGCGAATGCACGTTGTAGAACGCCATGGCCGCGCCGTACACCGACATGCTCACCAGGAAGACCGCCGCACCCCAGAGGCCGAGGCCCAGCGCCCACAACGCCGCGAGCAGCGCCGCCTGGGAGACGAGCAGGGCCCACACCCATGACCGGGCACCGCTCCCGCCGCCGTACCGCGCGCTGGCCCTGGCGCCGAGCACACTGCCCACGCCCGCCGCGCTGAACCCGATGCCCAGGAAGGCGACCGAGTGCTCGGCCTCCTGCACCACGGCGATGAACAGCACGCTCAGGGCGACCTGTTCGGCCAGATTGAACAGGGAGCCCGCCGCCACCAGCCGACGCAGCGGATCGGACGCCGCGACCGCGGCGAACCCGGCGCGGATCGACGCGTTCTCCCTGCTCGCCCGGTTACGCGAGGGCTGTCGGCGGGCCCGCAGCGCCGCCCCGCCGAACAGGTACGACACGGAGTCCAGCGCCAGGGCCAGACCGGGACCGAGCCCCGACACGACCAGACCTCCGACGGCGGGACCGGCCGTCTGCGAGACCGCGTTGACCGCCGCCAACTGCCCGTTGGCGCGGGTCAGATCCTCGGTGTCCACGGTGTCGGGGACGTACGCGAGGAGGGCGGTGTCGAAGAGCGCGGTGAACGCGCCCAGCAGCATCGCGGCGGCGAACAGCGTCGGGTAGTCCAGCCACGCCGCCGCGGACAGCCCCACCACCAGGATCAGCACCACCGCCCGCGCGAAGTGCGCGGCGTACAGCAGCGGCGCCCGGTCCCGCAGGTCTGCGAGCCGCCCCGCGAACGGGGTGACGAGCAGCACCGGGACGAACTGCGCCCCGCTGAGCAGCGCGATCTGCGATGGGGACGCGTCCAGACCGGCGGCGGCGAGGACGGGCAGCGCCACCAGGGTCAGCTGCGAACCGGCCGAGGACACCGCCTCGCTGACCCGCAGTGCCCGGAACGCGGCGGGCAGCCCCCGGCGGCCCGCCGACGGCGCCGGATCCTTCGCCTCGCCGGCCATCACACCGCCTCTTCCGCGGAGCCGCGCCTGCCCACATGGAGCGTGAACACCATCGGCACGGGGCCGAAGTTCTCCAGCACCCGCAGTCCCTCCGCCCGGGCGGAGGGACCCGTCGTCACACAGGCGTCGAACTCACCGGCCGCGCAGAGGGCGGCGGCCCGCGAGTTGCTGCTCGCCAGGGACACGGCGCCCCGGCCCTCGACCAGACAACTGGGCGCCGGATGCGACACGATCGTGCGGACCCCGGTGCCGTCCGCCCGGCCCGCGAGGACCATGTCATGGGTGTCCAGGAGGAAGCTGTCGGCCATCTCCAGACGGTGCAGGTTCTGGAAGACCAGGTCGTGCAGCCGGGGGTAGACGGCGCACGCGAGGATGGCCTCGGTGCCGTCGAAGCCCATGACGTCGAGCCCGTCCTCCACCTCCGCGTGCAGCAGCACCTTCCCGTCGACGCCCCGCTCGGCGAACCAGTGGTGCGCGGCCTTCTCCAGATTGGTCCCGGAAGGGCCCAGGGTGTGGATCGTGGTCACCGCCGGAAGCGTCGCGCCACGGCCCCTACCGCGCCCCGTGCTGTCGTTCATGCGTGTCGTCCCCCGCCTTCGATGGCCGTCGCTCCGGCGCCGCCGGTGACCGGCAGCAGCCAGCCGTGCGTGTCAGGTGTACGTGCGTGCTGGACGTCGAGGAGCGCGGTCCGCAGCCGCCGGGTCACCGGGCCCTCCGTACCGTCGCCGACGAGCAGGTCCCCGCCGTCGAGACCGAGCCTGCCGACCGCCACGACCACGCCCGCCGTCCCCGAGGCGAAGACCTCGGTGAGCCGCCCGGAGCGCAGACCGTCCCGCACGTCGTCGATGGCCGTCGGCTCCTCGGCGGCCGGGAGCCCGAGGTCCCCGGCCAGGGCCAGCAGTGAGTCCCGGGTGATGCCCCGGACGATCGTGCCGTCGCACGGCGGGGTCGTCAGCCGGGGCCCGTCCCCGTCGTCCCGGACGAAGAAGACGTTCATGGTGCTGAGTTCCTCGACCCAGCGGCGCTCCAGACCGTCCAGCCACAGCGCCTCGTCGTACCCGGCGGCCTGCGCCGCCGTCCTGGTGAGGAGACTGGCCGCGTAGTTCCCCGCGCACTTCGACTCGCCCGTGCCGCCGCGCACCGCGCGGACCGCGTCCGACGCCACGGTCACCGCCAGCGGCCGGAAGCCGCTCCCGAAACAGGGGTCGGCGGGATAGGGCAGGACCACGCACCGGTAGCTCCGCGAGGGCCGCAGCCCCATCTCGGCCTCGGTGGCGAGCAGCAGCGGACGCAGGTACAGGCTCTGCCCGTAGCCGCCCGGCACCCACCGCTCCTCCGCCGCGACCAGCTCCGCGCACGCCCGTACGTACAGCTCCACCGGCATCTCCGGCATCGCGAGCCGCGCCGCCGACAGCCCCAGGCGACGGCCGTGGTCCGCCGCCCGGAACAGGGCCACCGACCCGTCCGTGCCCCGGAAGGCCTTCATGCCCTCGAAGACGGCCTGCCCGTAGTGGAGCCCCAGCGTCGCCGGGTCCAGGACCAGGTTCCCGTACGGCTCGATCCTCGGCTCGGACCAGCCCGTTGCGGCCTCCCACTCCACGACCGCGACCCGGCCGGTGGCATGACGGCAGAAACCGGGATCACGGAGCACGCTGTCCGGTGCGGTCGGTGCGGGGGCCCCGGGCGGGGCTGTCTCAGACATGTACCTCGGAACCCCACAGTCCGATCGGTGCCAGCGGACCGCCGTAGCGGTCCGGCTTCGACTCGGGCCTGCGCAGCAGCGTCCCGTACAGGAAGTCGACGGCCCGCGTCCGGTAGGCCTCGTCGTCCTCCGTCGTCTCGATCTCCTCGATCAGACCGACGAGTTCACGGACGCACTCCACGATCTCCGCCTTCGGACCCAGGGCCCGCCGCCCGGAACCGTCCATCGTGAACAGTCCGTTCGCCGCCAGCCAGGTACCGAGCGCGAACCCGGTGCCGGAGTCGAAGTTGCGCAGCGGCTCGGGCTGCGCCGGATAGCGGAACAGCCGCTCCAGGAAGACGTATTCGAGGACGACCGGACCGTACGGCACGTCCTCCTCGAAACAGGCGATGGCCGTCTTCATGTCGACCTTGAGCTCTTCCAGGAGGCCGGGCCGCCACTTCGTCTTCAGCGCCAGGTGCTGGTCGAGCGGCCGGGGACCGGTGTGGTGGAAGTAGTCGTGCATGTACCCCCAGACGCACCTGGCCTGGTAGACGTCCTCGGGGTCGATGCCGGGGGAGACGAGCCCGGTGTCCCCGGCGAACGGTGACGGGCCGCACAGCCGCTCGGTGATCGCCAGCGTCTGGGCCCAGATGTCCACGTGCCGGTCGAAGAAGAACCAGGCGAAGTTCTGGTGGGTGCAGCGGGTCGCCGACGGGATGTTCTCCGGGAAGAACACCACGCAGTTGCCCTCCCGCAGACCCCGCGAGGCCGAGAGCAGCCGGGTCGACTGGAAGACGGCCTTCGGGTGCGGATAGGTGTCCTGGAGGTACGGGGTGCAGTCCGGGTCCTGCCGGACCACCGAGAAGGCCTCGATGTGCACCTCGTGCCGGTCACTGTTGGGCAGGACCACCGGCCCGACGTACGCGGCTGGTTCACCGTCCCCGGGCGCGGGCACCGAGTCCCGGGTGGCGTCGAAGTCCGGGACGCCCTCGCAACCCGACTCGCCCCAGCGCGCCAAGTCGTCGAGTGTCGCCGATATCTGACGCTCCGGCATAAGTCCCGAGAGTCCACGGACAGCCGTGCGCAACTCTTCGAGGACGACCCGTGGATCGCCGTCTCCTCCACCGCTCCGGACCTCGCGCAGACGGTCCACGACAGGGACGACCCGACGTTCGAAATCCAGAAGTACGGCAATGCTTCGCGGACCCACTCCACCCCCCACGGCGACGCTCCCCAGTGCGGAACCCGAGGGCTCCGCTCGTCACACCAGCGTCGAACACCGCTGGTCGCCAGGGACGCTAACATCCCAACTCCGCTCCGAACAATGGCAGTCTGAAGATCGGGACGTCATCTGCTCGACCTGCGGCGATGCGCCGGGCGCGGCGACGCGCGCCGGAGCGCCGGAAGCCGCCCGGACGTCACCATCCCCTCCGCCGGCCGCGCCGGAGAGCCCGGACGCGACCCGCCCGGAGGGCGCTCCCGCGGAGCGGCCCCGGAGGGTGCTCCCGGCCGCGCGGGCCGGGCACACGGAACTCCGGAACGAGTGCGTAGATGAACTGAATTCCGTCGCCCGCTTGGGCGCGGGAAATTTGTTGCGCGGAAATTCGACTGATAGGGATTCACCACAACGGGCCACAAAGGAAAGAGGCGCGCGGTGAACAGAACTCGCATGGTCGGTCGTATCGTTTCGGCGGAGGAGTGCGGGCCGGGCGAGATCCTCATTCCCCTCCGTTTCTCCCACGGCCCGCGCGAGCGCGTCACCTGCGCGGAGACCGGCCTGCTCATCGGAAGCGCGGCACGGAACGGCTGGAAAGCGACGCCCCGAGAGATGCGCGCCCGCGCCTTCCCGGAGGATTCCCCCGGAACCCGGGGACCGTGCGCCGACGCCCCCGTCCGCAGCACCGGCTGGGCCGTCTCGTACGAACTCGGCACCGGACTCCGGCTCGGATTCGCCGCGCTCGCCGACCCGGCGGACCACGCCGCCGTCGCCGCCGCCCGGCGCATCGTCGAGGAGTGGACGGCCGCCCTGCGCACCCGGCTGCTCGTCACCACCGAGAAGGGAGCCCTGTGCGAGGGCGCCCGGGGCCTCCTCGCCGCCGTCGAGCGGGCCGGGAGCACACCCGGCGGCCGTACCGTCGTCGCCGGGTCCGAGGGCTGCGGCCTGACGGTGACCGACGGACTCCACCGCCTCGGCGCCCTGCGGACGGCGGAAGCGGGCCCGGCCCGCCCGGGGGACCTGAGGGTCGTGGGCCCCCTGCCGCCGTCCCCGGCGGACCGCGCCGCCGCACCCGGCGTCACCGTCGTGGACGCCGTCTGCGAACGCCACCGGGCCACCGCCGGCGAACTCGCCCGCCTCACCCGTCAGGGCGAACACGTGGTCCTCGCCGCGCCCCTCCGGACGATCGCCGCGCAACGGCTGAGGGAGGGCGCGGAGGAGGCGGAGGCCATGGAGGAAGCGGAGACCGCGGAGGAGGGAGGGACGGGCGACGAGGCCCGGCGGGGGGAGGCCGGGGCGACGGCGGACGGCCGGTCCGACGCGGGCCGCGCGTACGACGGGGAGCGGGCCCGTCCCCGGGTCGTGCTCTCCGCGCCGGACCCGGCGGCCACCCCCGTGCCCGACCCGCACCGGATCGGATTCGCCCTCGTCCCCGGCCAGGCGCTGCGGCCCGCCCTCGCCGTCGGGGAGGTCCTCCGGGCCCGCTTCGGGCACGTCGTGCCCCAGGCCCCCCGGACCTACTGCTACGAGGCCGACGACCGGCGCGACACCGTGCGCTGTGTCGCCGCGCTCGTGGACCTGCTGCTGATCGCCGCCCGCCCCGACGACCCCGAGGCCGCCGACGTCGCCTCCTGGGCGCCACCCGGAACCCCCGTCCGCACGGTGACGTCCGTCCGTGACCTGGACCCCGGCTGGCTGCGCGCCGCCGGAGCCGTCGGTGTCGTCGAGACCGTCCATGCCCCGCGCCCGCTCGCCGAGCAACTGCTGTGCGCCTTGCGGAAGCTGGGCCCGAGTGACACGGTGAGGCGGTCCGTCACGACCCGCCGCGTTCCTGCCCAGGGCCTGACGGACGACCCACCCGGAGCCCCCGCCCCGGACTCGTCGGCGAACGCCCCCGGCGCCTCCGGCGGCAACCCTCCCTCCGCTTTCAGCATCCCGCCGTTCTCACCCTGACCCCGCCCGAGGGCCCTGTCCAGCACCCCGCCCCCGGCGCGACCGTGGTACCAGGCGTCCGTACGACGGGTGGACGCGGAGGACGACGGTGTCCACGGGGGAAGACATGGCGAGAACGGTCCACATGTTCCCGGCCCAGGGAGACTTTCCGGTACGGGAGTTCACGGCGGCGCTGGCACGGGACGAGGCGCTGCACGCGGCGGCCGAGGCGACCTTCGCCGCCGTCGACCGGGACCATACCCGGCGCGGTGTGCCCGCACTGCGGCCCTGGCTGCTGGGCCCGAACCCGCCGGGCTCCCGCGAGTTGGCCGCCGCACCCATGGGCACCGGACAACTCGCGCTGTTCGGCGCCTCGATGAGCGTCCACACCGCACTCGTCCACCGGTACGGCACCCCGGACGCGGTGCTCGGCGTGAGCTTCGGAGAGATCGCGGCCCTCACCGCCGCCGGAGCCCTCACCGTCCGCGAGGGAGCCGGGCTCGCCCATGTGCTCGCCCGCGTCCTGGCCACCGCCCCGGGCGGGCTGACTCTGATGGCCTGCGACGAGGTCACCGCCGCCGTGCTCATCGCCCCGACGGACACCGGCGCCCTCGTGGTGGCGTGCGTCAACCACCCCGAGGAGACCGTCGTCGCCGGGCCGCTGCGGGAGCTGGCCCGCCTGGAGGCGCGGGCGGCCGCCGCCGGGATCGCGGCCGTACGGCTCAGGCCGCCGTCCAGCGCCCACCATCCGGCACTCACCGCACAGGCGGACCGGTTCCACGCGGCCGTCCGCACCCGGTTGCCGCGCCCGCCCCTGCTCCCCGTCCTCTCGGCGGTCGCGGGCCGCGCGTACCGGCCCGGCGAGGACCTGCCCCGCCGTCTCGCGGACTGCCTGGTCCGCCCCGCGCACCTCCCCGCCGTCCTGCGGCTCGCCCGCGCCACGGGCCACGACACCTTCCGTGAGGCGGGCCCCGGCACGACCCTGACCCGGGCGGCCCGCCGCGTCCTGCCGGAAGACACCACGGTGTACGGGGGACTCGGGGAGGCCCCGGCGAAGGTGACGGCCCCCGGCCGCGCCCTGAGGGAACACGGGTCCGGGGGCCGCCCGGGGGAGACGGCTGCTACGGCCACGGCTCCGATGGGTTCGGGTCAGGCTTCAGCCGGTGGTCCGGCGGATGGGGGCGCCCGACGGGTCCGTACCGGGGAAGCGGGGGGAGCGTCCGACGGTGTTCCGGCCGTCGCGGCTCCCGGTCGGACTCCGGTCACGGAGGCGCCTACGGGCTCCGGCGCCCCCGTCGCGGGGGAGGCGCATACGGCTTCGCGTCCTGCCCTCTCGGAGAGGGTGTGCACCGCTCCGTGCCTTGTGGGCCCACCGGAAGCCGACGCGGTTCCGCGCCCCGCCCGCGCGCGGGACGCGCGTACCGGTCCCGGTCGCGCGGCCGGGACCGGGGCCCAGGCCGGGACGAACACCGCTGGGTCCGGATCGGGTTCGGGTGTCGGCGTGGGTGTGGACGTGGGCTCCGGTTCGGGTTCGGGTTCGGGCTCCGGTTCGGGTCGGGGTGCGAGAAGCTCGGCCCTCGGCTCCGGCCTCGGCTCGGGTTCTGGCTCTGGCTCCGGTTCGAGCTCAGGCCCCGGCCACAGGACCGGCCCGCGCCCGGGCTGCGGTCCCGGCTCGGGGCGCGGCCCCGCCCCCGGCGGTCCGTCGGGCGAGGCGTCCTCCGCTGTCGGCTTCCCGGGGGAGGGCCCGGTCGACGGTCCCGAGTCCGGCGGGCCCTCTGGTGTCCGGCCGCCGCCCCTCGTCCGGCCACCTCGCGCCACCACGAACCTCCCTCTCCTCCCGGAGCGACGATGACCCTCACGCCCCTGCCCCCGTGTACCGCCCGGTCCGGCGTCCGACCGCTCCTGCACGGCGACTGCCCGCCCGGCTTCCTCCGCACCGTCCACGAGGCCCTGGCCCGGCACCCGTACCGGATCGCCGTCCGGCCCGAGGAACGCGACCCGTACCTCGGCGACCGGCTCCGTTCCCTCCTGCGTGCGCTGCCGCCCGCCCGTACGCTCCTCACCGACGCCGACGCGCTCGCCGCCGCCCTCGCCTGGGCGGCCGTCGCCGACCCGCGCCTCGCCATGAACCTCGTCACGCACACCGTCCTCTGCTCCGGCTCCCTCGTCCGGCTCGCCCCCGGGGCGACCGGCACGCCCGAAGTCCGCGAAGCACTCGACGCGCTGGACCGGGGAGACGCCAGGGGCAGCTACCTGATCACCGAGACCGGACGGGCCAACAGTCATCCGGGGGTGATGACCCGTGCCGTCCACGACCCGGAACACGGACAGTTCGTCCTGGACACGCCCGATCCCGCCGCCGCCAAGTTCGCCGGGGTCCCGGACGCCCCGGAGCTCCGACTCGCCGTGGTCCTCGCCCGCGTCGAGGCGGGCGGCCGGGAGGGCGGGGTCTTCCCGTTCCTGGTGGAACTCGCCGACGCCGACGGCCCGCGCCCGGGCGTGGCGTGGTCGGCGCCGGTCGAGGTCGGCGCCCTGCCCCTCACCCTGCGCAATGTCTCCCTCCACGGGGTGCGCGTCCCGGTCGGCCACTGGCTCCGCGACACCGCCTCCCTGGACACCGACGGGACCCCCGCCGACCCGCTCGGCTCCCCGGACGCCCGCCTCCGGCGCTCCCTGGACGTGGGACGCGAGCTGTGGGGCGCCCTGCCGTCCGCCGCCGCCGCGCTCGCCCGCCAGTCCACGGTGCTCGCCCTGCGCCACTCCCGCCGCATGGTCACCCTCGCCGGGCCCGCCTCCGGCGAGCCGCTCCTCTCCCACCGGAGCCAACAGCGCGCCCTGCTCGGCGCGTTGGCGGACTCGTACGCCCTCGGCTGTGCGGCGGCCCGCGCCCGGGAACTGCTCCAGGAGCTGTTCGACGCCCCCGGGGGACCGACGGGCCGGGCGGCCGACGCCATGGGGCTCGCCCCGTGGACGGCCGTCAGCAGGGACCTGTCCGCCTACAAGGCGTACTCCGTGCGCGAGGCGGAACGGGTCGTCGCCGTGTGTCAGCGGCGCTGCGGCCACCACGGGCTCGTCGACACCAACAGGCTGGCCGGGTACCGGGGCTTCCTGCACGCCTTCGACCCGGCGGGCGGCGACAGCCAGCTCATCCTGTACGACCTCGGCCGCGCCCTCGCCACCGAGCCGTACGAGCCGCCTGGGCCGTACGAGCCCGAGCTGTACGAGCCTGAGCCGTACGAGTCCCAGGGGCCGAAGGCCGCCAGTGGGGCGCCCGCGCCGCACCCCACGGACCCGACCGACCCCTCCTGGTGGCCGACGGTCCTGCGGGCCCACGAGGCCGCCCTCGCGGACGGGCTGCGCGGCGCCCTGGACGGCCGCCGCCACCTCGACGCCTTCGAGAGGTGGAACCCGCTGCTTGACCTCGCGGGCGAACTGGGCGAGGCGCACGCCGCCCGGCTCGCCGCCGAGGACGTCGTACGGGCCGGGAGCCGCTACCTCACCTGTATCGGCCCCCCGCTCCGTGAAGCCCTCGACGGCCTCGGCGCCCTCGCGGCCCTGCGCGCCGCCCGCCGCAGGGCCGGGGAACTCCTCACCCGCGGGACCCTCGTCCCGGCCGCCCTCGCGCCGGTCGCGGCGGAGGCCGACCGGCTCTGCGACCGGCTGCTGCCCCATCTCCCGCTCCTGGAAGGGCTGTTCTCCTTCCCCGACGACATCGTCTGCTCCGGCCTCGGCATCCGGCCGCCCGCCGCGCACCCCACCGGAACCTTCCTCCCCGAGGACCGCTGATGAACGCCCCCGCACCGCCGCCGGGACCCGCCATCGGCGTCCTCGGCACCTTCCGGCTCGACGGCGCCCGTGCCCTCGTCACCGGCGCCTCTCGGGGCATCGGCCGCGCGTGTGCCGTGGCCCTGGCCGACGCGGGCTGCGACGTCGCCCTCGCCGCCAGGAGCGCCGAGGCGCTGGCGGCGACGGCAGTCGCCGTCGAGGCCCGTGGCCGCAAGGCCGTCCTCCTCGCCGGAGACCTCGGCGTCCCCGGCACCGCCCGCGCCCTCGTCGAGGGAGCCGCCGCCGCGCTCGGCGGGCTCGGCGTCGTCGTCCACAACGCGGGCGTCCTGCCGACGGCCGCCGACGGAGTGACCCCGGTCGTCGCCCCCTTCACCGAGAGCGACCGGCACGGCTGGGAACAGGTCATCGGCGTCAACCTCCACGCCAGCGCCGAACTGTGCCGGGCCGCCCACCCCGTGCTCGCCGAGTCCCCGCGCGCCTCCCTCGTCCTGATGTCCTCCGTCGCCGGAGTCATCGCGGCCCCCCTCTTGGAGGCCTACGCCGCCTCCAAGGCCGCGCAGGTGTCCCTTGCCCGGACCCTCGCCGCCGCCTGGGCCCGTACAGGCATCCGCGTCAACGCCCTGTGCCCCGGCTGGACCCGCACCGACATGACCTCCTTCGCCCACACCAGCGGGCCGCTCAGCGACTGGCTCCTCGCCCATGTGTCGCTCGGCCGCTGGGCCCGCCCGGACGAAGTGGCCGCCGCCACCCTCTTCCTCGCCTCGCCCACCTCCTCGTACCTCACCGGCCACGCGCTCGTCCTGGACGGCGGACTCTCCCTGGCCGACGGGGGCCTCGCGGGCATTCCGAAGCCCCCGTCTTCCTTCGCCGCGCCGTGACCTCCGCCAAGGGCGCGCTCGGGCACACCATGGGCGCGGCGGTGGCCGTCGAGGCGGCTCTCACCGTCCTGACTCCCCCCTCACCGGCCCCGGCGCGGGCCACCGCCCGGGACCACCCGGGCGCTGTGCAGGAGGAGCGCGCGGGCCGCCGGGTGCCGGGCGTGCGGACGCAGCAGGGCACGGAGATCACCGAGCGCCTTGTCGGCCCGCCCGCTCATCAGGTGCGGATAGTCGTCGAGGAAGCGGTAGCCGGTCTCGACGGCCTCGTTGAGGCGCCCGGCCCGCAGCTGGAGCACGGCCAGATCGGCCAGCACCACCGCCCGGGACCGGCGTTCGCCCGGCGGCCGGTGGTGCTCGGCCGCCCGCAGGGTCCGCAGCGCGCCCTCGGGATCGCCCAGGATCTCCCGTACGGCCGACTCGTGACGCAGCAGCGAGCCCTGGTGGTAGCGGCCGGTGACGGAGACGGCGGACACCGGGTCGGGGGAACGGTCGAGCAGCCGCTCCGCCGTGCCGAGCGCCCGTGCGGCGTCGCCGACCCGCCCGTCGAGCGCGTGCGCCACGGCCAACTGGCCCTGGACGAAAGCCCGGTGGACGGCCGGTCCGGTGACGGTCCCGGCGGCGGCCGTCGCCAGGTCCACCGCCTGGCGCACATGCCCGAGCTGGCAGGCCTGGACGGACATGCCCCGCAGGGTGATGGCCCGGTCGAGCAGCGAGTTGTTCGCGGCGGCGAGCCGCAGCGCCCCGTGGTAGTAGCGCTGCGCCCGTCCGTGCGCGTGGTCGTCGAAGTGCATGAACGCGCAGAGATAGGCGAGTTGGGACGCCACCCGCATCAGCCGTCGGCGCAGTGCCGGGGCGGCCGGACGGTGCAGCTTCGGCCCGAGGTCCGCCGTCAGATAGGAGGCCAGGGCCCGCCGCCCGCGTCCGCCGCCGAACGAGGCGTCCGCGTCGTGGAAGACGAGGGCCATGGCCTCGGCCGCCTCCACCTCGAAGCGTTCGATCCGGTCGCCCGGCCCGCCGAGCGGCCCGCGCAGGGCCACCGGCGCCGAGTGCCCCGGTACCGGCAGGTCCCGGGCGTAAACGGGTTCGCCGTGGGTCCGCCCCGGGGCCCGTACGGCGGGAACCGCGGCGGGCCGCTCGTCAGACGTGGCCGTGACGTCCTCCGTTGTCTCCAACCCCGTCTCGCGCAAGGTCACTTCGCGGCCGAGACGACGCGACAGCGCCTCGGTGACGAGGCCGAGCACCGCCGCGCGCGGTCTCGTCCCGGCGAGCCAGTGGGCGACGGCCGACCGGTCGTAGCCGAGTGCCCGCCCGGTCTCCGCGCCCGCTCTGTTCACCTCGGCCGCCAGTTCGGCCGCCGTCATGCCCGCCTCCGCGAGCAGATCGCGCAGGGCCTGGTTCGGACGTGGACGCCTCTCCATCGTGTCCCCTCCCCGCCGGGATTCCTCCGGCATCCTCCGATTGAGCCCGTGCGGGCGGAGCCCCGCAACGGCGCGTTCACGGCGGGGCCCCGCGCCCCGGGGGCCGCGCCGGGGGACACGGGGGACGCGGGGAGCGGACCGGCAGGTCGGACGCGCGGCGCGGGCGCCGGGGCGATCGGCGCGGGGGAGGGGAGCGGAAGGGTCCGGATTCAGCGGAGTACGCCGTTCAGCGCGGCTCCGCCCGACGGCGGCGGCGCCGGAAGAGGACCATCCCGACGACGGGACCGGCAGCCGGACCACCAGCGGATCCGGCCGGTCCGGGGCGGGTGGCGCGCGTCGGCCTGCCCGGACCGAGAGAACGGCAGCCGGGGCAGTGAACCGGAGACCGACCGGCCCTCCGGGGTCCCCAGCACGACCGGCCGTCCGGGACCGGGAAGCGTGAACGCGCCCCGGGCGGCGAACAGCCCCGTACACCAGGGGCGTACGGGGCTGTTCGCGGGACCCTATAGGGTCAGTCGGCGACCGGCGCGGCCACCGGGGCGGGCGCGCCGCCCACGGCCGTCCGGGCGGACAGGGCCTTCTGGGCGAGGACGCCGAAGACGATCCCGAAGACCACCCACAGCACGAGCTGGACACCGAGCGAGGCCAGCCGGAACTCCCACAGCAACGCGGCGGGGAAGCTCGCCTTCACCGCGTCGTCGTTGGCGGGCAGTACGGCGAAGGCGAGGCCGGTCACCACGAGGTACCCGGCACCGGCGACCAGGGCCGCGTTCCAGTTGCCCAGGCGCGGTGCGAGCCGCCGTCCGACGATCACGGCGGCGACGGCGAGCAGCACACTGAGCAGGATCATCAGGAAGAACAGGGTGGTGCGCTTCCCGATGGTGTCGGGATTGCCGACGGCGGGCGGGGTCGCCGGATACTTCAGGAACGGCACCAGGTACACGGTCGTGAACGCGGCGGCGGCGGTCAGCGCGGCGGTCGCCCGGGGGCTGAACCGTCCCACCCGGCCGAGCGCGAACGAGAACACGAGCGCGCTGATGCCACCGAGGGCCACTCCATAGACGAGGACGCCCGTGGCGAGGCCGAAGGTGGACTGCACGGGACGGCTGACCACCTCCTCCTCTTCCTCCGCACCGGCGGCGGCTTCGCCGTGTCCGGCGTGCGCTTCCTGGGCGGCCTGGGCCTCCTCCACCGCGATGGCGCCGTTCACGGACGGCTCACCGGCGACATAGGCCACGGCGAAGGCGAAGAGTCCGGCGATCAGACCCGCGAGCATCCCACGGATCAGCAGGGCTCTGACAGTTGAGGCGTGCATGTGCGGAACGCCTCTCAGTGGCAGGGGAAGCCGAGCAGATGACGTCCGTCGTGCACCCACTCGTGCACGTCGGAGCCCGCGAACAGCGAGGTGGCACCCTGCTCGGCGCCCACGAAGTACAGGGCGATCAGCGCGAGAAGGCCGACGAAGAAGGCCCAGGGAAGAACGGCCCGGACGGGCAACGGGGCCGGAACGGCCACGGAAGGGCTGGAAGCGGCGGACACGACGGCCTCGGCCATGATGGAACCTCCTGCGGGAACTCGCGTCCCGATCGGTGGTGCAGGACGACGGTCCACGGGTCTGACTCGCCGCGACAGCGCTCCCGCAGGAGGGCGCGCCCCGGCACACAGTGGCGCGACCGTGCCGGTTTTCCACCGGACTTCCGTCTCGCCGTCGTCACGTTGTTGAGATGTCGCCCGACGGTACCGCGCGTGGTGCCCGCCGCCAAGGGCGTGAGGCGTGGATCACCTCCGCCTGTCCGCCCGTTGGGACGGGACCGGCCCAGGAGGCAGCCGACCGCCGGGACGCGTCCGCCCGTGCACGGAGTCCTCCGGTGGGACCGGACCTACCGGAGAACGCGGTCGCCGTCGGGAAGGGAGCTGCCCGCGAAGCCGGTACCGGTGGGACGGGACCCTGCACGAAGGAGACTTCCCGGTGGGCGGGGACCTGTGGACGAAGGGGGACTTCCGGTGGGCGGGGACCCGTGTGTGACCCTGGCGGGACGGGGTCCGCCCGCGACAGGAGGGCCCGGTAGGACGGGACCTGCCTGCGACAGGAGCGGTACGGCGGTACGGGACCCGTCCCGCCGGGCCCTCGCCCTGAAGCGGGGCCGCCCGCGCGGCCGGGCCCCGCAGTACCCTGGGCGCCGCCCCCACCGAAGTACTCGCCCCACCCTGCCCGTACCGCCCACTCCCGAAGGACCGCGATGACCGTCCGGCTCACGCTGATCTCCCCCGCGACGAGCGGGGCCCTGCGCGAGGTGCGGTTCGACGACGACAGCCCCCTCGACCCGGGGGGAGCGGCGCTCGCCGAGGCCGCCGCCCCGGCCGTCCCCGCCGCCGCGCGGGCGTACCGCTCGCCCTCCGTGCGCTGCCGGGACACCGCCCGCGCCCTGGGACTCACCGCCGCCCCGGTCGACGCCCTCGCGGGCTGCGCCACGGGACGGTGGCGCGGGCGGACCCTCGCGGAGGTCGCCGCCACCGAGGAGGCGGCGCTCGCCGTCTGGCTGTCCGACCCGACGGCCGCCCCGCACGGCGGGGAGTCCCTCAGCGCGCTGCGGGTCCGGGTCGGTGACTGGCTCGACGCCCTGGGCTCCGGCTCGGGGCCGGTCGTCGTGGTCGCCGAACCGGACGTGGTGCGTGCCGCGACGGTCCACGCGCTCGGCGCCCCCGACACGACGGCCCGGCGGCTCGACGTACGCCCGCTGACCGCCGTCCGCCTCAGCGGGCGCGCCGGACGCTGGAACGTGCTCGCGGGCGAACCGCTGACGCCCCGATAGGAGTCCGCCGCCCGCAAGGGAAGAACCCTGGTGCGGCCCGCCGCGTACGGGAGCACCCCGGTGCGGTCAGCCGCGCACGGGAAGCGCCCGGTAGCGGTCCGCCGCCCGTACGGGAACGGCGCGGGGCCCGGAGGGAAGATCCTCCGGGCCCCGCGCCGTGCGCTCCGTACCGTCAGGCGGGACGACGCCACTCCCGCAGGAGCAGATAGCCCAGGTACGTACCGCCGAGGGCCATCGTGTAGAGGCCGACCGGCAGGTTGTCGAAGAGCGGCAGCTGCTGCGCCGTGAGGTCCGCGAGGACCAGCAGCAGCGCCCCCATCAGGGTGGACATCACCAGGTGCGGGCCACCGCCCCGGGTGACGCGCTTGGCGATCTGCGGCGCCGTCAGGGACACGAAGGCGATCGGCCCCGCGACGCTCACCGCACCCGCCGAGAGCACGATCGACAGGGCGACCGCGCCGGTCGCCGTCCGGCCCGGCCGGGCGCCGAGCCCGCTCGACAGGTCGTCGCCCATCTCACCGACGGACAGCGGCCGCGCCAGGAGCGCCGCCAGCGGCAGCGACAGCAGCAGCACCGTCCAGATGGTCGTCGCGTCGTCCCAGGAACGGGCCGAGAGACTGCCGTTGATGTACGAGGTGAGGGCGGTGGCCTTGTCACGCTCGACCGCGTACACCACGTACTGGGTCAGCGCCGTCGCCATGGCGGCCACACCGATGCCCGCCACCACGAGCCGGCCCGGATTGCGGAACCCGGTGCCGGTGGCGAAGAACACCACCGCCATCGCGAGGACCGCGCCGAGCAGCGCGCCGACCGGCACCGGCAGGACGCCGGGCAGGAACAGGGCCGCGGCGGCGGCCCCCGCACCGGCCCCGGCGCCCAGCCCGATCACGTCGGGGCTGCCCAGCGGGTTGCGGGTGACGGACTGGAACAGGGCCCCGGACAGCCCGAAGGCGGCGCCGGTCGCGATGGCCACCACGAGCCGGGGGCCGCGCAGCCGGTTGAGGACGAAGGCGTTCTTTCCGGTCGCCTCGCCCGCGAGGGCGGACGGCAGGTCGGCGAGCTGGATGCCGAGCCGTCCCATCGACAGAGTGGCCGCCGCGGCGACGACGAGCAGCAGCAGTGTCGCCGCGCCCGCGACCAGGGAGGCGCGGCGCACGGGGAGGGCGACCCAGGGGCCGATCCGCAGCACCGTGCGTCCGGCGGGACGCGTCGGCCGGGGCGCGACGGTCCCGGTGGCGACGGTCTCGGTGGGGACGGGCGCTGTGCCCGTCGGGTCGGCGGTCCTCATGAGGCCCCCCTCATACGGCGAACGGCGAAGAGCAGGGCGGGGGCGCCGACGAAGGCGGTGACGACGCCGACCATCAGTTCCTGCGGACGCAGCAGCACCCGGCCGATGACGTCGGCGAAGAGCAGCAGCGCGGGCCCGGCGAGGGCGCTGAGGGCGATCTGGGCCCGGAAGTCGGCGCCCACCAGCGCCCGCACCACGTGCGGGACGGCCAGGCCGACGAAGGCGATGGGGCCGACGGCGGCGGTGGCTGCGGCGGCCAGCAGGGTCGCCGCGAGCAGCCCGGTGCCCTTGATCCGGGCGGGGCTGATGCCGAGCGAGGCGGCCTTGTCGTCGCCCATCGCCATGGCGTTGAGGCCCGGCGCGAGGAGCAGGGCGAGCAGCAGACCGGCCGCCGCGAACGGCAGCACGGCCCAGAAGGCGTCGAAGCCGCGTCCGCCGAGCGCGCCCACGACCCAGTAGCGGTAGGTGTCGAACACCTTCGGGTCGGACAGGGCGACGGCCTGGATGAAGGCGGCGAGGACGGCGGAGAGCACCGCTCCGGCGAGGACCAGCCGGACCGGCCCGCCCCCGCCGCCCGCGGTGCCGATGAGATGGACGACGACACCGATGGCCAGCGCTCCGATGAGCGCCCACCAGATGGTCTCCCGCTGTCCGGAGGCTCCGAGGAACGCCGTGGCGGCGACGATGCTCGCGGACGCGCCCGCGTTGATGCCGAGGAGTCCCGGCTCGGCGAGCGGATTGCGGGTGATGCCCTGCATCAGGGTGCCCGCGACGGCCAGACAGAGGCCCGCGAGCACCCCGAGGGCGGTGCGCGGGTAGCGGCTCTCGATGACGGTGCGGGTGTACGCGTCGCCCTCGCCGGTGAGGACCCGCAGGACGTCGCCGAAGGAGGTCGGCCTGCTACCGAACATGACGCTGGCGAACAGCGCCAGGGCAAGCAGGACCAGGCACAGGACAGCGCCGATGACATGCCGTCCGAGGCCCCGCCGTGCGACGGCGGGGCCTCGGAGGGTCCGGGAAGGAGTGGTCACGCCGGGACCGCGGTTACTTCCCGGCCTTGGCGACGGCCTTGTCGATCATCGGCAGGTAGCGCTCGATGCTGTACGGCACGGTCAGCGGGTTGATCATCGACGAGGCGGTGACGAACGGCTGGTCGTGGCTGTAGACGAGGGCCTGCTTCTTCACGGCGGGGATGGCCGCGTAGAGGGGCTGGGCCTCGATCTGCTTGCGGGACTTGTCGTCCATGTAGAAGGTGAAGGCGATGTCGCTGGCGGACAGCTTGTTGGCGTTCTCCAGGCCGATGAGGGCGGAGTCGGTGCCCTCGGTCTCCTTGAAGGAGTTCACGACCGGGTCCACCTTCAGACCGAGCTTGGACACCATCGCCACACGCTGCTCCTCGGGCTTGAAGATGCCGAGGCTGCCGGGGCCGGTGTTGTAGATGTACGAGAACGTGACGTTCTTGTAGTTGGGGCGGGAGGCGGCGGCGTCCGAGAGCTGCTTGTCGATCTTCGACTCCAGCTCCTTGGCCTTCTCCGGCTGGCCGAGCGCCTTGGCGACGATCTCGATCTGCTGGTCCCAGTTCGTGCTCCACGCCTTCTCGGGGTAGGCGACGGTGGGCGCGATGTCCTTCAGGATGTCGAACTGCTTCTGCGTGAGACCCGACCAGGGGGCCAGGATGACATCGGGCTCCAGCTCGGTGATGGCCTCGATGTCGAGCTCCTCGCCGCCCTTGAACTGCTTGGGCAGCGTGCCGCCGGACTTGGTCACGGCCTCGTGGATCCAGGGGAGGTAGCCGGTCTTGTCGCTGCCCCAGGTGTACTCCTCGATGCCGACCGGGACGTTGCCGAGGGCGATGGCGGTCTCGGCCGAACCCTGGCCGAGGGTCACCACGCGCTTCGGCTTCTCCTTGATGACGGCCTCGCCGAGCGCGCTCTTGAGGGTGACGGGGAAGGCCCCGGCGGGAGCCTTGGCCGCGGTGCCCGGGGCATCGTCCTTTTTGTCGTCCGAGCCGCACCCGGTCGCCATGAGGCCGAGCGAGACCGCGGCGGCGCTCGCCACGAGGACGCGACGGCGGACGGGGGTGAACACAGAAGGCATGGTGGATCCTTGTCTCCGGGCAGGGATGTGCTGTCGCCCCGCCTGACGCCCCCATAGACGGATGTGTACGGGGGCAGCGGCCATCGCGAAGCGCTTGTTAGGTGAGCCTAACCTATTTCTTGGCCCTGCTCGAACCCGTGGAGGAGGGCCGCGCATCTGATCGACACGCGGCCCACCTGGGACTTCATCCCGGCGGCGCTCCGCGCGCGGCGGGGCGGCCACCCGCCGGAGGCGGTTCCAGATGCGCGTGCACCCGGCGGAGCAGAGCGGCGAGCTGCTCGCGCTCCCCGGCGTCCAGCGGGGTGAGCACCTCGTCGTCCACCGCCGCGATCTCGGCGCTGAGCTCACGCAGCGCGGCCGTGCCCTCGGGAGTGAGGCGCACGACGACCCGGCGCCGGTCGACGTGGTCCCGGACGCAGTCCACGTGCCCGGCGCGCGCCAGATCGTCGACGACCTTCACCAGGTCGCTGGCGTTGATGGCGAGCCGGGTGGCCAGGGCGGTCTTCATCTGCGGGCCGAGGTCGGCGAGCAGCGTCATCACGGTGAGGTGCCAGAGGCGTAACCCCCGGGCCTCCAGCGTCTCCGCGAGGCGCCGCCGCGCGGAACGGCCGACGGCGTGCATGAGGTACGCGTTCAGACCGAGCACGCTGGGCGGACTCATGGCCCGTGCGGGCGACGACCTGGGCGCCCGGGGCGCGGCCGGGGGCGGGTCCGGTGCGGGCGTCGGCGAAGGATCCGGCGAAGGATCCCGCGACGGGTCCTCTGTCGCCGCGCGCGTCGGCTCCCCCGACGGCCCGTGTGCCGACTCCAGCGGCGGCACGGGCGCGCCGGGGGAGCCGGGGACGGTGGCCGTCCCCGCGCCCGTGGCTGGGTCGAGGGACAGACCGGCCTCGGCGAGCGAGCGGAAGACCTTCGCCCAGTCCGTCGGCGCGCTCGCGATGCCGACGACGGCGAACGTCGCCCCCGGGAGATGGTGCGGGAAACCGGTGACGACCGGCTGGTCCATCGGCTGCTCCTCGCTCTCCCGGCGCGTCAGGGACGGCCGGTGAGGTAGCCGCCCATGGAGGTGAAGTACTCGGCGGCCGGCAGTTCGCGGCCGTCCTCCGTGCGGACCCGGGTCACGGCGAGCCCGTGGTTGCGGCCGGTCCGCGCGTCGGCACCGGCGACGATCACGACGCCGTCGCCCTCGCGGTAGAAGATCCGGCCGGGGGTGCCCCCGTACAGTCCTTCGGACACCACGGCGGAGAGCACTTCGAGGCGCTTGCCCCGGTGGAAGGTGAAGGCGCTCGGGTAGGGCGCGGACTGGGCGCGGACCAGCCGTTCCAGGGTCTCGGCGGGCCAGCTCCAGTCGATCCTGATGTCCTCCTCGGCCCGCTTGTGGAAGAAGCTGGCCTGCGCCCGGTCCTGCTTCCTGAACTCGGCCCGCCCGGAGGCGATCAGGTCGAGGGCCTCGACGGTGACGGGCGCGATCAGGTCGACCGTCTTGTGGAAGAGGTCGGTGGTCGTGTCCGTGGGTCCGACGGCCACGGACCGCTGCTGGACTATGTCGCCCGCGTCGAGGACCTCGTCCATCATGTGGGCGGTGACGCCGACTTCGGTCTCGCCGTTGATCAGGGCCCAGATCAGCGGCGAGAAGCCCGCGTACTTGGGCAGCAGCGAGTCATGGATGTTCAGGGTGCCGTGCCGGGGCAGCCCGTAGACGTGCGGCGGGATCCAGGTGCGCCAGTTGTTGGCGACGATGATGTCCGGCTCGGCCTCCTTGAGGCGCGTGAACAGCTCCTCGTCGTCGGGCCTGTTGCGGATGACGACGGGCACGCCGTGCTCGGCGGCGAGATCGGCGACCGAGTCGCTCCAGATCTTCTCGTAGGCGTTCTCGCTCCTGGGGTGCGTCACGACGAGGACGACCTCGTGTTCGGAGTCCAGGAGCGCTTGGAGGGTGCGGTGGCCCCAGGTCTGATAGCCGAACATGACGACCCGCATGGGCTTCCTCCTCGGTAGAGCGATTGACCGGCGTCAGTAAAGCAAGGCTTACCTAACACCGCAACTGGCTTGATTTCGACCCTGCTTGAGCGGGAACGTCCCCGCGATGTCCGTTTTACCCCGTCGACAGCGCCGTCAGATCAGGTTAGCTTTACCTAAGTTCGGCTCGGCGGTCGATCGGTGGCGCCCGTGTGCCCGGTGCTCCTGCCCACCTTCCGCCTCATTTCAGCCCCCCTTCCCGCACTTTCCCGCACGATGGGAGCGACATGTCGCAGGTTCCTCCTGATGACGCACCTCTGGTCCACGACCTCATAGGCATCGGCTTCGGGCCGTCCAATGTGGCCATGGCGATAGCGCTCAGCGAGCACAACGCACGCGTAGGAAGGCAAGAGGCGGTCACCGCCCACTTCTTCGAGCGCCAGCCCCGCTTCGGCTGGCACCGCGGCATGCTGATCGACGACGCGACCATGCAGGTGTCCTTCCTCAAGGACCTGGTGACCCTGCGCAATCCGACCAGCGAGTACAGCTTCCTCTGCTACCTGCAGAGCAGGGGCCGGCTGATCGACTTCGTCAACCACAAGAACCTCTTCCCGCTGCGCGTCGAGTTCCACGACTACTTCGAGTGGGCCGCGTCCAAGGTCGACGACATGGTCTCCTACGGCCACGAGATCGTCTCCGTGGAACCGGTCGAACGCGACGGCGTCGTCGAGTACCTCGACGTGACCGCCCGGTCCGGCACCGAACTCGTCGTCCACCGCGCCCGCAACCTGGTCCTCGGCACCGGGCTCCGGCCCCGTATGCCCGAAGGCGTCGAACGCAGCGACCGCGTCTGGCACAACTCCGACCTGCTCGCCAAGGTCGAAGGACTCGAAGGCACCTCCCCGGAGCGGTTCGTGGTCGTCGGCGCGGGACAGAGCGCCGCCGAGAACGTGGCCTACCTCCACCGGCGCTTCCCCGAGGCCGAGATCTGCGCCGTCTTCTCCCGCTACGGCTACAGCCCCGCCGACGACAGCGCCTTCGCCAACCGCATCTTCGACCCCGACGCCGTCGACGAGTACTTCACCGCCCCCGACGACGTGAAGCGCAAGCTGATGGAGTACCACGGGAACACCAACTACTCCGTGGTGGACATCGACCTCATCGACGACCTCTACCGCCAGGCGTACCAGGAGAAGGTCCTCGGGACCGAACGGCTCCGCTTCATCAACGTCTCCCGGCTCACCGGCGTCGAGGACGGCCCCGACAAGGTCCGCGCCTTCGTCACCTCCCTCGTCACGGGCGAGGAGAGCACCCTCGACGCCGACGTCGTCGTCTACGCCACCGGCTACAGCCCCGCCGAGCCCCTCGGTCTGCTCGGCCCGGTCGCCGACCGCTGCCACCGCGACGACCAGGGACGGGTCCGCGTCGAGCGCGACTACCGGCTCGCCACCGACGCCGAACTCCGCTGCGGGATCTACCTCCAGGGCGGCACCGAGCACACCCACGGGATCACCTCGTCGCTGCTCTCCAACACGGCGATCCGGGTCGGCGAGATCCTCGACTCGGTCCTCGACCGCGGTCTGGCCGACGCCACCGTGACCCGCACCACCGACGAGATCCGGCCACTGGCCGACGGCGTCGGCACCGCGCGCTAGCGCGCCCCCTCAGCGCCACCCCCCACGCACCAACCGCACCAACGCCCCGCCCGCCGGACGGAGTCACCCGCGCCCGGCGGGCCGGGGCACGCACCAGGTATCCCCGAAAGGAACGTCCGTGTCCGCTGGTCCTCGCACCGCCCTCGCGCGGTTCGCCAGATCCGCCCCCAGGATCGCCGTCGCCACGGCGGCGGCCCTCGCCCTCGCCGCCTGCGGCGGCGGATCCGGCAACGGCGACTCGCCCGCCGCGCCCACCTCCAAGGCCCCGGCCGGCGGATCCGGCACGTCCGCCGCGTTCCCCGTCACCGTCGAGCACAAGTACGGCTCCACGACCATCGACGCGGAACCGAAGACGATCGTCACCCTGGGCCTCTCCGACCAGGACGCGGTGCTCGCCCTCGGCGTCAAGCCGGCCGGCGCGGTCGACTGGTTCAAGGAGAAGCCGTACGGCAAGTGGCCCTGGGCCAAGGAGAAGTGGGGCTCGACCCAGCCCCAGATCGTCGGCGAGCGCGACGAGTACAACATCGAGAAGATCGCCGCGCTCAAGCCGGACCTCGTCATCGCCCAGTACTCGGGGATGAAGAAGGAGCAGTACGACACGCTCTCCAAGTTCACCAAGGTCGTCGCCCAGCCCAAGGACCACCCGGACTACGGCGCCCCCTGGCAGCTGATGACCCAGCAGATCGGCAAGGCCCTCGGCAAGGGCACCGAGGCCGACAAGCTGATCGCGGACATCGACACCCGGTTCAAGGCCGTCCGCGACAAGCACCCCGAGTGGGCGACGAAGACCCTCGCGGTCGCCGACAGCTTCGAGGCGGGCAAGTACTCCGCGTTCACGAAGACCGACCCCAAGTCGATCTTCTTCAACGCGCTGGGCTTCAAGCTCAAGCCGGAGATCGACACCCTGGCCAAGCCCGGCTGGAACGTCGCCGAGCTGAGCGCGGAGAAGCTCAACGTCCTCGACGTCGACCGGCTCGTCTGGGTCACCTCCAGCACCGGCGCCAACGACCGCATCAAGGCCGAGCCGCTCTACAAGAAGCTCAAGGTCAACCAGGAGAAGCGCGACCTCTTCGTGCCCTACCAGGACCCGGACATCGGCGCCGCCTTCTCCTTCAACACCGTCCTGTCGATCCCGTACGCCATCGACGAGATCGAGCCCCTGCTCACGGCCGTCAAGTGACGCCCGGCAGCTGACGCTCCACCGGCGAGGAGCCGGACCGACCGACGGCGTGGCGACCTGCGCCACGCCGTCGCCGGTTTGTGCCGCCACCACCCCGCACCCCCAGGGAAAGGCCACTTCGTACGATGTTCGACGTCGAGTCCGACCGGAAGCCCGCCTCCGGCCTCCCCGTCACCGGAGGGCAGTCCGGCATCTGGCTGGCCCAGCAGATCGAACCGGACAGCACCGCCTACAACATCGTGTTCGCGCTCCACCTCCGGGGAGCCGTCGACCTCGACCGCCTCACCGGCGCCGTCCGCGGCGCCGTCCTGGAGGCCGAGAGCCTGCACGTACGGTTCACCACCGGGGACGGAGGACCACGCCAGGAACCCGGCGCCCACCCCGTCGCCGTCGGCGTGACCGACCTGCGCCTCGCGGACGACCCCGACGAAGCGGCCGCCCACTGGATCTCCGCCGACCGCGAACGGCCCGCCGACCTCACCGAGGGCCCGCTCACCGGCCACACCCTGCTGCGCCTCGCGGACGACCGCGTCCTGTGGTGCCAGCGCTACCACCACATCGTCGCCGACGGCGCCGCCGCCGCCCTCATCACCCGGCGCGCGGGCGAACTGTACGCGGCCGGAGCACCGGACGGACCCCCGGCGGCCGGACCCCGCACCCCGGGCGAGACCCCCGGCGCCGGGACCGCGTCGGACGACCCGGCCCTTCGGAACCCCACGGACGCCCCGGCCGGAACCGGCCCGCACCCCGGCTCCCTCGCACGGCTCGTCGAGGCCGACCGCGCCTACCGCGCCTCCGAGCAGCACGCCGCCGACCGCGCCTGGTGGCTGGAGCGGATGGCCGACCGCCCCGAACCCGTCCGGCTCGTGGCACGCGGCGCGTCCCCCATGACCCGACGGCTGCGGCGCACCACGGAACTGGACCCCGCGACCGTCGAACGGCTGACCGCCGTCGCGCACACCGCCGACGTCCGGCCCTCCCGGGTCCTCGTCGCCGCCGTCGCCGCCTATCTGCACCGGGCCACCGGCGAGCAGGACCTCGTCGTCGGACTGCCCGTCACCGCCCGGCACGACGAGGTCTCCGCCCGCGTCCCCGGCATGGTCTCCAACATCGTCCCGCTGCGGCTCGCCGTCCGCCCCGCCACCACCGGCACGGCCCTCCTGGCACAGGTCCACGACACGGTCGCGGACGCCGTCGCGCACGGCCGCCACCGCGCCGAGGACCTGGCCAGGGAACTGGGCCTGGTCGACGGCGTACCGGAACTGGTCGGCCCGACCGTCAACGTGCTGCCCCGCCTCGCCGACGCCGCCTTCGCCGGACTCCGGGCCGAACTGCGCCCCGTCTGGCTCGGCCCGGTCAGCGACCTCGCCTTCTCCTTCGCCGAGGGCCCCGGAGGAAGCGGGTACACCCTCCATCTCGACGCGGACGCCGACGTCTGCGACCCGGAGACCCTCGCCGCCCATGAGCACCGCTTCCTCGCCCTGCTCGACGCCCTCACCCGGCACCCCGACCTCCCCCTCGGCCGCGTCGAGCTGACCACCGGCGCCGAACGCGCCCTCCTCCTCGACGAGTTCGGCACCGCCCCGCGCGAGGTCGCCGAGCTCTCCTGGCCCGCGGCCTTCGAACAGCAGGTCCGCAGGACCCCCGAGGCCGTCGCCCTGGTCTGCGAGGACCGGGAGCTGACCTACGCCGCCCTCGACGACGCCGCCGACCGGCTCGCCCGGGTGCTCCGCGCCCGGGGCGTCGGCACCGAGGACGTGGTGGGCGTGGCCCTGCCCCGCTCTCCCGAGCTGGTGGTCGCGCTCCTCGCCGTCATGAAGGCGGGCGGGGCCTATCTGCCGCTCGACGCCGACCACCCCCGGGACCGGATCGCCTACATGCTGGCCGACGCCGGGGCCCGTACGGTCGTCACCGTACGCGAGCTGGCCGCCGAGCTGCCCGAGGCCCGGGACACCGCCCTGCTGCTCCTGGACGACCCGGCCGTCACCGAGGCCCTCGCCGCCGCGACCGCCCTGCCCCCGGCGCCGCCGGTGCCGCTCGACCAGGCCGCGTACGTCATCTACACCTCCGGCTCCACCGGCCGCCCCAAGGGCGTCGTCGTCCCGCACGACGGCGTCGGCAGCCTCGTCGCCACCGCCACCGACCGGATCGGCGTGACCGCCGACAGCCGGGTCGTGCAGTTCGCCTCCGTGGGCTTCGACGTCACCGTGTGGGACCTGATCATGTCCCTGTGCGTCGGCGGCCGGATCATCCTCGTCCCGGCCGAACGCCGGGTAGCGGGCCCCGCGCTCACCGAGTACATCGCGCGGCACCGCGCCACCCACATGATCCTGCCGCCCTCGCTGGTCTCCGCCCTGCCGCAGGAGTGCGAACTCCCCGACGGCGCCGTGCTCGTCGTCGGCACCGAGGCGGTCCCCGGCGAGCTGATCGCCCGCTGGGAGGGACGGCTCCGCGTCGTCGTCGCGTACGGACTGACCGAGGCGAGCGTCAACTCCACGCTCTGGACCGCCGACCCCGACCGGCCGGGCCCCGCGCCCATCGGCCGGCCCGACCCCAACACCCGCGCCTACGTCCTCGACACGGCGCTGCGGCCGGTGCCCGTCGGCACCGAGGGAGAGCTGTACGTCGCCGGACGCGGCCTCGCACGCGGCTACCTGGGCCGCGCGGGCCTCTCCTCGGAGCGGTTCGTCGCCGACCCCTACGGCGCCCCCGGCACCCGGATGTACCGCACGGGCGACCGGGTCCGCTGGGGCGCCGACGGCAACCTGGAGTTCCTGGGCCGCGCCGACGGCCAGATCAAGATCCGGGGCCACCGGGTGGAACCGGGCGAGGTCGAGAGCGCCTTCATGGCCTGCGAGGGCATCGCCCAGACCGCCGTCCTCGCCCGCGAGGACCACCGGGGCGTCAAGCGCCTGGTCGCGTACGTCGTTCCGACGCCCCCGGCAGGGCACGGAGCGGGTCCCGAAGCCACGACCGGCACCGAAGCCGGACAGGGACCCGCGACCGGACCCGCCGCGAACACGTCCGGACCCGTGACCCCGACCGGGACGCGGCCCCAGCCCGACGAAGCCGCCCGCGCCGACCTCACCGCAGGAATCGTCGCCGCCGCACGCGCGCGCGTGGCCGGGGCGCTGCCCGAGCACATGGTGCCCTCGGCGGTCGTCGTGCTCGACGGCCCGCTGCCGCTGACCCCCAACGGCAAGCTCGACACCAAGGCCCTGCCGGACCCCCGCTGGACGTCCCTGTCCGGCGCCGACGCCCCGACCACCCCCGCCGAGACCACCCTCGCGGCGCTCTTCGCCGAGGTCCTCGGGCTGCCCTCGGTCGGCGTCCACGACAGCTTCTTCGAGCTCGGCGGTGACAGCATCGTCGCCGTCCGGCTGGTGAACCGGGCCCGCGAGGCCGGTCTCGCCGTCACCCCGCGCGAGGTCTTCCGGCACCGGACCGTCGCCGCGCTCGCCACGGCCGCCACCACCGCCGGGGCGCCCGCCGCCCCCGCGCCCCCGGTGGACCTCGACACGGACGCGCTGCCCGTCTCGCCGCTCCAGGAAGGTTTCTTCTTCCACGCGGAGTTCGACGGCACGGCCGCCGACCTGTACGTCGTGCAGGAGCTCCTCGACCTCTCGGAACAGGTGGACCCGGAACGGCTCCGCACCTCGCTCCAACTGCTCCTCGACCGCCACCCGCTGCTGCGCGCCTCGTTCCGCCAGCTGCCGGACGGCCGGGTCGTGCAGCGGCTCGCGGACCGGGTGACCCTCCCATGGCGGGAGGCCGACACCGCCGTGACGGCCCTGGACGACATCCTCCGCGCCGACCGGGAGCTGCCGTTCGACCTCGGCCGGGCGCCGCTGCTGCGCGCCACCCTCGTCACCGAAGGACCCCGCCACCGGCTGCTCCTGACCCTGCACCACATCGTCGCCGACGGCTGGTCGGTCGCCGTCCTGCTGCGCGAGCTGACCGCCGCCTACCGGGGCGCCGTCCTCGCTCCCGCGGTGGCGCCGGAACCGTACCTCTCCTGGCTCGCGGGCCGGGACCGCGAGGCCGCGCGCACGGCCTGGCGCGAGGCCCTGGCCGGGCTCGAAGGCCCCACCCGGCTGCCCGCCCCGGAGGGCGCCGCGCCCACCGAGCCGGGCCCCTCCGCGCCCGCCCGGCCCGAGCAGGTCGACACCCGTCTGCCCCGGGACCTCGGCGACGCGCTCACCGCCTACGCCAGGACCCACGGGCTCACCCTGAGCAGCGTCGTCCACGGCGTGTGGGGACTGCTGCTCGGTGCGCTGACCGGCGCCGACGACATCGTCTTCGGCACCACGGTGTCGGGCCGGACCACCGAGGTCCCCGGCCTGGACTCCGCCGTGGGCCTGTTCGTCAACACGGTCCCCGCCCGGGTGACCCTCCGCCCCGACGAGACCCTGACCGGTCTGCTCCGGCGCGTCCAGGACGAGCACAGCGCCCTCCTGGACCACCAGCACCTCGGTCTCGCCGAGATCCAGCGGATCGCGGGCGGCGGCGAACTCTTTGACACGCTCGTGGTCTTCGAGAACTACCCCACCGGGAGCGACCCGGTCCGCGCCCGGGACGCGTCCGGCCCGGGCGCCCGGCCCGAAGGGCTCCCCACCGGCGACGGGCCCCTCGTCACCGGCGCCGAGGTCATCGACGCCGTCCACTACCCGCTCGCCCTCGTGGTCGAGCCCTCCGCCGACGGGCTGCTGCTGCGGTTCAAGCACGACGCGGCACGGCTCGACCAGGTGGCGGTCGCCGTCCTCGCCAACCGGTTCACGGGCCTGCTGCGGACCGTGGTCTCCGACTCCGGACGGACCGTCGCCCGCACCGATCTGCTCTCCGCCCGCGAGCGGGAGCACCTGACGGAACTGAACGCCACCGCGCACCCCGTCCCGGAGGCCACCCTCGCCTCCCTGATCGCGGACCGGACGGCCCGCACCCCGCACGCCCCGGCCGTCGCCTTCGAGGACACCGTCCTCGACTACGCCGAGCTCGACCGGCGGGCCGAGGCGCTGGCCCGGCGGCTGCGGGCGCGCGGCGCGGGACCCGAGACGTACGTCGCCGTCGCCGTCCCGCGCTCGGCGGAACTGATGGTCGCCCTCCTCGGCGTCCTCAAGGCGGGCGCCGCCTACCTCCCCGTCGACCTCGACTACCCGGCCGACCGGGTGGCGTTCATGCTCGCGGACTCCGGCGCCCGGCTGGCCGTCACGACCGCGGAGTCCGCCGGACGGCTCCCGGCCGTCCCCGGCCTCGCGCACCTCCTCGTCGGCGCGGAACACGAGAACGACACCGGCGCCGGAGACGAAGCCGCCGCCACGGACACCACCGGCCCCGCCGGACCCGACCACCCCGCGTACCTGATCTACACCTCGGGCTCCACCGGGCGCCCCAAGGGCGTCGCCGTCACCCACCGGGCCGTCGTCAACCGGCTGGCCTGGATGCAGGGCGCGTACGGGCTGACCGCCGACGACCGGGTCCTCCAGAAGACGCCGTCCAGCTTCGACGTGTCCGTGTGGGAGTTCTTCTGGCCGCTGGTCGAGGGCGCCACCGTCGTCCTCGCCCGCCCCGACGGGCACCGGGACCCGGAGTACCTCGCCGGTCTCGTCGCCCGGCGGGCCGTCACCACCCTGCACTTCGTGCCCTCGATGCTGGCCGCGTTCACCCGGGTCATGGAGTCCGCCCCGGCCCCCGGGCCCGGCACCCCCGACTGGGCGGCGAGCCTGCGCCGGGTGTTCTGCAGCGGCGAGGCGCTCACCGGAGCCGACGCCCGGCGCTGGTCGGAACTGACCTCCCGGCACGGACGCCCGCCCGTCCCGCTGCACAACCTGTACGGCCCCACCGAGGCGGCCGTCGACGTCACGTACTTCCCGTACGAGGGCGGTGACGCCCCGGCCGTGCCGATCGGCAGGCCCGTGTGGAACACCCGGCTGCACGTCCTCGACCCGTTCCTGCGACCGGCGCCCGACGGCGTCCCCGGCGAGCTGTACCTCGCCGGGGTCCAGCTGGCCCGCGCCTACCACGACCGCCCCGGCCTCACCGCCGAACGCTTCGTCGCCGACCCGTACGGCACGCCGGGCGAGCGCATGTACCGCACCGGCGACCTGGTGCGCCGCCGCGCCGACGGGGCCGTCGAGTACCTCGGCCGCACCGACCGGCAGGTCAAGATCCGGGGCAACCGCGTCGAGCCCGGCGAGATCGAGACCGCCCTCGCCGCACTGCCCGGCGTGGCCCGCGCCGCCGTCGTCGTCCGCGCCGGAACCCTCGTCGGCTACGCCGTCGCCGCCCCCGGCGCCACCCTCGCCGGAGACGCCCTGCGGACCGCCCTGGAGGGCGCGCTGCCCGCCCCGATGGTGCCGGGCGCCGTCGTGGTCGTCGCCGAACTGCCGCTGACCCCCAGCGGCAAGCTCGACCAGAACGCCCTGCCCGCGCCCGAGACGGCCCCCCGGGCCGCCGGCCGCGCGCCCCGGGGAGCGCGCGAGCACACCTTGTGCGCGGTCTTCGCCGAGGTCCTGGGCATCCCGGGCGTGGGCGCCGAGGACGACTTCTTCGTGCTCGGCGGCGACAGCCTCAGCTCGATCTCCGTCGCCACGCGCGCGCGTGAGAGGGGACTGGACCTCAGCCCCCGTGACGTCTTCGAGCACCGCACCCCGGCCGCCCTCGCCGCCGCCGTCCCGGACGCCCCCGCCCCACCCGTATCCGCCGACACCTCCGAGGTACCCGTGCAGCCCGACGGCGTGACCGTCTCCGCAACCGACGCCGGGCAGGCCGCCGCCGCCCTCCAGGCCGTCCTCGCCCTCCAGCAGCAGTCCGGCGCCGCCGTCGATCCCGCCCTCAAGGCCCTCCTCGACCAGCTCACCGCCGCCGCGCCCCCGGCCGAACCGGAACCGGAGCCCGGAGCCGCCTTCAGGGGACCCGACCTCACCCCCGAGGAGACAGCCCGCGTCCACGCCGCCGCCGGACGGCCCGTCTCCGACATCTGGCCGCTCTCCCCGCTCCAGGAGGGCATGTACTTCCACGCCACCTACGACGCCGGGGACGCGCTCGACGTCTACCAGTCCCAGGAGACCCTGGACCTCGACCGGCGGATCGACACCGCACGGCTGCGGGCCGCCTGCCGGACCCTCCTGGACCGCAACACCGGGCTGCGCGCCGGATTCACCAGCGACGGACTGCCCCAGCCGGTGCAGTTCATCGTGGAGGGCGCCGAGATCCCGCTCGTCGAGGCCGACCTGTCCGGTCTGCCCGCCGACGAACAGCGGGCCCGTACCGAGGAACTCCTCGCCGCCGACCGCCGACAGCGCTTCGACCTCGCCGCCGCGCCGCTCTGCCGCCTCCTCCTCGTCCGCCTCGGCGACGGCCGGGACCGGCTCGTCGTCACCCACCACCTGATCCTCTGGGACGGCTGGTCCGCCTGGCTGTTCCTCGAAGAACTGTTCACCCTGTACGAGCGGGCCGGCGACCCCACCGGACTCCCGCTGCCCGGCGACTACCGCGACCACCTCGCCTGGCTCGACGCCCAGGACACGAGCCTCGCCAAGGGCGCCTGGAGCCAGGCCCTCGCGGGCTTCGACGAGCCCACCCTGCTCGCCCCCTCGGGCCGCGACACCGGCCCGGTCATCCCGGTGGACTTCGACGCCCGGCTCGACCAGGAGACCGGGGACCGGCTGCGGGCCGCCGCCCGCCGCCACGGCCTCACCCTGAACACCGTCCTCAACGCCGCCTGGGCCCTGGTGCTCTCCGCGACCACCGGCCGCTCCGACGTCGCCTTCGGCACCGCCGTCTCGGGCCGTCCGGCGGAGGTCCCGAACGTCGCCGGCATCATCGGCATGTTCCTCAACACCGTCCCCGCCCGCGTCGCCCTCGCCCCCGGCGAGCCACTGCTCGCCCTGCTGCGCCGGATGCAGTCCGAGCGCGCCGCCGTCATGCCGTACGAGTACGTGGGCCTCGGCACCCTCCAGCAGGAGACCGGGCACCGCCGTCTCTTCGACACCCTCTTCGTGCTCCGCTCGGCGGACGGCGAGGACCGGGCGGCCGCCCTCCGCGAACGCCACGGCATCACCGGGGTGTCCAACGTGGACGGCACCCACTTCCCGCTGACCCTGATCGTCACCCCCGGCGCCCGCCTGCGGGTGACCCTCGCCGCCCGGCCCGACCTGTTCGACGCCGGGGCCGCCACCACGATCCTCAGCCGCTTCACCACCGTCCTCGACCGGCTCGCCTCGGCCCTCGCCGGAGCGGACGCCGAGACCACCACGACCGCGGGCACGGACCTGCTCCTCCCCGCCGAACGGACCGCGCTCGCCGCCGCCCGGGAGTCCACCCGCGAACCCCTGCCCGACGACACCGTCGCCGACCTGCTGGCCGAGCAGGCCACCCGTACCCCCGGCGCCGTCGCCCTGGTCTTCGGGGCCCGCTCCCTCACCTACGCGGAACTCGACGCGCAGGTCAACCGGTACGCCCGGCTGCTGCTCGCCCGGGGCGCCGGACCCGAGAAGGTCGTCGCGCTCGCCCTGCCCCGGTCCATCGAGATGGTCGTCGCCCTCTTCGCCGTCCTGCGCACCGGCGCCGCCTACCTGCCGCTCGACCTCGACCACCCGGCCGACCGGCTGCGCCTGATGGCCGAGGACACCGGCCCCCTCTGCCTGGTCTCCACCGCCGCCGTCGCCCCGACGCTGCGGCGGGCGGACGGCCCCGTGGCCCCCGAGCTCCTCCTCGACGACCCCGCGGTCACCGCCGAACTCGCCGGGCTCTCCGGCGACGCCGTCGACGACACCGAACGGCCCGCGTTCGCCCGGGGCCTCCCGGACCGCCTCGACCACCCCGCGTACGTCATCTACACCTCCGGCTCCACCGGCCGCCCCAAGGGCGTCGTCACCCCCTACAGGGGACTGACGAACATGCAGCTCAACCACCAGAAGGAGGTCTTCGACCCGGCGATCGCCGCCACCGGCGGACGCCGACTGCGCATCGCGCACACCGTGTCCTTCGCCTTCGACATGTCGTGGGAGGAACTGCTGTGGCTCGTCGAGGGCCACGAGGTGCACGTCTGCGACGAGGAACTCCGCCGTGACGCCGAGGCGCTCGTCGCCTACTGCGACGCGCACCGCGTCGACGTGGTCAACGTGACGCCCACCTACGCCCAGCTGCTCGTCGAGGAAGGCCTGCTCGACCACGACGAGGACACCGGCAAGCACCGCCCCGCCCTGGTCCTGCTCGGCGGCGAAGCCGTCTCCGACACCGTCTGGACCCGGCTGCGCCACACGGAGGGCACCTACGGGTACAACCTGTACGGCCCCACCGAATACACCATCAACACCCTCGGCGGCTCCACCGAGGAGAGCGCCACCCCCACCGTCGGCCGTCCCATCCGCAACACCCGCGCCCACGTCCTGGACGCGATGCTGCGACCCGTCCCGCCGGGCTGCCCCGGCGAGCTGTACATCGCGGGCACCGGACTCGCCCGCGGCTACCACGACCGGGCCGCGCTCACCGCCGAACGGTTCGTCGCGGACCCCTTCGGCGCACCGGGCGAGCGCATGTACCGCACCGGCGACCTCGTACGGCAGCGGCCCGACGGCCTCCTCGACTTCCTCGGCCGCACCGACGACCAGGTGAAGATCCGCGGCTACCGCGTCGAACTCGGCGAGATCTCCACGGCCCTGTCCGCGCACCCCGAGGTCGCCCACGCGGCCGTCGTCGTCCACGAGACCGCGGGCACCAAGCGCCTCGTCGGCTACGTCGTACGGGAGGACGACCGGCACCGGCCCGAGGACACGTCCGGCGCGTCCGGCGCGTCCGGTGAGTCCGGTGAGTCCGGTGCGTCCGGCCCGTCCGGCGAAGGACGGCCCGACGACGGCCTGGCCCAGCGGCTCCGCGAGCACCTCAAGGCCCTCCTGCCCGACTACATGGTCCCCGCCGCGCTCGTCACCGTCGCCGCCCTGCCGCTGACCGTCAACGGCAAGCTCGACGTCAAGGCGCTGCCCGCCCCCGACCTCACCGGCCCCCGCACCGGCCGCGCCCCCCGCACCCCCGAGGAGGAGACCCTCTGCGGGCTCTTCGCCGAAGTCCTCGGCCTGACCGGGGGCAGCGTCGACATCGACGCCGACTTCTTCGACCTCGGCGGCCACTCGCTGCTCGCCACCCGGCTCGTCAGCCGCGCCCGGACCGCCCTCCACACCGAACTCGCCATCCGCGACCTGTTCGAGGCGCCCACCGTCGCCGAACTGGCCGAGCGCGCCACCGCCCCGCGCGGCCCCGCCCGCCCCGCCCTGGTCGCCGCCGACCGCCCCGCCGAACTGCCGCTCTCCCACGCCCAGCAGCGCCTGTGGATCGTCCAGCAGATCGAATGCGCCTCGGCCGCGTACAACTTCCCGCTGGTCCTGCGGCTGCGCGGCACCTTCGACCTCGCCGCCTGGCGCACGGCCCTCGCCGACGTCACCGACCGGCACGAATCGCTGCGCACCCTCGTCGCCGAACACGACGGCCGGGCGCTCCAGCGCATCCTGCCCACCGGAACGGCCGCACCCACCGTCGAGCACCTGCGCGCCACCGAGGACGAGATACCCGGCATCGTCGACGCCGCCGTCCGGCGCCCCTTCGACCTCGCCGCCGAACTCCCCGTCCGCGCCACCGTCGTGGAGCTCGCCCCCGACGACCACGTCGTCGTCCTCCTGCTCCACCACATCACCACCGACGAGTGGTCCGACCGCCCCTTCCTGCGTGACCTGACCACCGCCTACACCGCCCGCCTCACGGGCGCCGCCCCCGACTGGGCGCCGCTGCCCGTCCAGTACGCCGACCACGCCCTCTGGCAGCAGCGGCTCCTCGGCGACCCCGCCGACCAGGAGAGCGTCGCCGCCCGGCAGCTCGCCCACTGGCGCACCGCCCTGGCCGGCGCCCCCGAGGAACTGGAACTCCCCACCGACCGGCCCCGCCCCGCCCGCCCCACCTTCACCGGCGACGTCGTCGACGTCACCTTCGACCGGACCGCCCACGAGGGCCTGCGGCGGCTCGCCCGCGAGACCGGCGCCAGCATGTTCATGGCGGTCCACGCGACCGTCGCCGCCCTGCTCCACCGGCTCGGCGCGGGCACCGACATCCCCCTCGGCGCGCCCATCGCGGGCCGGGGCGACGAAGCCCTGGACGAGCTCGTGGGCTTCTTCGTCAACACCCTGGTCCTGCGTACCGACCTCACCGGCGACCCCACCTTCACCGAGCTCCTCGCCCGGGTCAGGGCGACCGACCTGGCCGCCTTCTCCCACGCCGACGTGCCGTTCGAGTCGGTCGTGGAGGCCCTCAACCCGACCCGTTCCCTCTCCCGCAACCCGCTGTTCCAGGTGATGGTCGGCCACCACGTCCGTACGGACACGGCCCCCAGCCTGCCCGGACTCGACGCCTCCTACCTGCCGCACCGGACCGGCACCGCCAAGTTCGACCTCGTCTTCAGCTTCACGGAGCACTCCACGCCCGACGGCGCGGACGACTCCCTCGCCTGCCGTCTGGAGTACGCCACCGAACTCTTCGACCGGGAGACCGCCGAAGCCGTCGCCGACCGGCTGGCCCGGCTCCTCACAGCCCTCGTCACGGCCCCCGGACGCCCGCTGTCCGAGGCCGTCGTCCTCACCGGGGAGGAGCACCGGCTCGTCCTCCACGACTTCAACGGGGCGCCCCGCGAGGTCGAGGAGGAGACCCTGCCCGCGCTCTTCGCCCGCCGGGTCGCCGAACACCCCGGAGCCGTCGCCGTCGTCGACCGCTCCCGCGCGGTGACGTACGCCGAACTCGACGCCCGCGCCGACGTCCTCGCCCGGCTCCTCGCCCGCCACGGCGTCGGCACCGAGAGCGTCGTCGGCGTGGCCGTGCCCCGCTCCGCCGACATGGTCGCCACGGTCCTCGCCGCCCTGCGCCTCGGCGCCGCGTTCCTGCCGCTGGACCTCGCCCACCCCGGCGACCGCCTCCAGTACATGATCGAGGACTCCGGCGCCGCCGTCGTCGTCGGCACGGAACCCGTCGCCGGGAAGATCCCCGGTGTCCCCGGCGTCCCCGTGCTGCTCCTCGACGCCCCCGGCACCACCGACATCACGGACGGCACCGACGTCCCGCCGCCCACCGGCCCCGCCGGGCTCGACCAGGCCGCGTACGTCATCTACACCTCCGGCTCCACCGGCCGCCCCAAGGGCGTCGTCGTCCCGCACGAGGGCATCGCCAGCCTCGTCGCGACCGCCGTCGACCGGATGGGACTCGGGCGCGACAGCCACGTCCTCCAGTTCGCCTCCATCGGCTTCGACGTCTTCGTCTTCGAACTCGCCATGGCCCTCTGCCACGGCGGCCGACTGGTCCTCGTCACGGACGAGGCCCGGGTCGCGGGCCCCGCCCTGACCGACTTCCTCGCCGCCCAGCGGATCACCCACATGATCCTGCCGCCGTCCCTGATGTCCGCCCTGCCGTCCGAATGCCGCCTCCCCGACGGCGTGACCGTCCTCGTCGGCACCGAGACCGTCCCCCCGGACCTCTTCGAGCGCTTCGGCGCCACCGCCGACCTGATCTGCGCCTACGGGCTCACCGAGGCGACCGTCAACTCCACCCTCTGGCCCGCCCGCGAGAACGGCGGCCGCGCCCCCGGCCGGGTGCCCATCGGGCGCCCCGACCCCAACACCCGCTGCTACGTCCTCGACGAGCACCTGCGGCCCGTGCCGCCCGGCGTCGCCGGAGAGCTGTACGTCGCCGGGCGCGGCCTCGCGCGCGGCTACCTCGGACAGCCCGGACTCAGCTCGCACCGCTTCGTCGCCGACCCCTACGGGACCCCCGGCAGCCGTATGTACCGCACCGGCGACCGGGCCCGCTGGCGCGCCGACGGCAACCTCGACTTCCTCGGCCGGGTCGACACCCAGGTGAAGATCCGCGGCTTCCGCATCGAACTCGGCGAGATCGAGGCGGCCCTCGCGGGCCACCCCTCCGTGGCCCAGGCCGCCGTCCGGCCCGACCACGCGGGGGACATCGTCCGCCTCGTCGGCTACGCCGTCCCCGAACCGGGCACCGGACGGGACCTCGACCCCGGCGAACTGCGCTCCCACCTCGCCGCCCGGCTGCCCGAGTACATGGTCCCCGCCCTCGTCGTCCCGCTCGACGGACCCCTGCCGCTCACCCCGAACGGCAAGCTCGACCACAAGGCGCTGCCCGCGCCCGACTGGTCGGCGATGACCGGCGACGCCCGCCCCGCCACCGCCACCGAGGAGAGGATCGCGCTGCTCTTCCGCGAGATCCTCCGCCTCGACGACATCGGCGCCCACGACAGTTTCTTCGCGCTCGGCGGCCACTCCATGGCCGCGATGCGCCTCCTCGGCCGCGTCCGCGCCGAGTTCGGCGCCGAACTGAGCATCCGGGACGTCTTCGACTCCCCGACCGTCGCGGGGATCGCGGGCAAGCTCGACGGAGCGCGCGCCGCCCGGCCCGAACTGCGGCCCGCCGACGCGCCCGGGACCGAGGGCGCCGACCTGCCCACGGCCCCCGTCCAGCGGTGGCACTGGGACGCCCTCCGGCGCGGCCCGGCCCACGACCACGCGCTCGTCCTGCGCTCGCCCGGCGGCCTCGACCCCGAGGCCCTCGCGGCGGCCCTCGCCGACGTCACCGCCCGCCACGAACCCCTCCGCACCGCCTTCGCCGAACACGACGGCACCCTGGTCCGCAGGCCCGTCCCGGCCCCGGTCCTCGCCGTCGAGGACTGCCCCGACCTGGACGCCCGGATCGCAGAACTGGCCGCCTCCGACGCCGAGGCCGAGCAGGCACCCCCGGTGCGGGCCCGGCTGCTCACCGCGCCCGACGGCAGCCAGGCGGTCGTGTTCACCCTGCACTACCTCGCCGTCGACGAATGGTCGGTGGTCCCGCTCTTCCGCGACCTCACCACCGCCTACGGGGCCCGCGCCGAGGGCCGCGCCCCCGAGCTGTCCCCGCTCCCGGTGAGCTACACCGACTACGCCCGCTGGGCCCGCGAGGTCCTCGGCGACCCCGCCGACCCGGACAGCAGGGGCAACCAGCAGCTGGACCACTGGCGCCGGACCCTCCAGGGCGCTCCCCTGGAACTGGCCCTGCCCTCGGACGGCCCGGCCGACGCGCCCGCGGCGGCCGGACGACCGGCGGCCGGACAGGTCGAGTTCGTCCTCGACGAGCGGCTGCACGCCGACGTCGACCAGCTCGCCAGGACCACCGGCACCAGCATGTTCATGGTGCTGCACGCCGCTCTCGCCGCCCTGCTCACCGATCACGGCGCGGGCACCGACCTGCCCATCGGCACGATGGTCGCCGGACGCGACGACGACCGCCTCGCCGACCTCGTCGGCTGCTTCTTCAACACGGTCCTGCTGCGCACCGACACGGCGGGCGACCCCACCTTCACCGAACTCCTGGCCCGCGTCCGGGAGACCACCCTGAGCGCCCTCGACCACCAGGAGGTGCCGTACGACGAGGTCGTGCGGGCCGCCGGGCTGCGCCCCGAGGGCCCCCAGGTGCGGGTGATGCACCACGAGCAGGCGGATCTCGCGGACCTGGAGGGCGGAGTCGGCGACCTCGTCGCCGTCCCGACGGGCGCCGTCCGCGCCGAGCTGACCCTCAGCTTCCACGAACCGCGGGGCGAGGGCCCCGTGCACTGTGCCCTGATCCACGCGACGCGACGGATCGGCACGGCGAAGGCCCAGCGCCTCGCCGAGGAGTTCCAGACCCTGCTGCGCAAGGCCACCCGGAACGCCGGGCAGCCGCTGTCCCAGCTGTCAGGTGTGCACCACAAGAGGAGTGAGAACGCATGAGCACCAACCCGTTCGAGGACCCGCAGGGCCGTTTCCTGGTCCTGGTGAACGACGAGAACCAGCACTCGCTGTGGCCGTCCTTCGCCGAGGTCCCCGCCGGATGGCGGACCGTCTTCGGCGAGGACACCCGGGAGGCATGCCTGGCGCACGTCGAGACCCACTGGACCGACCTCCGCCCGGCGAGCCTGGCCGCCCGCCAGGGCTGACACACCACGTACGCACGACGGCCGCCCGCAGGGGGATTCCCCGCGGGCGGCCGTCGTGCGTAGGGGGAGGGGAACTCGTAGGGGAAGAAGAAGCAGCCCCCGTACGGGCAGCCGGTCCGCCCTGTTCGTAGGGGACGAGGCCCGTCCCGTACGGGGTGTGCTTCGTCCCCTACGGGTCCGGACCGGTTCCGTAAGGGACCGGCACCAGGCCCGTACGGGATCGAGGCCGGTATCCCGTACGGGAAGGGCTCGGCCCGCGCGTGAGACCGGTCCCGCGATCGGAGGCCCGGCGCGTACGCGCGAGGGCCCGCACCCACGCGAAGGAGCCGCGTCCGAACGGCCCTGGGCGAGGCGGGCCGTTCCCGTACGGGAGGGCTGTGCGCGCAAGAGCCGCACGAGGGCGGGCCCGTGCGGGACGGCCCGTGAGCGCGGACCCGTACGGAAAGGGGCCGGTACGACGTCACCGTCGTACCGGCCCCCTCCGCGAGGTCCGCGATCCGGCCGGGCCCTCCGGGGGCCCGGACCGTCACACCGCGCTCGGCGTCTTCTCCCCGGGCTCCCGGCGGCTCGCGGACCAGGCCTCCCAGAGGCCCGCGTACCGGCCGCCGGCCGCCACCAGTTCCTCGTGGGTGCCGGTCTCCACGATCCGCCCCGCGTCCAGGACGACCACCCGGTCGGCGGCGGCGGCCTGCGGCAGCCGGTGGGCGACGAGCAGCCCGGTGCGCCCTTCGAGCGCGCGGGCCGCCGCCTCCTCCAGGACGCGCGCACCGGCGCTGCCCGCGTCGGCGGTGGCCTCGTCGAGGATCGCGATCGGCGGGTCGGCCAGGACGAGCCGGGCCAGCGCCAGGTGCTGGGCCTGGGTGACCGTCAGCCGGTGGCCGCCCTCGCCGACGACCGTGTCCAGCCCCTCGGGGAGGGCCTTCGCCCACTCCAGGGCGCCGACCCGGTCGAGCGCCGCCCGCACCTGCTCCTCGTCGGCGTCGGGCCGGGCCAGACGCAGGTCGTCGGCGAGGGTCCCGGCGAAGACGTGCACCTCCTGGCTGATGAGCGCCACCGTACGGCGGACCCCGGCGGGCCCGAGTTCGCGGACGTCGACCCCGCCGAGCGCGATCGAGCCCTTGAGGGGGTCGTGCACGCCCGCGACGAGCTTCGCCAGGGTCGTCTTCCCCGCGCCACTGGCGCCGACGAGCGCCACGCGTTCCCCGGTGCGCACCCGCAGGTCCACCTCGTGGAGCACGGGCTGCCCGGCACCGTAGGCGTGGCTGAGCCCGGACACCGTGACCGAGCCGTCCGCCGCGACGGGGCTGTCGCTCGGGTCGCGCTCCGCCGGGAGGTCCGACACGCCGACCAGACGGGCGAAGCTGGCCCCCGCCGACTGGGCGTCGTCCAGGAGGAAGAGCGTCGCGTTGATCGGGTTGAAGAGGCTGTGGAAGTACAGGGCGGCGGCGGTGGCCGTACCGATGCTGACCGCGTCCCGGTCGACCAGGAGGAATCCGGTGCCGAGCATCGCGGACAGACCGATGAACTCGGCCAGGTTGAGCCGCGAGAAGAACCCGGTGACGATGTGCACGCCCCGCAGGCCCAGATCGCGGGCCGCCTCGGAGCGGCGCTCCAGGAGGTCCGCGTGGGTCCGGCCCAGCCGGAAGGCGCGGACGGTCCGGACCCCGCCGACGCTGTCGAGCAGCTGGTGCTGCAAGGCGCCGGTGGCGATCCGGTGTTCGGCGTACACGGGAGCCGAGCGGCGCAGGTACCAGCGCACGGAGACCACCTGGATCGGCGCGGCGAGGAGCGCGGCGATCAGGAAGCGCCAGTCGAGCAGGGCGAGGCCACCGAAGGTCAGCACGATGGTGAGGGCCGAGCGGCTGAACTCGGGCAGCGCCTGGCGCACCGACTTCCCGATCACGGACACGTCGCTGGTGACGCGGGAGACCAGGTCGCCGGAGCCGGCCGCCTCCACGCGGTCCAGGGGCAGCCGCAGCGCCCGCTCGACGAACTGTTCGCGCAGGGCGGCCAGCACGGTCTCGCCGAGCCGGGCGACGAGGGCGCCGCCGACGGCGGCGGCCCCGCCCCGGGCGAGCGCGACGACCACCAGGAGGACGAGCGGCAGGGTGAGGGCGGCGGCCCCCTTCTGCTCCACCACCAGGTCCACGACGTGGCCGAGGAGGCGTGCGGTGAGCAGGCCGACGGCGGTCCCGGCGACCAGGACGCCGAACGCCGTGGCGGCCAGGGTCCGGTGCCCGCGCAGCAGTTCGCGCAGGGCGGCGCGGGACTCGGCGGCGGTGGCGGTCGGCAGGAGGGCGCGGTCCGGTCCGGTTCCGCTCATGGTCGCTTCCGTCTTCTCGGTGGGCTCCGGCGGTGTGCCGGGGCCGGGGCGGTCGTCGGTCCTGCGGCCGGTCCGGTCGTGACTGTCCGGCCGGGAGCCGTCGTCCGGGCCGTCGTCCGGCGTCCCGCCGGTCCCGGTGGCCGTACGGCCCGCGGGTCCGGCACCGGGTCCGGGATCGGTTCCCGGTCCGGCTCCGGGGCCGGCCTCGGTCGTGCGGTCCTCGGTGTCCGGTCCGGCCGTGCCGTCCGGGCGCTGTTCCCCGACGGCCGTCATGCCAGCACCGCCGCCCGGTAGGAGGGGTCGGTGGTGAGGAGTTCGGCGTGGGGGCCGCAGGCCCGTACGACACCGTCCTCCAGGACCACCACCCGGTCCGTCACGGCGAGCAGCGCGGGGCTGGTGGTGACGAGGACCGTGGTGCGGTCCCTGCGGACCTCCCGGAGCCGGGCGGCGATCCTGGACTCGGTGACGGTGTCCACGGCCGTCGTCGGGTCGTGGAGCACCAGCACCGGCCGGTCGGCGGCGAGCGCGCGGGCGAGTGCCACGCGCTGGCGCTGCCCGCCGGAGAGGGACCGGCCGCGTTCGGCGAGCAGGGTGGCCGTGCCTTCGGGCAGGAGGCGGGCGACCTCGTCGGCGGCGGAGGCGCCGAGGGCGCGTTCGACGGCGGCCGGGTCGGCCTCCTGGGCCCCGGCGCGGACGTTGTCGAGGAGGGTGCTCTCGAAGAGGTCGGCGTCATGACGGGCGACGAGCACGGCCCGCCGCAGCCCGTCGGGGTCGAGCGAGGTCAGGGGCGTGCCGTCGAGCACGACGGATCCCGCCTCCGGGTCGGCCTCGCGGGCCAGACAGACGAGGAGGTCGTCGGCGAGGGCCGGGTCGCGGGTGACGACCCCGGTGAGGCTGCCGGGCGGCAGGTCGAGGTCCACGCCCCGCAGGGTGCCGAGCGAGACCCCGCGCAGGGCCAGGTGTCCGGGGGTGTCGTCGGCGGGCACGTCGTGGCCCTCGGCGACGGCTGCGGGGGAGTCGAGGACCTCGGCGATCCGCCGGGCGGAGGCGCGGCCCTGGGCGAGTTCGGCGTTGACGTAGGTCAGCAGCTGGAACGGGCCGAGGAGGAACTGGGCGAGACCCACGGCGGCCACCAGGTCGCCGACGCTGATGCTGCCGTCGACGGCGAGGTAGGCCCCGACGATCGCGATGAGGGCGATGAAGACGCCGGTCAGCGCGAGGACGGCGCCCTCGTGTCCGGCCCGGCTGCGAGCGGCCCGCAGCCCGGCGGAGAGGGAGTCCCGGCTGGTGGCCCGGTAGCGGTCGACGGCCGCGGACTCGGCGCCCATGCCCTTGAGGACGCGCAGTCCCGAGACGAGGTCGGCGGCGACGCCCGAGGCGTGCGCGGCCCGCTCCTGCTCGGTCTCGCTGCGCCGTTCGAGGGGGCGGCTGATGCGGTGGCCGAGCCAGAGCAGCGGCGGGATGCCGAGGAGGACGAGCAGGCCGAGCGGCACCGAGATGCGGAGCAGGGCGACGGCGCTGATGACGAGGGCGGCGAGCGCGGCGACGCCGTACGGGATCACGGTGACCACCGAGCCCACGCGCCGCGCGTCGTTCGTGGCGATGCTGGTGAGGGCGCCGGGGAGCCGGTCGGCGTCGGCCCCGCCCCGGGGGTCGAGCACGCGCGCGCCCAGCCGCAGCCTGAGCCGGTGCGCGGCGATCTCGCCGGTGCCCTCGGTGATCCGGGCACTGGTCCGGTAGCAGGTCGACAGGACGAGGAAGAGAACGGCGAGGACCATCAGGAGGCGCAGCAGCGCCGAGGAGGAGCCGGTCGCCACGGCGCTGTCGATGATGGCGCCGATGACCACGGGGACGAGGGCCTCGCAGCCCTGGTGGGTCATGCCGAGCAGGGAGGCCGCGGTCACCCGGCGGCGCTGTTCCCTGATCGTCTGGCGGAGGACAAGTCCCCCCGCAGGTCCGCCGGTTGGCATGGGACTCCTTCACGGAGGCGGAATGACAAGTTAGGTAAGCCTACTCTGAGTCTGGGCCGGGTAAGGATGGTCCCGGCGTCGAAGGGGGACGGTCCCGGCGTCGGCGACGGGTGGCCCCGGCCGATGCGTTGACCCTCCGTGACAGTTCGGTTAGCCTCACCTAAGTCTGGTCCCGCCGACGTCCTCCGCCCGGAGTGCGCCGACGGGTGCCACCGCACATCTGAACCGCCGCCAAGGGGAGTTGTCGTTGTCCGTCGAATCCCGGGCGGTGCCGGTACAGCGGGGGAAGCACCCCGACGGCCCGCCCGTCGGCCCCGCCGCCTTACCCCGAGCGACCCGAGCGGGCGCCGCCGGACGGGGAGCCGGGCTGCTCCTGATCCTGCTGCTCCTCGTCCTGGTCGGTCTCCTCAGCGTCTGGGTCGGCACCAGGGGCATCCCCTTCACCGCCACCTGGAACGCCCTGTGGAATCCCGACGGTTCCGAGACCTCAGTGATCATCCACGACTACCGCATCCCCCGGACCCTCCTCGGTGCCGTCATCGGCGCCGCCCTCGGTCTCTCCGGCGCCCTGATGCAGGCCCTCACCCGCAACCCGCTGGCCGACCCCGGACTCCTCGGCATCGGCCTCGGCTCGTCCGCCGGAGTGGTCGCAGCCATCTCCTTCCTCGGCATCGGCTCCCTGCTCGGCCAGCTGTGGTTCGCGTTCGCCGGAGCGGCCGTCGCCTCCGTCGTCGTGTACCTGCTCGGCACCTCCGGCCGGAAGGTCGCCACGCCCGACCGGCTGGTCGTCGCCGGAGCGGCCATCACCGCCGTCCTCTACGCCTTCAACTCCGCCGTCCTGCTGCTGGACCCGAGGGCCTTCGACGAGTTCCGCTTCTGGACCGTGGGCTCCCTCGCCGGGCGCTACTACGACGTCCTGCAGATCGTCCTGCCCTTCGTCGCCGTCGGCCTCGTCGTCGCCCTCGCCCTCACGCCCTCCCTCAACGCCCTGGCGCTCGGGGACCGCACGGGCCGCGCCCTGGGCGTCAACGTCGGCCGCACCCGCGCGCTCGGCGCCGCCGCGGTCGTCCTGCTCTGCGGGGCCGCCACCGCCGCCGCGGGCCCGATCGGCTTCGTCGGACTCGCCGTCCCGCACGTCGCCCGCTTCCTCGTCGGACCCGACCAGCGATGGGTCCTCGCCTACTCGACGCTCATCGCCCCGGTCCTGCTCGTCGGCTCCGACGTCCTCGGCCGGGTGATCGGCGCCCCGGGCGAGATCCAGGTCGGGATCGTCACCGCGTTCCTCGGCGCCCCGCTGTTCCTCGCGCTCTGCCGCCGCCGGAAGCTGGTCATGCTGTGAGCCCCGTACGGAAGTCACCCACCGCCCCGGGCCGCGACGCCGGCCCGCACGAAGCCCCCGAGCCCCCGGCGAGCGTCGTCACCGGCATCGTCCTGCGCACCCGGCGCGGCCACTCGGTCCGGCTGCAGCGCCGCACCCTGGCCGTCACCGCCGTCCTCTTCGCCGCACTCGTGGCCGTCGCCGGAGTCACCCTCACCACCGGCGACTTCGAGCTCACCGTCGGCGAGGTCGTCCAGGCGCTCCTCGGCAACGGTTCGGGCGCCGCCGACTTCATCGTGACCACCCTGCGGCTGCCCCGTCTGGTCACCGCCCTCTGCGTGGGCGCCGCGCTCGCCGTGAGCGGCGCACTCCTCCAGAGCCTCACCGGCAACTCGCTCGGCAGCCCCGACGTCGTCGGCTTCACCAACGGCTCGGCCGTCGGCGCGCTCCTCGTCATCATCCTGTGGCACGGCAGCATGACCGAGATCGCGGTCGGCGCGCTGATCGGCGGACTCCTCACCGCGCTCGCCGTCCACCTCCTCATGGTCGGCCGGGGACTGCACGGCTTCCGGCTCGTGGTCACCGGCATCGGCGTCAGCGCCCTGCTCCTCTCCGTCAACTCGTACCTGATCACCAGGGCGACCTGGCAGGAAGCCCTCGAAGCGCAGACCTGGCTGATCGGCAGCCTCGGCAACCGGGGCTGGCAGCACGCGAACGCCATCGGGATCGCCGTCCTCGTCCTGCTGCCCCTGGCCTTCGGGCTCTCCCGCCGCCTGGCCATGGTGGAGATGGGCGACGTCACCGCGAACGCCCTCGGCGTCGGCGTGGCCCGCACCCGCACCGCCCTGCTCGTCGTCAGCGTCGCCCTGGCGGCCTTCGCCACCGCGGTCACCGGACCCATCTGGTTCATCGCCCTCGCCGCACCCCAGCTCGCCAGGAAGGCGACCCGCTCCCCGGGCCCCGCGCTGCTGCCGACCGCCCTCATGGGGGCGCTGCTGCTGACCGTCAGCGACGTGCTGGCCCAGCGGCTCTTCGCCCCCGCACTCCTCCCGGTGGGAACCGCGACCGGCACCATCGGCGGGCTCTACCTCATCTGGCTGCTGGTCTCCGAGTCACGAAAGAGCCGCGCATGACGACCACGAACCCTCCCGTCCACCGCCCCGCCCCCGACGCCCCCGCCCCGGCCGTGCCCGGCACCCCGGACGCCACCCCGGCTCCGGACATGACCGCCGTGCCCGCCGCTCCGGCGGAGCCCGCCCGCCCGGCGGCCCGGCTGCGCGGCGAGGACCTCACCCTCTCCTACGACCGGCGGACGGTGGTGACCGGCCTCGACGTCGAGATCCCCGACCGCTCCTTCACCGTCATCATCGGCCCCAACGCCTGCGGCAAGTCCACCCTGCTCACCGCGCTGGCCCGGATGCTGAAGCCCCGCACCGGCCAGGTCCATCTGGACGGCGCGGCCATCTCCTCGTACCGCTCCCGCGAGGTGGCGCGCAGGCTCGGACTCCTCCCGCAGACCTCGAACGCCCCCGGCGGCATCACCGTCGGCGACCTCGTGGCCCGGGGCCGCTTCCCCCACCAGGGCATCCTGAGGCAGTGGTCGGCCGAGGACGAGGAGGCGGTGGTCGCCGCCATGCGCCGCACCGGCGTCCTCGAACTCGCCGACCGGCCCGTCGACGACCTCTCCGGCGGACAGCGCCAGCGCGTCTGGCTCGCCATGGTCCTCGCCCAGCAGACCCCGATCCTGCTCCTCGACGAACCCACCACGTACCTCGACATCGCCCACCAGGTCGAGGTCCTCGACCTGTGCGCGGGACTGAACTCCCGCGAGGGGCACACCGTCGTGGCCGTCCTCCACGACCTCAACCAGGCCTGCCGGTACGCCACCCACCTCATCGTGATGCGGCCGGGCGGCACCATCGCCGCCGAGGGGGACCCGAGGACGGTCATGACGGCGGAGCTGGTCGAGGACGTCTTCGGACTGCCCTGCCGGATCATCCCCGACCCCGAGACCGGGACACCCCTGATGGTGCCCGCCGCCCCCCGCTGGTACGCCCCCGCCGACCGGGCCCCGGTCCCGGCCCCGACCGCCCCCTGACTCCGTGACCGCCCCGACGACGTCCGAGCCCCGGCTCCTGGGGGCCGCCACCGGCCCGCTCCCCGCACCCTGGCGGTACGGCGGCGGGCCGCGACTGTGGACCCTGCGGGTGGCCGAGCACACCGAGCGGGCCCGTCTCCGGGAGGACCTCCTCGATCCGGACGAACGGGCCCGCTGCCACGGCTTCGTGCGGTCCGTCGACCGCGACCGCTACCGGGTCGGCCATGTCGTCCTGCGCGAACTGCTCGGCGCGTACCTGGACGGCGACCCGGCCGCCGTCCGGCTGGTCCGCGAGCCGTGCCCCGGCTGCGGCGGCCCGCACGGACGCCCCGCCGTGGCGGGCGGCCCACTCCACTTCTCGCTCTCGCACTCCGGCGGAGCCGTCCTCCTCGGCTTCGCGGACGTCCCGGTCGGCGTGGACGTCGAGACCGAACCCGACGCCGAGGCCACGCAGGACATCACGGCCGTGCTGCACCCGGCCGAGCGCGCCGAGATCGCCGGCCTGTCCCCGAGGGACCGGCCGGGCGCGGTCGCCCGCTGCTGGGCGCGCAAGGAGTCGTACCTCAAGGGCGTCGGCATCGGCCTGGGCGAGGACCCGGCCCGCACCTACGTGGGCACGGGCCCCGCACCGGGCGCGGTCCCGGGCTGGACCCTCACCGACGTGCCCGTCCTCCCGGGGTACGCGGCGGCCTGCGCGGTCCGGACCCCCGGACCGCCGGCCGCCGCCCCTCAGACAGCGTCGAGGATCCCCGGCAACGCCTCGACCAGCTCTTCCACCTGACGTTCCGTCACCGTGAGCGGCGGAGCCAGCCGTACGGTCGCGGGGCCGACCGCGTTCACCAGGAACCCGGCCTCCTGCGCCACCTCCCGGACCCGCTCGGCGACCGGCTCGGTGAGGACGACCCCGAGCAGCAGCCCCGCGCCCCGCACCTCCGCGACCAGCGGGTGCCCGCACTTCTCCACACCGCGCCGCAGCAGCTCGCCCACGTGGACGGTGTGGGCGAGCAGCCCCTCCGAGGCGATGGTGTCCAGGACGGCGAGACCCGCCGCGCAGGCCACCGGATTGCCGCCGAAGGTCGAGCCGTGCTGTCCCGGCCCGAGCAGCTCGGCGGCCTCGCCGAACGCCACGGCCGCGCCGATCGGCAGCCCGCCGCCGAGACCCTTGGCCAGGGTCACCACGTCCGGGTCCACCCCCGGTTCGGCCTGGTGCGCGAACCAGTGCCCCGTCCGGCCGATCCCGGTCTGCACCTCGTCCAGGACGAGGAGGCTGCCGGTGGCCCGGGTCAGTTCGCGGGCGGCCCGCAGATATCCCGCGGGCGCGGGCACCACACCCGCCTCGCCTTGCACGGGCTCCACGAAGACCGCCGCGGTCTCCCGCGTCACGGCGGCGCGCAGCGCGGCCACGTCCCCGAAGGGCACGTGCTCCACCTCCCCGGGCAGCGGCAGGAACGGCTCGCGCTTGGCGGGCTGCCCGGTCAGCGCCAGGGCCCCCATGGTGCGCCCGTGGAAACCGCCCTCCATCGCCACGACGTGGGTGCGCCCGGTGCGGCGGGCCGTCTTGAAGGCGGCTTCGGCCGCCTCCGCGCCGGAGTTGCAGAAGAACACCCGGCCCGGCCGTCCGAACAGCCGCAGCAGCCGTTCCGCCAGGGCTACCGGCGGTTCGGCCGCGAACAGGTTGGAGACATGGCCGAGCCGCCCGATCTGGGCGGAGACGGCCGCGACGACGGCGGGGTGGGCGTGACCGAGGGTGTTGACGGCGATGCCACCGGTGAAGTCGGTGTACGGCCGCCCGGACTCGTCGTGGACCGTGCAGCCCGCCCCGTGCGCGAGGGCCAGCGGGGGCGTGCCGTACGTATCCGTCATGACGGACCGCCAGCGAGCGGTCAGCGGGGTCGTGGTGGTGCTCACGCGGGGAGCTCCTCGTCGTCGGGCGCGGTGTCCGGCAGCACGGTGGTGCCCTCGTTCTCCTCGGTGAGGACGCCCCGCAGGACGGCGTGCGGGGTCCGTCCGTCGAGGACGTGGACCCGGCCCACCCCGGAGCGGACGGCCCGCAGGCAGCCCTCCATCTTGGGCAGCATCCCCCCGGCGAGGCGCGGGAGCAGCGCGTCGAGCTCCCGGGCGGTGAGCCGGGGGACCACCTCGGTGCTGTGCGGCCAGTCCGCGCAGAGCCCGGGGACGTCCGTCAGCATCACGAGCCGGTCGGCGCCGAGGGCGACGGCGAGGGCGGAGGCCGCCAGATCGGCGTTCACGTTGTAGACGTGCCCGTCGGCGCCGCGCGCCACCGGGGAGACCACGGGTATCCGCCCGCCGGACAGCAGATCGCGGACGGTGTCGGGGGCCACGGCCACGATGTCGCCGACGAGCCCGATGTCCACGGTCCGGCCGTCCACCAGGGCCGGGCGCCGGACGGCGGTCAGGGTGTGCGCGTCCTCGCCCGACATGCCGACGGCGAAGGGGCCGTGGGCGTTGATGGCGCCGACCAGGTCGCGCTGGACCTGTCCGGTCAGCACCATGCGGACCACGTCCATGGCCTCGGGGGTGGTCACCCGCATCCCCGCCTCGAAGCGGACCTCCAGGTCGAGCCGGTCGAGCATCGCGCTGATCTGCGGGCCGCCGCCGTGCACCACGACCGGGTGCAGTCCGGCGTGCCACAGCTCGACGACGTCCTGGGCGAACGAGCGCGTCAGGGCCGGGTCGACCAGGGTGGCGCCGCCGCACTTGACGACGACCGTGCGGCCCTTCAGCTCCTCGGACCAGGGGACGTCCCCGGCGGGGAGCGTCGTGGAGCCCGGTGCGCCGGGGGGTCGTGTCCCCGTCGCCGTCGGGCTCTCCGTGGTGCCGGTCGTGCCTGCCATCGTTGCCGTCCTCCCGTTCATGAGCTGTAGGCGCTGTTCTCGTGCACGTACGCGGCCGTCAGGTCGTTGGTCCAGATCTGCGCCGAGGCGTCGCCCGCGCGCAGATCGACCGTGATGGTGATGTGCCGGCCCGTCAGATCGACCTTCTCGCGCGGTTCTCCGGCGGCGCCGTCACGGCAGACCCGGACGTCGTTGACGGAGACGTCGATGCGGTCGGGGTCGAAGACGGCGTCGGTGGTGCCGATGGCGGAGAGCACCCGGCCCCAGTTGGGGTCCTCGCCGTGCAGGGCGCACTTGAGGAGGTTGTTGCGGGCGATCGACCGGCCCACGGTGACGGCGTCCTCCTCGGACGCGGCGCCCACGACGGTCACCTCGATCTCCTTCGACGCCCCTTCGGCGTCGGCGATCAACTGGCGTGCCAGGTCCTGGCAGACGGCGTGCACCGCGTCGGTGAACTCCCCTTCCGCCGGGGTCGTTCCGGACGCGCCGGAGGCGAGCAGGAGGACGGTGTCGTTGGTGGACATGCAGCCGTCGGAGTCGACCCGGTCGAAGGTGGTGCGGACGCCCGCGCGGAGGGCCGCGTCGAGCAGCGCGGCGTCGACGTCGGCGTCGGTGGTGAGGACGACGAGCATGGTGGCCAGACCGGGGGCGAGCATCCCCGCGCCCTTCGCCATGCCGCCGACGGTCCAGCCGTCCCCGGTGGCCACGGCGGTCTTGGGCACCGAGTCGGTCGTCATGATGGCCCGTGCGGCGTCCAGCCCCCCGTCGGCGTGGAGGCGCTCCGCCGCCAGTCCGATCCCGGGCGTGACCCGGTCCATGGGCAGGTGGACGCCGATGAGTCCGGTCGAGCAGACGGCCACGTCCCCCGGGTCCGCGCCGACGGCGGCCGCCGTCCGCTCGGCCATGGTCCGCGCGTCCTCGGCCCCGGCGGGGCCCGTACAGGCGTTGGCACCACCGGAGTTGAGGACGACGGCGGTCAGCCTTCCGTCGGCGAGGGCGAGGCGGGACCAGCGGACGGGCGCCGCCTGCACCCGGTTCGAGGTGAAGACCCCGGCGGCGGCCGTCCCCGGACCCTGGTTGACCACCAGGGCGAGGTCGGGCGCGCCGGAGGCCTTGATGCCTGCGGCGGTTCCGCTGGCGAGGAATCCTCGGGCGGCGGTCACGGTCACGGAGCCACTCCATTCACGGGCAGGCCGAGCCCTTCGGGCAGGCCGAGGGCGATGTTCATGCTCTGCACCGCTCCACCGGCGGTGCCCTTCGTCAGGTTGTCGAGCGCGCTCACACAGATGAGGCGGCGGGCGGCCGGATCGACGGCGACCTGCACGTGCACGGTGTTGGATCCGAGCACCGCCGCCGTGGACGGCCACTGTCCCCGGGGCAGCAGCCGGACGAACGGTTCGTCCGCGTAGGCCGCCTCGAACACCTCGCGCACCTCGTCGAGTCCGCCGTCCAGGGCCAGGTGCGGCCTGAGGCGGGCGGAACAGGTGGCGAGGATGCCCCGGGGCATGGGGGCGAGCGTCGGGGTGAACGACACGGTGACGTGCTCGCCCGCCGCCAGGGACAGGTTCTGGACGAGTTCGGGGGTGTGCCGGTGGCCGCCGCCGACGCCGTACGGGGTCATGGACCCCATCACCTCGGCGCCGAGGAACTGCGGCTTGACCGCCCGCCCGGCCCCCGAGGTCCCGCTGGCCGCCACCACGACGACCTCGGGTTCGACGAGGCGGGCGGTGTGGGCGGGCAGGAGCGCCAGGGTGACGGCGGTCGGGTAGCACCCCGGTACGGCGATGCGCGTCGCCCCCTTCAACTCGTCGCGCGCGCCGGGGAATTCGGGCAGGCCGTACGGCCAGGTCCCGGCGTGCGCGGTCCCGTAGAAGCGCGTCCAGGCCGCCGGGTCACGGAGCCGGAAGTCCGCCCCGCAGTCCACGACGAGCGTGTCGGCCCCCAACTGCCCGGCGAGCGCGGCCGACTGGCCGTGCGGCAGGGCGAGGAGGACGACGTCGTGGCCGTGGAGGGTGTCCGCGGAGGTCTCCACGAGCGTCCGGTCGGCGAGTGCGGACAACTGGGGCTGGACCCGGCCGAGGGGGAGCCCGGCGCTGCTGTGCCCGGTGAGCGTGCCGATGTCGACTTCGGGGTGGGAGGCGAGCAGACGGAGGATCTCCCCGCCGGCGTATCCACTGGCTCCGGCCACCGCGACCCGTAAGGTCATGTTCTTCCGTCTCTCCTGGTACGTGGGGACGTGACGAACGCCGGGCGAGGATGTCCCGGACCGGCGCACGAGAACTTAACTTAGCCTAACCTAAGTGACCATGACGAGGGGTCGGCCCGAGACCGTTCGTCACCGGGGACGGACGGAGCTCGTCAGGGGGCCGGGAGGAAGCGCCGGAGAAGGACCCGGAGAAGTGCCGGGGAGGGACGCGCGGTCAGCCGAGGGACTCCCACGCCGACCTCAGCCCGTCCAGCCACACGGGCGGCAGCTCGGCGGCGTCCCACTCCTCCCGCAGCGCCGACGGCTCCGCCGCCAGCCGTTCGAGCACGGCGACACCGGTGGGGGAGTGGACCAGGGAGTAACGCCCGTGGACCGCGATCGGAGCGCCGGGCCCGTAGCGCGCGTACAGCCGCTCCAGGCGCGCCCGGTGGGCCGACGCGAACTCCCCGACCACCCCCGGATATCCGGCCCGCCGCCGGGGGTCCATCGTGCGCAGGACCGCGCCCAGCACCTGCTCCGTGACCTCCGGATCCAGCTCGGAGACCTCGCTGAACGAGAGGTACAACGGCGTCACCGCCACCTTCGCCCGCTCCATCTCCGCCCGCCGCACCGGAGAGCGCGCCCCCGCCGGGTCCTCCTCGGGACCGGCGGTGACGGCCCGCAGGAGCGCCTGTTCGGCGATCCCGCCGAGCACCTCCGACACGCTCCGGGCACCCCCGGACCACCCGGCCGCGTACTCCTCGCCCCGGTCGTCGGGCACCCGCCGCACGGCCGCCTCGGTCTCCGCGTGCGCGAGCGCCAGGGCACCGGCCTCGACGAGCCCGATGAGCTCCTCCGCGTCCCCGGTGTAGACCCCCGCGCGGGCCAGCAGTTGGAGCAGCGTCCGCTTCGCGTTGAGGACGCTGGCCTCGTCGAGCCGCGGCCGTCCCTCGTCGGCGGTGTCCATGGGGGTCCTCCTCGTCGTACGGGCGGCGCGGGCGCGGAACGCTCCGTTCGAGCCTACGCAACGCCTCCGGCCGGAGGACCCCCATCCCCCGCCGTTCAGCGAGTCGACCGCCGGACACCACCCGCCCGTCCGCAGGGCGTGTTGCGAAAGGAGCGCCGTCCGCCCGGAGGGCGGACCGGACGCCGCCGGGCAGGCGCGACTTCCGACACACGGCCCGGCTGGCACGCCGCCGCTTGACCTTGACACGATGACAAGGTCTTCACTCAGGCCGAGGAGGTGGTTCGGACATGACCACGCAGAATCAGGACACGGGGACGGAGCGGGCCCTCCGGGCCCTTCGCGCACTGACGGACGACCGCCCGTCCGTACGGCTGAGGGCGGCCCTGGAGATGGGCACCCACCCCGACCCGGGACACGTCGGCGCCCTCGTCGAACGGTGCGCCGTCGAGCCCGACTTCCCCGTCCGCGAGATGCTCACCTGGGCGCTCACCCGCCTTCCGGCCGGTACGACCGTCCCACCGCTGATGGACGAGGTCCGCTCGGCACTCCCCCAGGCACGGAGCCAGGCCCTGCACACCCTGTCGAAGGTCGGCGACCCGCGCGCCTGGCCCGCGATCACCCCGGAACTCCTCGCCGACCCCGACGACGAGGTCGCCCGGAGCGCCTGGCGCGCCGCGGTCGCCCTCGTCCCCGAGGGGGAGGAGCGGCGGCTCGCCGAGAGCCTCGCCGCCCAGCTCGGACGCGGTGGGCGGGAGACCCGGCTCAGTCTCAGCAGGGCGCTGATCGCCCTCGGCGAGGTGATCGTGCCCGTCCTGGACGGGGCCGCCGCCGCTTCCGACCCCGCCGTGCGCGCCCACGCCATCGCCACGGAACGGCTGCTGCGCGACCCCGACGAGGGCTTCGAGTTCGCCGTGGAACAGGCCAAACGATGCGTCGCACTCGGCGGCGAGGACCCGGGGGAGGGGTAGCGGATGCTCATCGGCGAGGTCGCCAGACGGTCCGGGGTCAGCGCCCGCATGCTCCGGCACTACGAGTCCCTCGGCCTGCTCCGCCCCACCGGCCGCACCGGCGCGGGCTACCGCGAGTACTCCACCGAGGACATCCGGCGTGTCTTCCACATCGAGAGCCTGCGCTCGCTCGGGCTCTCGCTGCGGGAGGTCGGCTCGGCCCTGGACGACCCCGGCTTCACCCCCGCCGGACTCGTCGACGACCTGGTCCGCCGGACCAGGGAACGCATCGCAGCGGAGACCGCGCTGCTCACCCGGCTCGGCCGGATCGGCGCGGCGGAACCGGCCGACTGGGAGGACGTCCTCCAGGTCGTCGCCCTCCTCCAGGAGCTCGGCGCGGAGAGCGCGGGCAGACGCCAGCGCGCCGCCCTCTCCGCCGCAGAGGAGGCACCGGTGCCGGTGAAGACACTGGTCGAGGCGGTCCTGGGGGAGGCGGACACGAACGTGGCCGGGGCCCTGCGCTGGGCCCTGGCCCGCGCGGGCCAGGACGCCACCGCCCTGCTGGCCGAGGCGTTCGACGCCCCCGAGGCGGAGGTGCGCGAGCGGGCCGTCCTCGCCCTCGCCGAACTCCCCACGGAGGAGGCGACGGTCCGCCTGCGGGACGCTCTCGCCCACTCCGACCCGGTGGTCCGCCGACGCGCGGCACCGGAACTCGCGGCGCGGGGCGTCACGGAGGCGGTCCCGACCCTGGTCGACATGGTCGCGGAGGCGGTCAACGACGTGGAGGCGGCCGACGCGCTGAGCGCCCTCGCTTCCCGCCCCGCCCTCGCGGAGCGCATCACGGCACTGCTCGTGGAGCGGCTGGCCCCCGGCCCGGCCGGGGCGGCCGTGCGACGGCGGCTGGCCCAGGCGCTCGCGGACATCCCGGGGGACGCGGCCGACCGGGCGCTCCGGGACCTGACCGCCGACGAGGACCGTGGCGTCGCGCTCACCGCGCGGTACGTCCTGACGCTGCGCCAGGAGGGCTGAGGGCCCCCGGACCGCGCCCGGGCCCGGGGGGAGGGCCGGACGCGACCGGGGGCGGCCGGAACCGGCTGGGGGAGACCGGTCCGGCGGGAGGCGGCCCGGATCACACGACCGCCTGGCTCACGGGGAGAGAGCGGGCTCGTACGGCACCGGCGGGGGCGGCACGCGTACGGCCCGGAGGGCTAGGGGGCCGGACATCTCCACGGACGGCCGGGAGTGCGGGAACGGCCGGTCCTCTTCGGGGAGCGCCGGGGAGTCGGGGAGTGCCGGGGAGTGCGGGAGGGCCACCGGCCCCGTACGGAGCGGCCGGGAGACCGGCCCCGCAGCCCGCGCCCGGGCGGCCCGTGGGGGCCTTCGGGGGAGTCGTGGGGGAGGGCCGCTCCGCCGCGCTCAGTCCCGGTACACGCGTAACGTCGCCACCTCGTACGACATCTCCGTCGTCCCGGCGTCGGGGGCCGGGTGGTAGCGGCCCGCGCAGACCGAGAGGTTCACGATGAGGTACGCCCGCCACGAGCGGCCCACCCCGCGCCGGTCGTCGAAGGCCCGCACGCCGTTCACCCACCACACGACGTTCCGCGGACCGAAGTCGATCCGCAGGTCGACCCACGCCCCCGGGCGGACCTCGGGGGTGCGGAAGTACTGGTAGCGGCCCTTGATCCGGTTCGACAGTTCGAGCAGGTCCGGGTTGTCCGGGTGGTACTCGAAGACGTCGACCTCCTGCCCGCCGTCGAGCCAGGTCCAGATCGCGGGCCAGGCCCCCGTCTCCTCCGGCAGCCTCACCCGCGCCTCCAGGGTGTCGCCCGCCCGCACCTGGAAGCCCTCCGTGCTGCCCTCCGTGGTGAGCAGCCCGGTGTCCCAGTAGCCGTCGGACCGCCGGGTGGCGCGGAAGAGCCCCGTCCGGCTGTACGCGGGGTCCTCGACGAGGTAGTCCAGTTTGTTGTCCCCGGGATTGGTCGGGCCCCCGCCGGGATACGCCCACGACCGGCCCGCCGTCCACTGCTCGGTGGAGGAGAAGTCCGCGTCGAGGACGAGCTGCCCCGGTGACCGGGGACGTCCGGGGCCGGTGGTGCCCTCGCGCCCGCCGCCGGGGGGAACGGCACCGCGTCTCAACAACCGGTCGAGGAGGTCGGACAGCACGGCACACTCCTTTCGCGCGGGCCGTCACAGGCCCATGGGCGATCTGCCCCACCGTGTCCCGCGTATGCGCGGAGCGTGTCCGGTTGGCGACAAGTCGTCACATTCCCTGCGTGGGGGCACGGGACGTGCGAGGGGGCGACCGGCGCGGGGCGCGAGCCCTCCGGCCCCGCGCCGTCACACGACCATGACCGCCCAGGCCCCGGCGAGCGCCCCCAGGTACGCACGACACCGACCCCCCAGCCACGGCGCCCGCCCCCGTCGCCACGCCATCACCCGGGTCCGCTCCCCGTCCCGCGACGCCGTGCCGTGGCGCCACGGGAGGAGCGGGCGGAGTCGCGCCGGGGAACGGGCACGAGTGCTCGTCCCGGGACGGTGGGCGCGACGATCCCCGCCCCGGCTCGTTGACCCCGCCATGAAGAACTTCACCCGCCGCCGCTTCCGCCTCCTGGCGACCGCCCTCGCGGCCCTCCTCCTCGGCATCACCGGCGCGCAGAGCACCTACGCGAGCCCCGTCCTGCCCGGCTGCCCCGCCGGAGAGATCTTCGCCACCGACAACACCGCGATCATCACCGACCCGGACGACCCCCGGCTCACGACCCGGCTGCACCACTTCGAGCACGAGGTGCGCGGGATCATCCGCGCCCACGGCGCACGGCCCGGCGGGTCGACCCTCCTCGACGGCGTGTTCTGGTCCGAGGAGCTGAGGCGCACGACCTACGAGCGCTCGCGCGAGTTCGACGTGAACCGGGCGGGCCCCGATTCCCTGCGCCACATCGCGGCCATCATCGCCAAGCGGTACCACCAGGAGGCCGTGCTGACCTTCCGCTGCCTGCCCCGTACGTCCCCGCAGACCGACGCCGTCGAGATCGAGGTGCCCGGGGTCCGGGCCGCCGACCTGCGCGCGGGTCTCCTCGCGGACCCGGTGGCCCGGGAGAGGCTCGGAGGCGGCTCCGTCACCCTCGACGGACGCCTCGTCCTCGTCGCGCCGCTCGCCGACCTGTCGCTGGCGCGGGACTTCACGGTGTCCCTGGGTGCCGACTGGGACCAGGCGGAAATCCGTTACGGCGACCGGGAGTTCGTGGGCTGACCAGGACGCGGCGGACGACGGTCCGGGAAGGCGGTGCCGGAACCCACCGGCTCCGGAGGGCCCTTGCCCCGGCACGGACGATCAAGTAGCGTCCTCGCCGTGAACACCGGACCGGCGCAGCGACGCCACTCCCAGACGGGCCATCCGGTGGACGACTGACCGCTCGGCGGGTGCCCCTCCGGCACCCCCGTGGTTCGGGGCGCGGACCTCCCCGGTGCACGAGCACCGCGAGTTCCGTCCCACCGAGACCACAGCGAGGTCGTTCCCATGGCAGCAACCTTCAACCACACCATCATCGCGGCGGTGGACCGCGAGGAATCGGCCCGGTTCTTCCGGGAGTTGCTCGAACTCCCGGAGGCGCCGTCCTGGGGCCCCTTCCTCAACGTCCAGCTCTCCGACGGCGTGCTCATCCAGTTCGCCGAGCCGCCGGTCGAGATCCAGATGCAGCACTACGCGTTCCTCGTCGACGACGAACTGTTCGAGCGGGCCTACGCGCGCCTCCGCGAACAGGGCGTCGAACACTGGGCCGACCCGCAGATGCGGCGCCCCGGTGAGACCAACACCGAACACGGCGGCAGGGGCGTCTACTTCAAGGACCCCGCGGGCCATGCCTTCGAGCTGATCACCCGGCCCTACCTGTAGACCGGTTCCGCCGGTCCGTCCCGCCCCCGGGGTGAGGACGGCGGCGCACCGGCCGGTGGCGGCCCCGTCACCCCGGGTGGCGGGGCCCTGCCGGGCGCAGGTCCACCATGCAGAAGACCTTGTCGTAGCGGCGTTCCCCGACGGCGACGAACGCGGGCAGCCGGCCGTACTCGGTGAAGCCCAACGACCGGTAGAGGCGCAGGGCGTGGGCGTTGTCACCACGGGCGTCCAGGGTGAGGACCTCGATCCCCGCCCTTCTGGCGTCGGCGATCAGGGCGGCGGTGAGCGCCCGGCCCACGCCGAGGCCCTGGGCTGCGGAGTCCACCGCGATCTTCTGCAGATCGGCGTGCGGACGATGGGTCGGCCGGGTGTGGCGGAGCCAGTACCCCAGCCCGACCGGCCGCCCGCCGATGTACGCGGCGCGCAGGGCCCCGTCACCGGCCCGGGCCGCGCGGAGGGCATGGCCGAGGAGCTCCGCCACCTCGTCGGGGGAGGGCGGTTCGACCCAGCCGAGCGCGGCGCCTCCACGGACCAGGTCCGCCAGGAGGCGGTGGGCCGACGCGGTGAACCGGGCCCAGTGGTCCGGGTCGGACGCCAGCTGCTCCGGTCCGAGGAGGACGGGCTCGTCGGCTCCGCCGCCGATCATGGCCGTGTTCATGACCAGCAGCCTAACCGGCTCGCGCCGGGGGCGGTTCCCGGCGCGAGCCGGTTAGGCTGCGCACGCGCGTCCGGCGGCCTTCTGGCTCCTGCGGGAGACGGAGTCGACGACCAACGGCGGCCGTCGTGCGGGCGGCGACCGGACTGCCGTGCACCGTCGCGTACAGCCGGGAGACGACGCTGTCCTCGGGGTCCGTCCGGGACGGCACCCCTGGACCGGGCCGTCTCCGGTCAGGGGTGCGACGAGGTCCCCGCGCCGCCGGAGCCGACCGGTTCGCGCGTCGGCGGACCCTCTGCCCGTACGGCGGCGACCACCACCACGATCACACAGAACGCGATGAGCGTCTCCGCCCAGAAGAAGGCCAGGTAGTCGAGGAGACTGCCGATCGGCGGCGCGCCCGGCGCGGCGTTGCGGAACGCGGCCAGGGCGAACAGCGTCGCCGCCATCCAGCCGAGCGCGGGCCCGGTGAGGCCCGCGCGCCGCACCACGAGGTGTCTGCCGCCGAGGAGCACGGCGACGGTGAGCGCCCACATCGCCAGCATCATGAAGACGGCGAAGACGAGGACGCTGCGGGACCGCACCACCTCCGCCGCGAAGACCGCGGTGCCCCGGTCCTCCGAGGCGTCCACCCCGAGGGCGAACAGGGCGTCCCGGTTGACGAGCGTCATGCGGACCGGGACGCCCGCGCCGCCCTGGACCGCGCCGAACTCCATCTCGGCGTCGTACGCGTCGAACGGATAGTCCGTGATCGAGCCGCCCGTCAACGTCACCGGGACGTCGACCGTGCCGATGCGGCGGTGCGCGGGGAAGGCGATGTCACCGCGCACGGACGACGAGGTCTGCAGCGTCAGCTCCTCGGCGGGTGCGACCCCGCCCGCCTCCGCGAGCGCGCCGCGCGGGGTGACGAGGAGCCGGAGCACCAGTTCCCGTCCGGCCGCGTCGACGCGCTGCACGGAGGCGTCGATGTCGATCCGGTCGGGTGCCCGCGTCCCGGCGGTGTGCCGGGTCTCCTGGTCCTGGCGCTCGCCGAACTGCAGCCACAGCCCGCAGAGCACGGCCATCGCGACGCCCACCAGCACGACGGCCGTGCCGAGCGCCCCGCCGGGGGCCGGGAGGTGACGTCGTCTCGGTGACACGGCCGCGGCTCCGGGGGTGGGGGAGGGACGGGAGGAGGGGATGCCCTTGTGGGTGTCAGGCGGCGGGCTTGCCGGGCTGGTCGTGGGTCGCGCAGTGGATGCCGCCGCCGCCCGAGGCGATGGTGTCGATCCGCACCCGCACGACATCACGGCCGGGGAAGTGCTCCCGCAGGATGCTCCGTGCCCGGTCGTCGGCCTTGCGGTCGCCGAACTGCGGCATGAAGACGGAGTCGTTGGCCACGTAGAAGTTCGCGTACGTCGACACGAAGTCGTCGCCCTCCCCGGTGATCCGGTCGAGATCGGGCTGCGGCAGGTCCACGATCTCGAACCGGCGGCCCCGCGCGTCCGTGGCCTTCTCCAGGACCGACCGCGCCTGGTCCGCCGACCGAGACCACGAGTCCGGGGGAGAGCCGGGGAACGCCTGGTCGAGAAGGACCACGCCCGGGGCGGTGAACCGCACGAGACTGTCCACGTGCGCGTCGGTGATGTCCTCGCCGCGCACGCCCGCGAGCCAGACCACCTTCTCCACGCCGAGGGTCTCGATCAGCTCGTCCTCGATCTCGTCGCGGGTCTTCCCCTTGTTGCGGTTGTCGTTGACGATCGAGCTCTCCGTGATGAGGAGGGTGCCCTCGCCGTCCGTCTCGAACGAGCCGCCCTCCGAGACCAGCGGCGCCCGCTCGCGGGGGATGCCGTACTTCTGGAGCAGCCGCTTCGCCACCTGGGCGTCGTTGGCGTGCGCCTGCTTGCCTCCCCAGCCGTTGAAGTTGAAGTCGATGCCGACGAGCTGCTTCCCGTCCTCCACGAACACGGGCACGGTGTCGCGGGCCCACAGGTCGTCCACGGGCAGCGGGATCACCTCGACCTGCGAGCCGCAGGCCCGCTGTGCCGCCGCGACCTGGTCCGGGCGCGCCATCATCACGACCGCCTCGTACTCGCCGACGGCACGCGCGATGGCGGCGATGTCCTGGCGCACGTACCGCAGGTCCTCCTCCCACACCTCGGTGAGGGCGGGCCACGACATGAACGTACGGGTGTGGCTCTCCCACTCGGCGCCGAAACGGCGCTCGCCGCGTGCGGCGGCGGGGCTCGCCGAGCCGGTGGCGGGCCGGGACGAGGCGGCGGCCCCGGCGGGAGCCGAGCCGCCGGATCCGCACGCGGAGGCACCGAGGGCGAGGACACCGCCGATCCCGGCGAAGGCGCGCAGGGCCGTACGGCGGGAGGGAGAGAAGGGGGACAAGGCTGCTCCGTTCATGGGCTGGCGAGACTATCCGGCCAAACCGGGGCGATTCATGATGACGCGCACGATGGGGCGGGATTCGAAGGCCTGGGTCTCGGGTGGCCGTGAGCCTCACTGTGACACTGACTGGATTTTCAGTCAAACCGAGGAGGGCGGGTGTCGGGCGAGGTCAGAGGGGGTGGCGCGACTGACGGAGAGCCCGGCGGGATGGCTGCTCGGGCCGACGACGGGTAGGTTCTGCGGTCTGCGGTCTGCGGTCTGCGGTCTGCGGTCTGCGGTCTGCGGTCTGCGGTCTGCGGTCTGCGGTCTGCGGTGCGTCGGGTGTCGGGTGTCGGGCGATCGGTCTCCCTCCGTCCGGGCCTCGGGGTGCCGGCCCGTCGGCCCCTCAGCCCGTCAGTCCCGCGCGCGCGTCGTCGTGTGCCGCCTTCCGCCGGTCCGGCAGTCCCAGGTGGTGGGCCTCCGCCGCGACCGCCTCCCGCAGCAGTGTCCGCGCGTGGGCCACCGGCAGGATGCCGATCAGCCAGCGGGTGCCCAGCCCCTCGATCAGGGCGGTGAGCCGTTCCGCCGCCGCGAGGAGCTCCCTGTCAGGGAGCCCGGGGGCCACCCCCGCGAGCAGGTCCGCCACCTCCCGGACCCACGCCCCGCTCGCCCGCTCCAGCTCCTCGCGCAGCTCGGGGTCGAAGACGGCTCCGGCCCGTAGCTCACCCCTGGCCGCACTGTGCTCCCGCACCTCCGGCACGTCCTCGATCTCCCGGAGCAGCCGCCGTTCCAGCTCCGCGAGCGGCGCGCCGGGGCCGTCCCGGTCCGGCGGGTCACTCCGCGCGCACCGCTCGGCGCGGGCGCCGACGAACGCGAGCGTGCCGCGCAGGAGTCCCGCGCGGTCCTCGAAGTGGTAGTAGACGAGCGCCTTGGAGACCCCCGCCTCGGCGGCCAGCTCCTCGACCCGGAGCCCCCGTACCCCCCGGCGGGCGATCAGCCGGGCGGCCGCGTCCAGGATCGCCCGTCTCCGGTCCTTCGTCCCCGTCACCGGCTGCTCCTTCTGCTCCGGGCCCGGTCTTCCTCCGGACCCCGTACTGTTGACTGAAACTTTAGTCAATCGCACGCCCGGGTGAGACCGGAGCCGCGCACCCCGTACCGGATACGGCCCCGGGTGCGGTGCCGGTGCGCCCCGGCCGTGATCACGAGGGCCGACGGGCCGGATAGGGTTCACGACATGGCGTCTCGCAGTACTCAGATCCTGGAAGCGGCCGCCCGGGTCATCGCCCGGCGCGGGGTCCGCGGGCTTCGCGTGGAGGAACTCGCGGCGGAGGCCGGGGTCTCGACCGGCCTGATCTACTACCACTTCAAGGACCGCACCGGGATCCTGCGCAGCACGCTGGAGTTCATCAACGACCGCGCCGAGCGGTACACCACCTCGCGCGACCCCGATGCGGAGCCGCTGACCGCCCGCGAAGAACTCGACGAGGTCCTTCTCCTGGAGCTCCAGGACGCCCCCGAGGTGCGCGAGAACAGTTCGGCCTGGGGCGAACTGCGGGCGAGCGCCGTCTTCGATCCTGTCCTGCGCGAGGACCTGGCGCGGGCGACCCTCGTATGGGTGCAGGAGGTGGCCGCGCTCCTGGGTCATGTGTATCCGATGGCCCCCGCCGCCGCGCTCGCCTCCGCCGCCGAACGGCTCACCGCCCTCCTGGAGGGCCTGAGCATGCGTTGGCTGAGCGGCGGCCTCGCGGTCGACCACGCGCGCACGCTCCTGAGGGAAGCCGTCGAAGTGGAGTTGGCGGCCCTGCGCGGAGTGTGACGCCGGACTTCCCTCCCGGGTGGTGGGGTGCGGGGTGCGGGAGAGGTGTCGTTCCCGCCTCGGCGGGTTCGCGCGGGTGTGTCCTCGGAGCGTCCCCTTGTCGCTCCACGCCGTGGACGCATCCCGGCCCGCTGGTCGGCGGTGACTCGGGGGAGTGATCCCGGGGCCACGCTCCCGGCGGGCGCCCGGGGTGCTTGAGCGGTCCGCCACCGGCGTCGCCGCTGGAACTCTCTCGTCGGCCGGGCTCCTGTTCGACGGCCGTGCCGGGGCTCGCGCCGGGGCCGGGCTCTGATCGGCTCCAGGCGCCCTTCCCCGGGGTCTGCAGTGGTGTGTTCCTCAGTCGACGGCCCCGCGCGAAACGGCTGGGCGGGTCCGAGCGGCTGCCCGTACGAAGCGATGACCCGTGGAGAGCGCCGGCCCGTGCGAATGAAGGCGCTCTGAGGGCAGCCGACGGCCCCTCGGCCCGGGTGCGGCGTCAGTCGCACGAGACGACGGCCGCCCCGGGTGAGGCCCCGAGAACACCCCTTTCTTCCCCGGTGGTTCACGCTCCCTCCACTCTTGACTGAGTTTTCAGTCAGTGCCACAGTGAGTTCAAGCCGGGCCACGCCCGCCCCGCTCGCTCCACGGTGTCGAGCGCCGGGGCGTGGTGCCCGCCCTCTCCGCTCCCCGCCTCCGCGCAGGGGAGGAAGGAACCACCCATGGACGCGACCCATCCGAGGCCGACATGCCGTTGACCCCCACAGAGCGGGACCGCCTGCTGCTGTTCACCGCCGCCGAACTCGCCCGTGCCCGGCACGCGCGCGGTCTGCGGCTCAACGTCCCCGAGGTCACCGCGCTCATCGCGGACACGGTCTGCGAGGCGGCCCGTGACGGCGAACGCCTCGTCGACGCCGTGGCGCGCGGACGGTCGGTCCTCGGCCCCGACGACGTGCTGCCCGGGGTCGCCGACATCGTCACCGAGATCCAGGTGGAGGCCGTCTTCGACGACGGCACCCGGCTGGCCGTCGTCTCCGAGCCGTTCGGCGACCGGGAGGGTGACGGCCGGGAGGCCAGTGACCAGGAAGCCGACCGGGAAGAGGGCCGGAAGGACGGCGGCCAGGGTGGTGGCGACGCGGTCCCCGGAGCCGTACTGCCCGGACCGGAGCCCGTGGCCGTGCCCGAGCCCGTACTGACCCTCGCTGTGCGGAACACGGCGACCGTGCCGGTGAGCGTGACCTCGCACTTCCACTTCTTCGAGGTCAACCCGCGCCTCGACTTCGACCGCGCCGCCGCCTACGGGATGCGGCTCGCCATCCCCGCCGGGGCCTCCTTCCGCTTCGACCCGGGCGGCGCCGCTGAGGTGGGGCTCGTGCCGATCGGCGGTGCCCGGGTCGTCATCGGCTTCGCGGGCCTGGTCGACGGACCGCTGGACGCGCCCGGCGCGAAGGAAGAAGCCCTGCGGCGGGCGGTCGCCTGCGGGTACCGGGGCGCGCGACCGCTCCCCGCGACAGGTACGGAACAGAAAGGGGCACGCGCGTGAGCAGGCCCACGAGACACGGCGATCACTGCGCGCCGGGCGTCAGCCGGCACATCGACCCGCAGGAGTACGCGACCGTCCACGGGCCACGGGCGGGGGACCGGGTCAGGCTCGGTGACTCCGGGCTCGTCGTGCGGGTCGAGTCGGACGCGCAGAAGCCGGGGGACGAGTTCCTGGCCGGGTTCGGGAAGACCGCCCGGGACGGAATGCACCTGAAGGCGGCGGCGGTCCGCGACACCTGTGACGTCGTCATCACCAACGTCCTGGTGATCGACGCGGTCCAGGGCATCCGGAAGGTGTCGATCGGCATCCGTGAGGGCCGTATCCACGCGATCGGGCGGGCCGGGAACCCCGACACCCTCGACGGTGTCGACGTCGTCGTCGGCACCGGGACCACCATGATCCCGGGGGAGGGCCTCATCGCCACCGCCGGGGCGGTGGACACCCATGTGCATCTGCTGTCGCCCCGGATCATGGAGGCGTCCCTCGCCAGCGGTGTCACCACCATCATCGGCCAGGAGATCGGGCCGAGTTGGGGCGTGGGGGTGAATTCGCCGTGGGCGTTGCGGCATGCGTTCGGGGCGTTCGACGCGTGGCCGGTGAACATCGGTTTCCTGGCGCGGGGTTCGTCGTCGGACGGGGCTCCGCTGGTGGAGGCGCTGGCGGAGGGCGGGGCGTCGGGGTTCAAGGTCCATGAGGACATGGGGGCGCACACGCGGGCGCTGGACACGGCGTTGCGGGTGGCGGAGGAGCACGATGTGCAGGTGGCGCTGCACAGTGACGGGCTGAACGAGTGCCTGTCGGTGGAGGACACCCTGGCGGTTCTGGAGGGGCGTACGATCCACGCTTTCCACATCGAGGGGTGCGGCGGCGGGCATGTGCCGAACGTGCTGAAGATGGCGGGGGTGCCCAACGTCATCGGTTCGTCCACGAATCCCACCCTGCCCTTCGGGCGGGACGCCGTCGCCGAGCACTACGGCATGATCGTCTCCGTCCACGCGCTCAAGACGGATCTGCCGGGGGACGCGGCGATGGCCCGTGACCGGATCAGGGCCGGGACGATGGGTGCCGAGGACGTCCTGCACGACCTCGGCGCCATCGCCATCACCTCTTCGGACGCGCAGGGGATGGGTCGGGCGGGGGAGACGGTCCGGCGGACCTTCGCCATGGCGGGGAAGATGAAGGCCGAGCTGGGTCCGATGGAGGGTGACGGGCCGGGCGACGACAACGCGCGGGTGCTGCGGTACGTCGCCAAGCTCACGATCAATCCGGCCATCGCCCATGGCCTCGCCCATGAGATCGGCTCCATCGAGGTCGGCAAGATGGCCGACATCGTGCTGTGGAAACCGCCGTTCTTCGGCGCCAAACCGCAGATGGTCCTCAAGAACGGCTTCCCCGCGTACGGTGTGACCGGCGACCCGAACGCCGCCACGGACACCTGTGAGCCCCTGGTGCTCGGGCCGCTGTTCGGCGCCCACGGCGCCGCCCCCGCCGAGCTCTCGGTGGCCTTCGTCAGCCGGGCCGCCGCAGAGTCGGGCTCACCCGGACGCCCCTACGACGCCCTCGGCACCCGGCGCCGCAGGGTGGCCGTCCGGGACACCCGGGGCATCGGGCCGGCGCAGATGGTCGGCAACGCGCGCGTGGGAGACGTCCAGGTCGACCCGCGCGACGGACTGGTGACGCTCGACGGCTCCCCGTTGCGCTCGGAACCGGCGCAGCGGGTCTCCCTCAGCCGCCTCTATTTCCTCTGACATGTCCTCTTCCGGTAGATCCTCCGCCGGGCGCCCACCGATGCGTTCGCCGTATCCGGCTCTTTTTCACGTCTTTCATCTTGACTGAAAATTCAGTTAGCACCACGATCCTCCCATCGAAAGAAACGAGACACTGATGGCTGCCTTCCGTATGCCCGCCGAGTGGTCCGAGCACGAGGGCTGTCTGATGGCCTGGCCCACCCGCGTAGAGCTCTGGGACGGCGTCCTGGACGCCGTGAAGCGCGAGTACGCCGATGTCGCTCAGGCGGTCGCCCGGTTCGAGCCCGTCACCATGGTCGCCCCGCCCGGCTACGGCGACGATGCCCGCGCGCACTGCGGCGAGGGCGTCACCGTCGTGGAACTGCCCCTGGACGACTCCTGGTTCCGCGACTCGGCCCCGCTCTTCGTCCTCGACGCCGACGGCCACCGCGCGGGCGTCGACTTCCGCTTCAACGCCTGGGGCCGCAAGCACCACCCGTACGACTCCGACGACCGGATCAGCGCCCTGCTCCTGGACCACCTCGGGATCGACCGCATCCCCTCCGGCATGATCCTGGAGGGCGGGGCGATCACCGTGGACGGCGAAGGCACCCTCATCACCACCGAACAGTGCCTCCTCCACCCCAACCGCAACCCCGACCTGAGCCGCGAGCAGATCGAGGCGGAGCTCAAGGCGCGGCTCGGTGTCGAGAAGGTGATCTGGCTCCCGTACGGCGGGCTCCTCGACACCGAGACCGACGGGCACGTGGACGGCGTCTGCGCCTTCGCCGCCCCCGGCAGGGTCGTCGTCTCCCTGCCCGACGACCCGGCGCACCCCGACCACGCGCGGATGCGTGCCAACCGGGCCGTCCTGGAGGTCTCGACCGACGCCCGGGGCCGCGCCCTGGAGATCGTCGACGTGCCGCAGACGGCGTTCACCGAGGTCGCGGGCGGGCGCGTGGAGGTCTCGTACCTCAACTACTACCTCGCCAACGGCGGGATCGTCGTCCCGGTCGCCGGAGTGCCGCAGGACAAGGCGGCCCTGGACGTCATCGCGGGCGCCCACCCGGGCCGGGAGGTCGTCGGAGTCCCGGCGCCGGTCATCGCGTACGGCGGTGGCGGGGTGCACTGCATCACCCAGCAGATCCCGGCGGCGGCCCGCCCCACCCCGTAACGACACCGGCCCACCCCGTAGCGACACCGGCCCACCCCGTAACGACACCGCCTCCGTCCGGCGCCACCGGCGGAGCACCCCGGGCCGTCCCCCGCGGAGGCCCGGGACCGCCCCGGGCCGGCGCCCGGGACCGCCCGGCTCCCGGCACTCCGGTCCACCCCGCTCCTACGTCCGGGGCCACCCGCCCCCCAACGCCCCCCCCCGGGCCACCCGACCCGGGCCCCGGGGCCGCCCCGCCCCCGACACCCAGGACCACCGCACCCCGACACCCCGCCCGGCACTGCCCCCCCGCCCCTCCCTCTCCTCGTCCCACCGTCCCCGCCGGGCCCGAGCCGCCGCGACCCGTACCGACCGCCGTACCGAAGTACCGACCGCCGTACCGAAAGAGAGCGCGACGATGACCACCGCACCCCCACTCCGCGTCTCCAGACGCCGACCCGGACCGCCGCGCGGCCGGTCCGTCCCCGCGACGGCCGCGCGCGCCGCGCTCGCGCTGCTCTCCGCCGCCGTCCTCGCCGCCTGCGCCGGGCCGCCCCGCGACGCGACCGGCGGCGCGTTCGCCCTCTCCACCGGCACCCCCCGGGCCAAGGGCGACATCGACTCCTTCACCTGGGCCATGTACGCCGAACCGCCGACGCTCGACTACACCATGGCGTTCGACTACCCGCAGAACACGATCCTCTCCAACGTGTGCGAGAGCCTGATGCGCTGGACGCCGGGCCTCACCCTCGAACCCGGACTCGCGGAGAAGGCCACCCAGCCGGACCCGACGACCTGGGTCTACGACCTGCGGCGCGGGGTGCGCTTCCACGACGGCCGCACGATGACCGCCGACGACGTCGTGTTCAGCCTGGGCCGCCAGACCGACCCGAAGAACGCGGCGGCCTGGGCCCAGAACTTCCGGAACGTCGCCTCCGTCCGCAAGACCGGACCGCTCCGGGTCACGGTCAAGCTGAAGAAGCCCGACTCGCAGTTCCCCCAGTACATGGCGACCGCCGCCGGAGTCATCGCCTCCCGGGCGGGCGTCACCACCGCGGGCAAGGACTACGGCACCTCCGGCGGGCTCGCCTGCACGGGCCCCTTCACGCTCGGCGCCTGGCAGAAGGGCCAGTCGCTCCAGCTCGACCGCTTCGACGGCTACTGGGGCAAGCGGGCCAAGGCCGGCAAGGTCGTCTTCCGCTTCCTCACCGACCCGACCGGCCGCACCAACGCCCTCCTCAGCGGCGAGGCCGACGGCGGCTACCTCATCCCCACCGAGAGCTACGACCGGCTCAGGAACAGCGGCGCCGGAACCCTCTCCTTCGGCGAGGGCCTCAGCACCGTCAACGTCAACGTCACCGACATGAAGGGCCCCCTAGGCGACGTACGCGTCCGACGGGCGCTCTCCCTCGCCCTGGACCGCGGCGGATTCGTCCGGGCCGGACTCGGCGGCGCCGGAACCGCCACCACCTCCCCGACCAGCCGCGCCGCCTGGGCGGGCGCCTCCGAGGAGACCCGCCGCGCCGCCTTCGCCGGACTGCCCCCCACCACCCGCGACCTGGAGAAGGCCCGCGCCCTCGTCCGGGAGGCGGGCGCCACCGGCAAGACCCTCACCGTCGCCACCAGCTCCATCGGCCAGGACGTCTCCCTCCTCGCCACCGCCGTCCAGGCCGCGGGCACCAGCATCGGCCTGAAGATCAACCTCAAGTCCGTCGCGCCCAACGCCTTCACGGCCCTCTTCACCGACCCCGAGGCGCGCGAGGGCATCGACATGTTCCCGCTCACCTACTACGACTCGATCACCGACCCGCTCGACCTCCTGGCCAACTTCAGGAGCGGCGCCTACCTCAACTTCGCCGACTACCGCGACCGGCGGTACGACGAGCTCGTCGACCGCGCCACCGCCACCCAGGACCGCGGCGACCGGCTCCGCATCGAGAGCGAACTCCAGCGGCACGCCGCCGAACAGCTCCCGTGGATCCCCGTCGCCGAATGGCCCACCTCCCTCTTCCTCAACAAGAGGATCACCGGAGCCCCCACCACCATCGCCTACCTGTACTACCCCTGGGCCGCGGACGTCGGGGCGGCGCCGTGAACTTCCTGAGATTCGCCGTCCGGCGGGCCGCCGAGATGGCGGCCACCCTGCTCGTGGCGTCGTTCGTCGTCTTCGGCGCCATGTACCTGGCGCCCGGCAGCCCCGCGAGCTTCCTGCTCTCCGGCCGCTCCGCGTCCCCCGAGGCACTGGCCGCCGTCAAGGCCCAGTACCACCTCGACGACCCGTTCGCCGTGCGCTACCTGAGCTGGCTCGGAGACATCCTCCAAGGCGACTTCGGCCGCTCCCTCACCTACCGCACCGACGTCTCCCGGCTCCTCGCCGACCGGCTGCCCACCACCCTCCTCCTCATCGCCATGGCCCTCACCGTCGTGGTCGTCCTCGGTCTGCTGCTCGGCCGGATCGCCGCCGTACGCGGCGGAGCCACCGACTCCGCCGTCCTCCTCGGCACCACCCTGGCCGTCGGCACCCCCTCCTTCGTCGCCGCCGTCCTCCTCCAGGGACTCTTCGCCGTCCGGCTCGGCTGGTTCCCCAGCGGCGGCGCGGGCACCGGATTCCTCGACCGGGTCTGGCACCTGACCCTGCCCGCGATCGCCCTCGCCCTCTACCTGGTCGGCATGCTCGCCCGCGTCACCCGCTCCGCCATGCTCGAAGCCCTCACCGCCGAACACGTCACCGTCGCCCGCGGCCGGGGCGTCCCCGAACGCCAGGTCATCCGCGCCCACGTGCTCCGCAACTCGCTCGGCACCGTCCTCACCACCGCCGGCCTGATCGTCTCCACCCTCCTGGTGTGCACGATCCTCGTGGAGACCGCCTTCGGCATCGGCGGCATCGGACAGCTCCTCGAACTCTCCACCACCACCAAGGACTTCCCGACCGTCCAGGCCGTCTCCCTGATCATCGTCGCCCTCTTCATGACGGTGAACCTCCTCGTCGACCTGCTCCTGCCGCTCGTCGACCCCCGGATCGCCCTCGGGACGAGAGGAGCGAGCACATGACCACCGCCCTCACCCGCAGACCCGGACTCAGGGGGCTGCGCGCCTCCTCCGGCCGCTCCCCCCTCCACCTCCTCAGCCTCGCCTTCGCCGCGGGCGTCGTCGCCGTCGCGCTCCTCGCGCCCTGGCTCGCCCCCCACGACCCCAACGCCGTCGACCTGGGCGCCGCCCTCGCCGGACCGTCCCCCGAACACCCGCTCGGCGTCGACGCCGCGGGCCGGGACACCCTCTCGCGCCTGCTCCTCGGCGCCCGCACCTCCCTCCTCGGACCGCTCGGCGTCGTCATCACCTCCACCCTCGTCGGCGTCGCCGTCGGCACCGCCGCCGCCTGGCGCGGCGGCAGGCTCGACACCCTCCTCTCCCGGGGCACCGAACTCGTCTTCGCCTTCCCCGGGGTGCTCCTCGCCGTCCTCGTCGTCTCCGTGTACGGCGAAGGACTCCTCGCCCCCGTCGTCGCACTCGGCGTGGCCTACCTCCCGTACGTCAGCAGGCTCACCCGCTCCCTCGTCCTCGCCGAACGCGCCCGCCCCCACATCAGCGCCTACCGCGTCCAGGGCCACTCGGGGCTCCAGATCTGCCTGCGGCACGTCCTGCCCGCCATCGCCCCCGTCGTCCTCGCCCAGGCCACCATCAACTTCGGCTACGCCCTCATGGACCTGGCCGGCCTGTCCTTCCTCGGCCTCGGCGTCCCCCCGCTCACCCCCGACTGGGGCCGCATGGTCTTCGACGGCCAGACCGCCGTCCAGTACGGCTACCCGCTCTCCGCGGTCCTGCCGTGCCTCCTCGTCGTCCTCACCGTCGTCGCCTTCAACGTGGTCGGCGAACGCTGGGCCGACCGTGTCGCAAGGAGAGACGGATGACCGCACCACCCGCCGCCCTCGACGTCCGCGACCTGCGGATCACCCTCCCCGGCACCGCCCGCCCCGTCCTCGACGGCGTCAGCCTCACCGTCGGCGCGGGCGAGACCGTCGCCCTCGTCGGAGAGTCCGGCTCCGGGAAGTCCCTCACCTCCCGCAGCGCCCTCGGTCTGCTGCCGCCCGGCGCCACCACCGGCGGCACGGTCCTCGTCGACGGACAGGACGTCCTCTCCCTCGCCCCCGAACGGCTCCGCGCCCTGCGCGCGGGCACCGCCGCCATGGTCTTCCAGGACCCGCGCGCCGCCCTCAACCCGCTCCGACGCATCGGCGACTTCCTCACCGAAGGAGTCCGCGCCGCCCGCACCACGGACCGCGCCGGAGCCACCGCGCGCGCCGTCGAACTCCTCGAAGCCGTCGGACTGGACGCCACCGCCCTCCCCAAGTACCCGCACCAGGTCTCCGGCGGAATGCTCCAGCGCGTCGTGATCGCCGCCGCGCTCATGGGCGACCCCGCCCTCCTCCTCGCCGACGAACCCACCACCGCGCTCGACGTCACCACCCAGGCCGAGGTGATCGCCCTCCTCGCCCGGCTCCGCCGCCGCTTCGGCACCGGACTGCTCTTCGTCACCCACGACCTCGACCTGGCCGCCGCCGTCAGCGACCGCGTCTACGTCATGTACGCGGGCCGGATCGCCGAGACGGGACCCGCCGAAACCCTGTTCGCCCACCCCCGCCACCCGTACACCGCGGCCCTGCTCGCCTCCACCCCCCGCCACACCGCCCCCGGCGGCAGACTCCCCGCCATCCCCGGCCGCCCGCCGGACCCGCGCACCGCCCTCACCGGCTGCGCCTTCGCCGCCCGCTGCCCGCTCGCCACCGAGCTGTGCGCGGAGCGGGCGCCCGAACCCGCCCGGATCGACGAGGACCACCACACGGCCTGCCACCACCACGACCGGCTCGCCGCCCGAGGGAGCACCGCCGATGACTGAACCCCTGCTGCGGGCCGACGGCCTCAGCCGTGCCTTCGGGGACGTCCACGCCGTCGACGCGGTGTCCTTCACCCTCCCCGAGGGAGGCTCGCTCGGCATCGTCGGAGGCTCGGGTTCCGGCAAGACCACCACCGCCCGGATCGTCGTCGGCCTCGAACACGCCGACACCGGCGAGGTACGGGTCCGGGGCACCGTCCGGCCCGCCCGTGCCCGCGGCCGCGCCCAGCGCCTGGCCAGGGCCCGCGAGGTCCAGCTGGTCTTCCAGGACCCCTACCTCTCCCTCGACCCCCGCAGCACCGTCGAGCGGGCCCTGCGCGAGACCCTCCGCCTCCACTTCCCCGACCGGGACCCCGCACCCCGCGTCCGTGAACTCCTCGACCAGGTGGGTCTCGGCACCCGGGCCGCCGAAGCCCTGCCCCGGCAGCTCTCCGGCGGCCAGCGCCAGCGCGTCGCCATCGCCCGCGCCCTCGCCGTCGAACCGGCCGTCCTCGTCCTCGACGAGGCCGTCGCCGCCCTCGACGTCTCCGTCCAGGCCCAGATCCTCAACCTGCTCGCCGACATCCGCGAACAGACCCCCATCGGCTACCTCTTCATCACCCACGACCTCGGCGTGGTCCGCTGCGTCACCGACGAGCTCCTCGTCATGCACCGGGGCCGCGTCGTGGAGGCCGGTGCCACCGCCGAGGTGCTCGCCGCGCCCCAGCACCCCTACACCCGGCTGCTCCTGGACTCCGTCCCGCGCCCCGGCTGGAACCCGGACCGGATCGCGGAAGCCCGGCAGCGCCTGATGACCGCACCCGCACCGCCCACCGCCACACCCAGGAGGCAGACGTGAACCGACCCGCCGCACACTCCGCCCAGGCGAACCGGCCCGAAGGAACCCGGCCCGAGGAGGACCGGCCCGGCCGCCCCGGCCCGAACCGGCGCGGCTTCCTCGTCGCCGCCGGACTGACCGCCGTCGGCGCGGCCCTCTCCACCACGGCCGGGGGCAGCGCCCTGGCCGCCGGGACCGCGGGGACCTTCCGGGTCCCCGCCGAGGACGTCCGGCACACCCGCACCTGGATGACCTGGCCCGACAGCACCGCCATCTGGGGCAGCACCCTGAGCGGGGTCCAGGCCGACATCGCCCTGATCGCCCGCACCGTCGCGAAGTACGAACCGGTCGTGATGTGCGCCAACTCCGGCAGCGCCGCCAAGGCCCGCCAGCTGTGCGGCTCCACCGTCACCGTGATCACCACCATCCCGGTGGACGACTGCTGGACGCGGGACACCGGCCCCGTCTTCCGTACGAACGGGACCGGCGGCCTGGACGCCGTCGGCCTCAACTTCAACGGCTGGGGCAACAAGCAGACCCACGCCAAGGACGCCCTCGTCGCCGGCCGGATCGCCGCCTACGTCGGCGTCCCGATCAGCTACGCCGCCCTGGTCGGCGAGGGAGGCGCCGTCGAGCAGGACGGGGCCGGCACCCTGATGGCCACCCGCAGCAGCCTCGTCAACCGCAACCGCAACCCCGCGATGACCGAGCGCCAGGTGGAGACCGCCGTACTCGCCGCGTACGGAGCCTCCAAGCTCATCTGGTTCGACGGCGTCAAGGGCCAGGACATCACCGACGACCACGTCGACGCCACCTCCCGCTTCCTCGCCCCCGGGGAGGCCCTCGTCCAGATGCCGCTCGCCACCGACACCGACGTGTACGCCAAGGACGCGCGCCAGCAGTACGCCCTCCTGGACGCGGCGACGACCTCCGGCGGCGTGCCGATGGACGTCACCCAGCTCCAGGGCCCGGACTACGACAAGATCCGTTCGAGGAGCAGGGACTTCCTCGCCTCCTACGCCAACTACTACCTCTGCAACGGCGCCGTCATCAGCGCCCACTTCGGTGACACCCGCGCGGACCAGGCGGCCAGGGCCACCCTGGCCCGGCTCTACCCCGGCCGTGTCGTCGAACAGCTGAACATCGACCGGCTCGGCACGGGCGGCGGCGGCATCCACTGCGTCACCCAGCAGCAGCCCGTGGCGTAACACCGCCCGCGCACGACCACCGGCTCAGGGCCCCGCCGTCCGGCACCACGGGACGGCGGGGCCCGCCGCGTCCCCGGCCGGACCCCATCGAGTCGCGGGGACCCGCGAACCGGGACAGGATGACTCCCTGTGGGCCCCGGAGAGCCCGTCCGGGTCTCTCCGACGGAAGGGAGGACCCCCGGCGTCCCTTCCCCGAGGAGGCGGGCATGGCCGAACTCATCGTCATCGGATACGACGATCACCAGGTCGCCGAAGAGGCGCTCGCCACGGTCAAGGACCTGGAGCGGGACCACGTCGTACGGCTCGCCGGACTCGCCGTCGTCTCCCGGGACGCCGAGGGCGAGACCCACGTCGACACCAGCAGACGCGTCGTCGGCGCCACCGCCGCGACCGGCGCCCTCTGGGGAACCGTCTTCGGCATCCTCTTCCTGCTGCCCGGAGTCGGCCTCCTGACCGGGGCGGCCCTCGGCGGGCTCGTCGGCAGACTCGCGCAGTCGGGAGTCGACGACCGCTTCCGCGAACAGGTCGACGCCCTCCTCGGACGCGGCACGGCCGCCGTCGTGATCATGGCCTCGAAGGTCACGGAGGACAAGTTCACGGCCGCGATGCGACCGCACGGCGGCACCGTCCTCAAGACCTCGCTCAGCGACGAGGACGAGAGGGACCTCGCCGAACGGCTCACCGGCCCCCAGCGGTAGCCGCCCCCACCCCGCAGGCACGCCCGCCCCGTCACCGGAAGGACCACCCATGCCCCCCGCGCTCAGCGGCGACGCGCTCGCCAAGCTGCGACAGCCCCGCCCGTATCCGGCCGTGTCCCTCGTGATGCCGACCCACCGCCGCGAACCGGACAACGCCCAGGACCCCGTACGCCTGCGCAACCTGGTGAGCACGGCGGAGAAGGCGCTCCAGGACGACCCGGACGTCCCCCGCGAGCGGCGCGCCGACATCCTTGACCAGCTGCGCCGCGCGGTGGCCGAAATCGATCTCGCACACGTCGAGGACGGCCTCGTCATCCACGTGGCCCAGGGCGAGCACCAGGTGTGGACGCTCGCCCGTACGGTCCCCGAGCGCGTGGTCCTCGCCGACACCTTCCTCACCCGCAACCTCGTGGCCGCCCAGGCCGCCGCACGGCCCACCTGGGCCCTCGCGGTGGCCGCCGACCGGATCTCCCTGTGGAGCGGCAGCCCCGAGCGGACCACCGAGCACACCGGTGACGGCTTCCCGCTCACCCGCAGCCTCGAAGACCCGGACGCCGAGCGCAAGGAACGGATCGGGGACCTCCCCAGCACCTTCCGCGACGAGGCCACCCGCCAGTTCTTCCGCGAGGCGCACGAGGCCCTGAACGCGGTCCTCGCCTCCGACCCGCGCCCGCTCTACCTGCTCGGCGAGCCCGCCGCCCTCACCCTCCTGGAGGAGACCGGACCGCTCCGGGCGGGCACCACCCCGGTCCAGCACGGCGGACTCGCCCGCGGACCCGCCGCGGCCGTCCACGAGGCCGTGGAGCCCGCGCGCGCCGCCCGCGAGGCCGCCGCTTCGGCCACCGTCGTGGCCGAACTCGACACCGCACGGGGCCGCCGCGAGTTCGCCGGGGGCCTCGACGAGGTGTGGCAGGCGGTGAAGGACGGCCGGATCAGACTGCTCGCGGTCGAGGACCAGTACCGCACGGTCGTACGCGAGGAGGGCGGCCATCTGGAGCCCGTCGAGTCCGGGGCCACGGACTCCAGGGACGACATGGTCGACGAGATCGTCGAACGGGCCCTCGACACCGGCGCCGAGGTCCAGTTCGTCCCCGAGGACACCCTGGCCGAGCTCGGCCGCATCGCCGCCGTACTGCGCTACTGACCCCGGAAGGAGAGCCACATGTCCGAACTGATCGTGCTCGGCTACGACGATCTCGCCGTCGCGAACAGGGCCTTCGCCGCCGTCCGGGAACTGGAGGAGAGCCATGTCGTGGATCTGACGGGACTCGCCGTGGTGTCGGTCGACGCGCAGGGCGCGACGCATGTCGACACCGCCGCGCGCCGGGAGGGGCAGGTCGCCCTCTCGGCCACCGCCGGCGCCCTCTGGGGACTGGTCCTCGGCATGATCGTCCTCACGCCGGGCATCGGCGTGATCGGCGCCGCCGTCGGCGGGCTGATCGGCCGACTGAACCAGACGGGCGTCGACAACGCCTTCCGCAACAAGGTCCGTTCGCTCCTCGAACCGGGCGGGTCCGCCGTCGTGATCATGGCCTCGAAGATCACCGAGGACCGGTTCGCCACGGCCATGGAGCCGTTCGGCGGCACCGTCCTCAAGACCTCGCTCCCCGAGGAGACCGAGCGGGACCTCGCCGAACAGCTCACTGGCCGGACCGGGCAGCCCGACTGACCGGACCCGTCGCACGGGAGACCGGGCGCTCGGAACACGACCGCGTCCCGGCTCGACGACGGGCAGGTCGTGCGGTGACCGCCGCCGCGGCCCCTGCCCGGTGCCGCGCCCCCGGCCCGGCTCCGTGCTCCCGGCCCGCTGCCGCGCCCCGGCTCCGCGCCGACGATGGCGACGACGTCGACGCCCGCCTCGCGCGCCAGCGTGTCGGTCCGGTGTTCCGGTCGACGTTTCGATGTGGAGGGCGGCCCCGTTCCGGAGCGGCGGGGCCGCCCCCAGGTGATCGCCTGCCTTCGGGTCCGCCCCCGGCTGATCGCCTGCCGTCGGGTCCGCCCGCTCATCCGCAGCAGCGCGACGCCGTTCCCGCGGGGCATGATGCCGCCGACGCTTATCCCATTTCGGCTGATTCACGCGCCGCCGGTGGTGAGGGGGTGACGGTCGCGCCCGGCGCGCGCTCCCCGTCTCCCCGTAGGGATGTTTCGGTCATACCGGCTGAAAACCGTTGCCCGTGTCTTTAAACCCTTTTGCCAGCAAGATCGCTGGATCGAGGTAATGCCGTCAGTCCGACGAGGTGGATGAGCGGAGCAGGCCGTTACTGTTCCCCGGGATCTGGACGGATTTCCTGGATTCCTCCAGGAATTCCTTCCTTCACCTGCTTTCTCCGCTTTTCGACCGGCGCGCTCGTGCGCCCGTCAGCACCCCCTCCCAAGGAGAGCTCGACCCCATGACCGTTGACACCAGCCCGGAAGCTCAGCAGGAATCGCCGAAGCAGTCCAGCCTGAGCACCGCGGCGGCCCGGAACCTCGCCACCACCACCAAGTCCGCCCCCCAGATGCAGGAGATCACCTCCCGCTGGCTGCTGCGGATGCTCCCCTGGGTGGAGACCAAGGGTGGCGCCTACCGGGTGAACCGCCGACTCAGCTACACCGTCGGCGACGGACGCATCGAGTTCGTCCAGGACGGCTCCCGCGTCCGGGTCATCCCCGGCGAGCTCGGCGAGCTCGCCCTGCTCCGCGGTTTCGAGGACGAGGAGGTGCTGAGCACGCTGGCCGGCCGCTGCGTCCAGCGCGACTTCAGCGCCGGGGAGGTGCTCGTCCAGCGCGGTGCGCCCGCCGACGAGATCCACCTGATCGCCCACGGCCGGATCAGCCAGACCTCGGTCGGCAAGTACGGCGACGAGGTCGCCGTGGCCGTGCTCGCCGACGGCGACCGGTTCGGTGAGAACGCCCTTCTGGACGCCGACGCCCGATGGGACTACACCGCCACCGCCGAGACCTCCGGCACCCTGCTCACCCTCTCCCGCTCCGAGTTCGGCGCGGTCCTCGCCTCGGCCCCCCACCTGCAGCGCCACATCCAGGAATTCAGCTCGCTGCCGCTCCAGCGCCAGAACAAGCACGGCGAGGCCGAGATCGCGATGTCGGCCGGTCACACCGGCGAGGTCGCCCTGCCCGGCGCGTTCGTCGACTACGAGCTGAAGCCGCGCGAGTACGAGCTCTCCGTCGCCCAGACCGTCCTGCGGGTCCACACCAGGGTCGCCGACCTCTACAACGGGCCGATGAACCAGACGGAGGAGCAGCTCCGGCTCACCGTCGAGGCCCTGCGCGAGCGTCAGGAGCACGAGCTCATCAACCACCGCGAGTTCGGCCTCCTCCACAACGCCGACTTCAAGCAGCGCATCCAGACCCACTCCGGCCCGCCCACCCCGGACGACCTCGACGAGCTGCTCTGCCGCCGCCGCGGCACCAAGATCTTCCTCGCCCACCCCAAGGCGATCGCCGCGATCGGGCGCGAGTGGAACGCCCGCGGCCTCTACCCCGACACCATCGACCTCGAAGGCCACCGCATCCCGAGCTGGCGCGGAGTCCCGATCCTGCCCTGCAACAAGATCCCGATCAGCGCGGAGAACACCACCTCGATCCTCGCGATGCGCCTCGGCGAGGACAACCAGGGAGTGATCGGACTCCGCCAGACGGGTCTCCCGGAGGAGTACGAGCCCGGCCTGTCCGTCCGCTTCATGGGCATCAGCGAGCAGGCGATCATGTCGTACCTGGTCACCACGTACTACTCCGCCGCCATCCTCGTGCCCAACGCGCTCGGCGTCCTGGAGAACGTGCAGATCGCCCGCAGGCGCGACTAGGGCGTGTTTCGAAAGTCCCGCCTGCCTGGCGACGCCTGGCACGCACGCTCGCCGCGTTGTCGGGATCACCCCGATACATCCAAGTATCGGGGCGGCCCTCCGCCTGGCGATCGCACGCACCAGACGCCGCCAGGCCTGCCCTCCGGGCAGACGGCGCTACTTTCGAAACACGCCCTAGGGCGTGTCGCCAGAGTCCCGCCCGCCCGGCGGCGCCCGGCACGCACGCTCGCCGCGTTGTCGGGACCACACCGGTACATCCAGTGCCGGGGCGGCCCTCCGCCTGGCGATCGCAGGCACCGGACACCGCCGGGCCCGCCCGCCGGTCAGACGGCGCCACGTGTGAAACACGCCCCAGCGGAGCCGTCCGGCCCCCTCGCGGAGGCCGTGACGGTCCGGATTCCCGGGCCGTCCGAGAACGCCCGGGATCCGGGACAGTCCATCCATCTCACCGAGGAGTCACGGATGCCCGAACCCGGGCTCTCCCCTCTGCTGTCGAGCCTGCCCTCCGCCGCGGCCCTCTTCGGGTCCCGGGTGCTCGCCGAGGTGCTCGCCGAGGCGCCCGCGGGGACGGCCGTCACCGCCGCCGTGCCGGCGCCCCCGCCCGCGGCGGCCCCACCGGCCGCCGAGGTGCCGGAGGTCACGGCACCGGAGTCCGCCCCCGCACCCCGCCCCACCCCCGCCGAACCCGCCGGGGCCCCGGCGTGGTTCCTCGGCGGGCCCACCGGTCTGGGCACGGCGACCCTCTCGCTGGCCCGGCCCCCGGCGGCACCGGCCCCGCCGGAACCCCCGCTCCCCACGCCCGCCGAGGGGAGGCCCATCCCCGGCCTCTACTTCCACCCCGTCCCCGAACCCGACCCCGTCCGGGTGGACGAGGTCAGCCGTCGGATCAAGGACTGGGCCGTGGACGAGGTCCAGCTCTTCCCCGACGACTGGGAGGGCGAGTTCGACGGCTTCTCCGTCGGGCGCTACATGGTCGCCTGCCACCCGGACGCCCCGACGGTCGAACACGTGATGATCGCCACCCGGCTGATGGTCGCCGAGAACGCCGTCGACGACATCTACTGCGAGGACCACGGCGGCTCGCCCGTCGGACTCGGCGGACGGCTGCTCCTCGCCCACACCGCGCTCGACCCGCTGCACACCACCGAGGAGTACGCGCCCCAGTGGGCGGAGTCGCTGTACTCCGACTCCCCCCGGCGCGCGTACCGCTCCGCCATGGAGTACTTCGTCCGGCAGTCGACCCCCTCCCAGGCCGACCGCTTCCGGCACGACATGGCCCGGCTCCACATGGGCTACCTCGCCGAGGCCGCCTGGGCCGAGACGAACCACATGCCGGAGGTGTGGGAGTACCTGTCGATGCGGCAGTTCAACAACTTCCGCCCCTGCCCCACCATCACGGACACCGTCGGCGGCTACGAACTGCCCGCGGACCTGCACGCCCAGCCGGCCATGCAGCGCGTCCTCGCCCTGGCCGGGAATGCCACGACCATCGTGAACGACCTCTACTCGTACATGAAGGAACTGGACAGCCCCGGCAACCACCTGAACCTGCCCGTGGTGCTCTCCGAGCGCGAGAACCTCTCCGAGCGCGACGGATACCTCAAGGCGGTCGAGGTCCACAACGACCTCATGCGCGCCTTCGAGAGCGAGGCCGCCGCCCTGGCCCTCGCCTGCCCTGTCCCGAGCGTGCTGCGCTTCCTGCGCGGAGTCGCCGTCTGGGTCGACGCCAACCACTACTGGCACCAGACCAACACCTACCGATACAGCCTGCCCGATTTCTGGTAAGAAATGGAATTATCTGTGACCAGCACCGAGTTCACCACCGTCAACGACACCGCCGCGTTCGTCCCGAACCCGGCGACGCCCTACCAGGGCGACATCGCCCGCTACTGGAACGCCGAGGCCCGGCCGGTGAACCTGCGCCTCGGCGATGTGGACGGGCTGTACCACCACCACTACGGCATCGGTGCCGTGGACCACGCGGGCCTCGGCACCCCTGAGGACAGCGAGTACGAGAAGAAGCTGATCACGGAGCTGCACCGGCTGGAGTCGGCCCAGGCCGAGGTCCTCCTGGACCACCTCGGCGTGATCCAGGACACGGACACCCTCGTCGACGCGGGCTGCGGCCGCGGCGGTTCGAGCGTCATGGCCCACCAGCGCTTCGGCTGCAAGGTCGAGGGCGTCACCCTCTCCTCGACCCAGGCCGAGTTCGGCAACCGGCGCGCCGCGGAGCTGGGCATCGCCGACCACGTCCGCGCCCAGGTCTGCAACATGCTCGACACCCCCTTCGAGAAGGGCAGCATGGCCGCCTCGTGGAACAACGAGTCGAGCATGTACGTCGACCTCGACGACCTCTTCGCGGAGCACTCCCGCTTCCTCAAGGTCGGCGGCCGGTACGTGACCATCACCGGCTGCTGGAACCCGCGCTACGGCCAGCCCTCGAAGTGGGTCTCCCAGATCAACGCTCACTTCGAGTGCAACATCCACTCCCGCCGTGAGTACCTGCGGGCCATGGCCGACAACCGGCTCGTCCCGCAGGCCGTCATCGACCTGACGCCGGACACCCTGCCGTACTGGGAGCTGCGCGCCACCTCCTCGCTGGTCACCGGCATCGAGGAGGCGTTCATCGAGTCCTACAAGGACGGCTCCTTCCAGTACGTCCTGATCGCGGCCGACCGCGTCTGACCGGTCGCGCCCCGCCGGCCGTCGGTGGCCGACCGCCGACCACGGGGGGGGGGGGGGGGCGCCCCCCCCCCCCCCCCCCCCCCCCCCCCCCCCCCCCGGGGGCGCCCCCCCCCCCGCCGCCCGGGCGCCCCCCCCCCCCGCGC
>NZ_JBIWNI010000002.1:0-265291 GCF_044767145.1 Streptomyces sp. NPDC101490
GCCCCCCGCCCCGCCCCCCCCCCCCCCGCCCCCCGCCCGCCCCCCCCCGCCCCCCCCCCCCCGCCCGCCCCCCCCCCCCCCCCCCCCCCCCCCCCACCACCGGAAGGGGTGAATGCACGTAACTTTCGCCGCGCGGTCGCGTTCGGTCGCGGTACGCGCCGGGGCGGCCACGGAGGGTCAGACGGTGGCGGGCTCCCGGCGCCGCTCCCGGCGCTCCGCCGCGCGGACCGGGTCGAGCGAGGGGACGGCCGCGAGGAGCCGCCGGGTGTACGGGTCCCGGGGTGCGCCGTACACCTCGGCGACCGTGCCCTGTTCGACGATCCGGCCCTCGTGCATGACGGCGACCCGGTCGCTGACCTGCCGGACGACGGCGAGGTCATGGGCGATGAAGACGAGCCCGAGGCCCAGTTCGGCCTGGAGTTCGGCGAGCAGCGCGATGACCTGGGCCTGGGTGGTGACGTCGAGCGCGGAGACGGGTTCGTCGCAGACGATCAGCCGGGGTTCGGCGGCGAGGGCGCGGGCGATGCCGACGCGCTGCCGCTGTCCGCCGCTGAACTCGTGCGGGTAGGCGCCGTACCGGTCGGGGTCGAGGCCCACCCGGTCGAGCAGTTCCCGCACCCGGGTCCGTATCCGGGTCCCGTCGCGCTCCCCCGCCGCCCGCAGCGGGTCGGCGATCGACTCGCCGACGGAGCGGCGCGGGTTGAGGGAGGAGACGGGGTCCTGGAAGACCATCTGGAGTTCGCGTCGGTGGGGGCGCAGTTCCCGGTCGGTGAGGGAGCCGATCTCCTCTCCCCGGTAGCGGAGTTCGCCGTCGGTGGGGTCGAGGAGGCGGACCAGCATCCGGCCGAGGGTGGTCTTGCCGCTGCCGGACTCCCCCACGACGCCGAGGGTCTCGCCCGCGCGGACGGTGAGGGAGACCCCGTCGACGGCGGTGAAGGCCTTCCGGCCGCGCCCGAACTCCCTGCGCAGGCCGTGTGCTTCGAGGAGCGGCGGGCCGTCCTTGGCCGGGACGGGCCTGACCGGTCCGTCGAGCCGGGGCACGGCGGCGAGCAGCCTCCGGGTGTACGGCTCCGCCGGGGCGCCCAGGACGTCCCTGACGGGGCCGTGTTCGATCTGGCGGCCGTCGCGCATGACGAGGATCTCGTCGACGCTCTCGGCGGCCACGCCGACGTCATGGGTGACGAGGAGCAGCGCGGTGCCGGTCTCGCGGCGCAGTTCGTGCAGCAGGTCGAGGATCTGGGCCTGCACGGTGACGTCGAGGGCGGTGGTCGGTTCGTCGGCGACGATGAGCCGGGGTTCACAGGAGAGGGCCATCGCGAGCAGGGCGCGCTGCCGCATCCCGCCGCTGAACTCGTGCGGGCGGGAGCGGGCGCGGCGGGCGGCGTCGGGGATGCCGACGCGGTCGAGGACCTGGACGGCGCGGGCGCGGGCGGCGCGCCGGGTGCCGCCGAAGTGGGTCCGGTGGACCTCGGCGATCTGGTCGCCGACGGCGTAGTACGGGTCGAGGGCGGACAGCGGGTCCTGGAAGACCATGGCGGCGGTGCCGCCGCGCAGCCGCCGCAGCGCGGCGGGGCCCGCGGTGGCCGGGTCGGTGCCGTCGACGCGTACGGTGCCGCCGATACGGGCTCCGGTGCCCCGGTGGAGTCCGAGGAGGGCTCCGGCGACGGTGGACTTGCCGCTGCCGGACTCGCCGACGAGGGCGAGCGCCCGGCCCTCCTCCAGGGTGAAGGAGAGTCCGTCGACGGCCCGGACGGGTGCGCCCTCGCGGGCGAACTCGACGGTGAGGTCGCGGACTTCGACGAGCGGTGCCGTGGCGGCGGGGCCGTGGACTCCGGCGGGCGGGGTCGTGGCGGTGGTGCCGGGTGCTTCGGCGGGCGGGGTGGTGGCGGTGGTGCCGGGGGCTTCGGCGGGCGGTGTCATGTGAGGACGACCCTTCGGTCGGCGGCGGCGTAGAGCACGTCGGCGAGGACGTTGGCGAGGACGACGAAGACGCCGGTCACCAGGACGACGCCCACCACCACCGGCAGGTCGACGGAGCGGACCCCGTCGATGAGGGTCTTGCCGAGTCCGGGGATGCCGAAGAGGGACTCGGTGAGGACGGCTCCGCCGAACATCGAGCCGAAGTCGACGGCGCTGACCGCGATCACGGGCGGGACGGCGCCCCGCAGGGCGTGCCGGGTGACGACGGAGCGTTCCCCGACGCCGTAGGCGCGGAAGGTCCGGATGTGGTCCTCGGCGAGGGTCTCCAGGGTGGAACTCCTGGTGAGCCGGGCGTACTTGGCGGACTCGAAGAGGCCGAGGGTGAGCCAGGGCAGCAGCATGTTCCAGGCCCACTGCTCGGGGTCCTCGCCGAGCGGTACGTAGCTGGGGAAGGGCAGCCACTGGAGGTGGGCGCAGACCACCATGAGGAGGACGAGGCCCAGGATGAAGACGGGGGTGCCGGTGCCCGCGAGGGTGACCAGGGTCAGCAGGCGCTCGGTGGGGCCGCCCCGGCGGAGCGCGGAGAGCAGTCCGGTGCCGACGCCGACGACGAGCCAGACCGCCATGGCGCCGAAGGTGAGGGAGGCGGTGGCGGGGAGGCGGTCCAGGATGATCCGGGTGACCTGCTGGTCGCTCTGGTAGGAGAGGCCGAGGCAGGGCGCGTCGCAGTGGACGACGGAGGTTCCCGCCGAGTAGTCGCGGCCGGTGAACACACCCTGGAGGAAGTGCAGGTACTGCGCGAACATGCTTTCGTTCAGGCCGAGTTGCTCACGGACCTGGGCTATCTGCTGGGGGTTGCAGCGCTCCCCGCAGGCGAGCCGGGCGGGGTCGCCGGGGGCCAGGTAGAAGAGCGCGTACACGAGGACCGAGAGCGCCAGGAGGACGAGCGCGGCACCCGCGAGCCGCTTGAGGACGAAGCGGGTCATCGGGAGGTCTCCTTACGGGTGCCCACGCGCAGCCGGCCGGCCTCGCGCGGGTCGAGGGCCGTGCGGACCGCGTCGCCGAGGACGGTGAAGGCGAGCACGGTGACGAAGAGCAGTCCGGCGGGGAGCAGGACGTAGGCGGGGTCGGCCCGGAACCAGGTCTGCGCGCTCGACAGCATCTGCCCCCAGGACGGGGTGGGCGGGGTGACGCCCACGCCGAGGAAGGAGAGCGAGGCCTCGACGACGATGTTGGTGGGGACGAGGATCGCCGCGTAGGTGATGACGGGGGCGGCGAGGGAGGGCAGGAGTTCGCGGCGGGCGGTCCGCCAGGGGCCGGAGCCCGCGAGCCGGGAGGCGGCGACGAAGTCGAGGCCGCGCAGGGTGAGGGTCTGGGCCCGCACGATCCGGGAGGTCCCGGCCCAGCCGAGGAAGCCGATGACGAGGATCAGCAGCAGCGGGCGGGGGAAGCCGCGCGGGACGACGGCGGTGAGGGCGACGGCGAGGACCAGCATCGGCAGGGCGACGAGGACGTCGGTGACGCGGCCGAGGACGCTGTCGGCCCAGCGGTTGCCGAGCCCGGCGGCGAGGCCGACGAGGAGTCCGATGAGGACCTGGACGACGGTGGCGCCGACGGCGACGAGGAGGGAGATCCGGGCGCCGTACAGAAGCCGGACGAACAGGTCGCGGCCGGTGCCGGGTTCGACGCCGAGCCAGTGGTCGGCGCTCGCCCCGCCGAAGGCGCCGTACGGGACGCCGCCGCGGGCCGAGTCGACGAGGTCGTCGTGGTACGTGTTCGGGTCCTGGCCGGTGAGGGCGGCGATCAGCGGTGCGGCGAGGGCGAGGAGGACGAGCAGGAGGAGGACGGCGGCGGAGACGAGGGCTGCCGGACTGGTGCGGAGCCGTCGCCACACCTGCCGGGCGGCGCCCGTGACGGGAAGGTCCGCCACGGGCGCCGTCGTACCGGTCGGGGAGGTCACTTGACCGCGACCTGCGAGACGTCGAGGACACCGGTCCAGTCGCTGATGACGACGTTCTTGACGCTCTTGCCGACCAGCCGCTTGTAGACGGGGTGGAAGAGGGGCACGTCGAGGGCCTGGGCGCCGATCTTCTTGTCGAGGGCGCCCCAGCGGACGGCGGCGGCCTTGAGGTCGGTGAGCTTGTTGATCTCGTCGATCTCCTGGTTGACCGCCGGGTCGTTCAGCTGGGCGTGGTTGTAGTTGGAGCCGTTGGTGACGATCTGGCGGCCGTCGAAGATCGGCGCGAGGAACGGTCCGCCGGCCGGCCAGTCGGCACCCCAGCGGGAGAGGAAGAAGCCGGGGGCGTCCTTGACGCTCCAGCGCTTCTCGTTGAAGGAGTTGGGCTCCTGGCCGTCCAGCTCGACCTTGATGCCCGCCTTGCCGAGGGCCTCCTGGACGGCGGTGGCGATCTCGGGGCTGGTGGCACGGTTCTGGGCGGTGGAGTGCAGCAGGGTGATCGTCAGCCCCGAGGGGTAACCGGCTTCCTTGAGAAGGGCCTTGGCCTTCTCCGGGTCACCGGTCTTCCCGGCCGGGAAGTGGTCGTACGGCGTGTACCCGAAGGACTCGCGCTCGGGCAGGAAGGTGGTGGCGGCCTCGGCGAGCGCGGAGCCGCCGGCCGCGTTGACGACGCTGGTGCGGTTGATGGCGTACGAGATCGCCTGCCGCACCTTCGGGTTGTCGAAGGGCTTCACCTTCGGGTTGAAGGCGAGGTAGTTGGTGTAGCCGAAGTGGCCGGTGCCGACGCGGGCGGCGAGTGCCTTGTCGGAGCCGACCTGGGCGAGTTCGGCCGGGCCGAGGTTGGTGTCGGTGGTGACGGCGGCGGAGTCGGCGCCGGTGGAGGTGGCGAGGCGCTGGTTGATGACGGCCTCGTCGAGACCGGAGCGGACGTCGATCCGGTCGGGGTAGGCCTTGCGCTCCTCGTCGGTCTTCGGGTCCCAGTGCGTGTTGCGCTCCAGGACCAGGCGCTCACCGTCGTTCTCGTTCCGCACGACCTTGTACGGGCCCGAGGACAGCGGGTGCTCCTCGTACTTCGCGCCGGTGTCCTTGGCCTTGGGGACGGGGGCGAACTGGGTCTGGGTGGCGACGAAGGGGAACTCGCCCTCGGGCTTGCGCAGCTTGAAGACGATGGTCCGGGCGTCGGGGGTGGCGACGGAGGCGAGGCCCTTCTTGTCCTTGTACGGGCCCTGGTAGGTGTCGCCGCCGATGAGCCAGTCCCGCAGGTAGGGGGCGCCGCCGGAGAGTTCGGCGGCGAAGGAGCGCTCGACGCCGTGCTTGATGTCGGCGCTGGTGATGGGCGTGCCGTCCTCGAACTTCAGGCCCTCCTTCAGCGTGAACGTCCACTCGGTGGCGTCCTTGTTGGGGCGGCCGGTGTCGGTGGCGAGGTCGGGGACGACCTCGGTGCCCGCGGCGCCCTCCTCGCGGTTGCGGGTGGTGAGCGTGCGGAAGACGAGGGAGGGGACGTTGCCGCCGCCGGAGGTGTAGAGCCGGGCGGGGTCGAAGTCGGTCTGGGGCTCGCTGTTGAGGACGGTCAGCGTGCCGCCCTTCCGCGGGGCGCCGGAGTCCTTGCCGGGGGTGCCGTCCGCGGCGCCGGTGCCCTCGGGGCCCGCGCAGGCGGCGGCGCCCGAGGCCAGGACGAGACTGACGGCGGCCGCTGCCACGCGGCGCGAGATGACGGACGATCGACGCATCGGAAGAAAACCTCTCGGGGAACTGCGGACGGGGAAAGGGAATTCCACGCGGGCAGCGGCGAGCGGAGTCGTCCCCGTGAATGTGCCGGGAAACGGGAAAAGCAGAAAGCCGCGCCTGCGGGAAGGAAGAACCCGGGCGCGGCACATTCGCGTAGGAAATTACGGGAAGAAGGGCCGACGAGCGCTCGGGCGGGCGTCAGCTACAGAGAACGTCGGCGACGGAGTGTCCGGTCACGCCGATGAGCGCCAGCTCAATGGCGGCGCGCTCGGAGACGACGTGACGGTGCGACATGCCGAGAAATATGAACGAACATGCGAGCGATGTCAATGCGGCACGGTGAATCCCGGGATTCCGCACCCCGGCCGACGGGCCGGAATCCATCGGCCGGAATCTCAACTCCCGGGATAGACCCAGGGGTTGGGGCGGCACTTGATTCCGCCGATGTTCAGGGACTTCGTCTGCTGCTGCATCACCGGGGCGAGGGCGCCGGGCGTGGCACAGTCCTTGTGGGTGTGCCCGAGCCGGTGTCCGACCTCGTGGTTGATGAGCATCTGCCGGTAGGCGTACATCGCCTTGGGTCCGAAGGTCGCCGACCCCTGGGCCCAGCGGAACGCGTTGATCATCACGCGTTCGGTGGAGGCGGAGTCGCAGGACACGTTGTCGATCGTCGTGTCGAGGTCGGACTTGGCGCACCAGAAACCGGTGGTGCCGGGGCTGGCGAGCGTGATGACGAACCGGGGCTCGCCGCTGGAGATCCGCTCGAAGGACATGGCGCCCCGCCCGGCCCAGCTGCGCGGGTCGTTGAGGGTCTTCTGCACGGCCGAGGCGAACAGCTCCGGGTCGAGCCCGAGCCCCTCCTCGACGTCGATCCGGTAGCGGATCAGCTGTCCGGGGCCGGGGGCCTTCTGCAAGCCGGGCACGGCCTTGAAGGCGCCGGAGCCCTTCAGCTTCGGGTCGATCGGGTACTGCCGGGTCATCAGCTGTTCGTAGGTGGGCGGCGGCGGGGTGACGACCGGCGCGGGGGTCGTCGGGGCGGTCCGCTCGTCGGAGCGGGAGGCCGGGCCGTCGGCCGAGGCCCGCCCGTCCGGCTCCCCGGCGGCGCGGGGGGCGGCCTCGGTCGTCTCCCGGTCCGTGACCTGTCCGGCGACCACGACGGCGAGGACGGTGGCGACGGCGGCGGCCGCGACTCCGGTGAGGGTGCGGCCGAGTCCGCCCCGGGCGGCCGGGAGCTCCGCCTTCGGCCCCTCCTCGGGAAGGCCCTCGTGGCGGGGGCCGGGGACGAACGGCGCCTCGGCGCCCCGCCGGGTCCGGCCGGGCCCGGGTCCCGGACCGTACGACCCGGGGCGCGGACCGCCCTCGTCGTGCTGCGGATGTCCCCCGCGCGCGGACGCCCCGGGAGCACCGGCCGACGCGGGGACCCGGTGGACGGGGGTGCCGTGCGCGGGAGTGCCCGGGCCCGCCGACCCGTACGCGGGGGTGCCGTGCGCCGGAGTGCCCCGCTCCGGGGTCCCGTACAGCGGGGTCCCGTGGGCGGGGGTGCCGGGCCCGTCCGGCTGCCTGCGGCGGCGCCCGGTGCCCTGCGGGGTGCCGGGCCGCGACGGCGCCGGTTCCACCACGGGCTGCTGCCCGGTGTCGGCCACCGACGGCGCGGCACCCTTGCGGCTGTGTCGTCCCACGCCCCGGATCAGCTCCCGCCGTTGTCGGCGATCAGGTCCCGGACGGCCTGCGCGACCGTCTCGGGGTACTCCATCATCGCCACGTGACCCGCCTCGGGAAGGGTCAGCAGGCGCGAGCCGCTGAAGGCGACGGCCGCCCGGCGTGCCATCCGGTACGAGACGAGCTGGTCGCGTCCACCGTAGACGAGCAGTGTCGGCGCGAGGACCCGTTCGGCCTGCCGCCACAGTCCGTGCTGGCCGCCCAGCGTGTACGCGTCCACGATGCCGCGCGCGGAGCGGGCCATCGCGTCCCAGAAATAAGGGAGTTCGAGGCGCCGCTCCATCTCCTCCACGGCGTGCAGGAAGCCCTCGTCGGTGACCTTGCCGGGGTCCCCGTAACAGAGGGAGAGGACGCCCCGGACGCGCTGCTCCGGCGTCCAGTCCCGGCTGAGCTTCGCGAAGAACCCGGCGACGCCGGGCACCGCGAGCAGGGCCGTCGGCCAGGCGGTCCGCTGGGCGCGCAGCTCGGGCAGGGCGGGCGAGACGAGGGTGAGGGTGCGGACCAGGTCGGGCCGGGCGGCGGCGACCCGGGTGGCGACCGCGCCGCCCAGCGAGTTGCCGACGAGGTGGACCGGACCCCGGCCCGAGGAGTCGAGGAGCCGGACGACGGCCCGGGCGTGCCCGGTGACGGAGTAGTCGCCGTCGTCGGGCGGCGGGGAGTCGCCGAAGCCGGGCAGGTCGACCGCCTCGGCGTCGAGGAGGTCCGAGAGCAGCGGCATCAGGGTGGACCAGTTCTGCGAGGAACCGCCGAGACCGTGCACGAACAGCGCGGGCGCCCGCCCCGGCCCGTCGCCGGGCCTGGCGCGCACCGAGAGGGTGAGTCCGGGCAGCGGCACGGAGCGGAGCTCCTCGCCGTCGGCGACCCGTACGGCGCGGGGGGCGCGCGACCCGGAGGACGGGGCGGCGGTCCGGGTTTCCGGCAGCTCGGTCGACGACATGGCCGCAATATTACGAGACGATCACGCGCGGGCGTGTGTGGATGCGGTCACACGTACGGAACCGTGCGGTCACCCGTCCGTATGCGGTGGGGGGCGGCTGCTCCTAGGCTCGGAGGAGAGGGCCTTCGGAGAGGACCGCGACCCGCCGCCGGAAGGAACCCCATGACCGTCGATCCGAGCGATCCCGACACTTTCGCCGAGGAAGCAGAGGAAGCCGAAGAGGCCCGGGAAGGGAGCACCGTGCTGGACGACGAGATCCCGGAGGCGGACGCGGCCGAACAGCACACGGAACTGCGGCAGCGCGAGGACGAACCGGTCACCCACCTCGAACGGGATTCGGCGAACGAGGCCGATTCCTCCGAGCAGGCCCGGGTCGTCGCCCTGGACGAGGACGACTATCGCTGATTTGTTCGGTTTAAAGTTGAATCGACTGTCGACCCGGACGTCCGGTCCGTGAAATTCTGCGTTCGCACCGCGCACAGCCGGGTTACCCAAAAGTACGATGGCGACGCGGGCGACAGCGCGCATGGATCGATTCTTGGGAGGCCGCGTGAGCGCCATCGAGCAGACAGAGGCAGCACGCCCTCGCGGCACGCGCCTGCCGCGACGTGCCCGACGGAACCAGCTCCTCGGCGCGGCCCAGGAGGTCTTCGTCGCCCAGGGATACCACTCGGCCGCCATGGACGACATCGCCGAGCGGGCGGGCGTCAGCAAGCCGGTGCTCTACCAGCACTTCCCGGGGAAGCTGGAGCTGTACCTCGCCCTGCTCGACCAGCACTGCGAGTCCCTGCTCCTCGCGGTGCGGACGGCGCTCGCCTCCACCTCCGACAACAAGCTGCGCGTCGCCGCCACGATGGACGCCTACTTCGCGTACGTCGAGGACGAGGGCGGCGCCTTCCGGCTGGTCTTCGAGTCCGATCTGACGAACGAACCGGCCGTGCGCGAGCGCGTCGACCGGGTGAGCCTCCAGTGCGCCGAGGCGATCTCCGAGGTCATCGCCGAGGACACCGGTCTCGACAAGAACGAGTCGATGCTGCTCGCCGTGGGCCTCGGCGGGGTCTCCCAGGTCGTGGCCCGCTACTGGCTGTCGAGCGGGTCCGCCATCCCCCGCGACAAGGCGGTCGGTCTGCTGACCTCGCTGGCGTGGCGGGGCATCGCCGGGTTCCCGATGCACCCGGTCGACGGACAGCTGAGCGCCGAGGGCCACTGAGCGTTCCCGCGCCCTGTTCGCTCCTGGCGTGCGGCGGCTGAACCGTGCACGTCCCCTCACCGGGCTAATGTGTGCAGCGTACGGCGCGGAGAACCGCGCGACGCCGACCGTTCGGAGGGACATAGCCGTGGAGGTCAAGATCGGCGTGCAGCACGCACCCCGGGAGATCGTTCTGGAGAGCGGGCAGTCCGCCGAGGAGGTGGAGCGCGCCGTCGCCGACGCGCTGGCCGGCAAGGCGCAGCTGCTCAGCCTCTCGGACGAGAAGGGCCGCAAGGTCCTCGTTCCGGCCGAGAAGATCGCGTACGTGGAGCTCGGCGAGCCCGCCGTGCGCCGCGTGGGCTTCGGCACGCTCTGAGCCCACCGGGCCCGGAATCAGCGCGGAAGGCCCGGTGGACCGTCCTGGTCCACCGGGCCTTCCGTGTGTCCGGACCGGAAAAACCGGAAAACCAGCAACCGCAAACCGGCAATCGGGAAGGGGCCGGGGCGTCGGCCGGGGAGCCGGATTCCAGGGGCCGGGGGCCCGGATTCCAGAGGCCGGGGGCCCGGATTCCAGGGGGCGCGGGACCGGCTCCGGTCGGGCGGCCACCGAAGATCCGCCGAAGACCGGCAGAAGATCCGCCGCTCGGTCTTTCGTATGCCTGTATGTCCACGTCAGGGCGTACGGAAGGATTGTTTCCCGGACGCCGTGGGTAGGAGGGCCTTCGACCGCACCACCCGCCCCGCACGCTCCGCGAGGTGATCCCCCGTGTTCCTGGAAGCCCTCGGTTCCGCCCTGCTCGGTCTGGCCCTGGCCTGGGCCGCCGCACACCGGCTGCCCGACCGTCTCCCCGTCCGGGCGACCGTCCTTCTCGCCGGCACCCTGGGCGGTGTCTTCGGGGCGCTCGTCACCCACGGGGCCCTGGGGCCGGGCCACTTCCTCGCCACCCTCGTCGGGGGCGTGGCCGTGGCGGCGGTGCTCATCTCACTCCTCGTCAGGCCCGCCGCACGGCGGCTGCGACGATCAGCGGCGGCGTGACGGCCGCCGCCGACCGTACGGAGGAGCGGCGGTCTCAGGCCGCCAGACCCAGCGCGGCCATCCGCTTGGTGTGCGCCTCGGTGATCCGGGAGAACATCCGGCCCACCTCCGCGAGGTCGAAGCCGTCCGCGACCCCGCCGACCAGCATCGTGGAGAGCGCGTCCCGCTCGGCCACCACCCGCTGGGCCTGCGAGAGCGCCTCGCCCATCAGCCTGCGCGCCCAGAGCGCGAGCCTGCCGCCGACGCGCGGGTCGGCGTCGATCGCGGCGCGGACCTTCTCCACGGCGAAGTTGCCGTGGCCGGTGTCGTCGAGGACGGCCAGGACGAGCCCGCGCGTGTCGGAGTCGAGCCGGGCGGCGACCTCCCGGTAGAAGTCGCTGGCGATCGAGTCGCCCACATAGGCCTTGACCAGGCCCTCCAGCCAGTCCGACGGAGCGGTCTGGCGGTGGAAGTCGTCCAGCGCCTTGGCGAAGGGCTCCATGGCCGAGGTCGGCTCCGCGTCGACGGCGGCGAGCCGGTCCCGCAGCCGCTCGAAGTGGTGGAACTCGGCCGAGGCCATCTTCGCCAGCTCCGCCTTGTCCGCGAGGGTCGGCGCCAGCTTGGCGTCCTCGGCGAGCCGCTCGAAGGCCGCGAGCTCTCCGTAGGCGAGGGCACCGAGGAGGTCGATCACGGCCGCGCGGTACTGCGGCTCCTCGGCGGCCGTCGCCCAGTCCTGGGCGGCGATCCCGGTCGGTGTGGCATTGTCAGGCGTCTCCATGGAGCGCACAATAACCCGCTCGCGCACCGGGGTAAGGCGCTGGTCATTCAGTGTGACCGTGCCCTCATCGCCATTTCTCCCGACACACATGCGCGATTCCGGGGTACAGTGGTAATGCGCCTGCTGAGTATGCGGACATGCTTTCGCACGTTCGGACGTATCCGGTGGGCCGACTCATGAATGAGGATGCCCGGTCGGTGGCCCGATCGGCTCCGGCCCGACAGCCCTTCCGGCGGACCCGCGGAAGGGTCACCCTCAGCGGTACGACGCTCGAGCGACGGCAGTGGTCCCGTGCCACCCGGCAGCGATCCCAGGATCGCGTCGGCGGTTCCCGGCACGGTACGACCCCCTTCGTTCGCCTCGCGCCGCGTCTCACAGAAGAGGCAGCACCCTGACTACGACTTTCCGAGAACTCGGAATCCTCCCCGAGACGGCCGAGGCCCTGGAGGCCGTCGGTATCGTCACTCCCTTTCCCATCCAGGAGATGACCCTCCCGGTCGCCCTCACCGGCACCGACGTCATCGGCCAGGCCAAGACCGGCACGGGCAAGACCCTCGGTTTCGGCCTCCCCATCCTGGAGCGCGTCACCGTCCCGATGGACGTCGAGGCCGGCCGGGCCCAGCCCGAGCAGCTCACCGACGCCCCGCAGGCGCTCGTCGTCGTGCCCACCCGCGAGCTGTGCCAGCAGGTCACCAACGACCTCCTGACCGCCGGCAAGGTGCGGAACGTACGCGTGCTCGCGATCTACGGCGGCCGGGCGTACGAGCCCCAGGTCGAGGCGCTCCAGAAGGGCGTCGACGTCGTCGTCGGCACCCCGGGCCGCCTGCTCGACCTGGCGGGCCAGCGCAAGCTCGACCTGTCCAAGGTCAAGGTCCTCGTCCTCGACGAGGCCGACGAGATGCTCGACCTGGGCTTCCTGCCCGACGTCGAGAAGATCATGAACATGCTTCCGCCGAAGCGTCAGACCATGCTGTTCTCGGCCACCATGCCGGGCGCGGTCATCGGTCTCGCCCGCCGCTACATGTCGCAGCCGACGCACATCCGCGCCACCTCGACCGACGGCGAGGGCGTGACCGTCGCCAACATCACGCAGCGCGTCTACCGCGCGCACTCGATGGACAAGCCGGAGATGGTCTCCCGCATCCTCCAGGCCAACGGCCGCGGGCTCGCGATGATCTTCTGCCGCACCAAGCGGACGGCCGCCGACATCGCCGAGCAGCTGGAGCGGCGCGGCTTCGCCTCCGGCGCGGTCCACGGCGACCTCGGCCAGGGCGCCCGCGAGCAGGCGCTGCGCGCCTTCCGCAACGGCAAGGTGGACGTCCTCGTCTGCACCGACGTCGCCGCGCGCGGCATCGACGTCGAGGGCGTCACCCACGTCATCAACTACCAGTCCCCCGAGGACGAGAAGACCTTCCTGCACCGGGTTGGCCGCACCGGCCGCGCCGGGGCGAAGGGCACCGCCGTCACGCTGGTCGACTGGGACGACATCCCGCGCTGGCAGCTCATCAACAAGGCCCTCGGTCTCGACTTCCACGAGCCTGCCGAGACGTACTCCAGCTCCCCGCACCTGTTCGAGGAGCTGGACATCCCGGCGGGCACCAAGGGCGTCCTGCCCCGCGGCGAGCGGACCCGCGCGGGTCTGGGCGCGGAGGAGCTGGAGGACCTGGGCGAGCCCGGCGGACGCCGTGGACGCGGCCCGAAGACCGAGCGCACCGAGCGGACCGAGGAGCGCCCGGACCGCACCCGGACCCCGCGCCAGCGTCGGCGCACCCGTGGCGGCGAGCCGGACGAGGCTCCGGTGACCACCACCGAGACGGCTCCGGTCGCGGACGAGGCGAAGACCGAGGCCGGTCCGCGCACCCCGCGCCGTCGTCGCCGCACCCGTGTCGGCGCCCCCGACGCCCTGCCGGTGACGCAGTCGCAGCCGGTGGCCCGGCAGACCGGGACGGCCCCGGCCGCCCCGGTGGCGACCGCCGTCGAGTCCACCCCGGCGCCCGTCGCCTCGGCCGCTCCGGCCGAGGAGCCGAAGGCCCCGGCCGAGGAGCCGAAGGCGCCGCGTCGCCGTTCGGCGAAGAAGACCACCGCGCGTCCGGAGGCCGTCAGGACCGCTCCGGCCGCCCAGGCTCCCGTGGCCCAGGGACAGGCTCCGGCGCCCCGCCGTCGCCGCCCCCGGGTGGTCCGGCCTGCCGAGGACACCGGTTCGTTCCAGACCGTGGAGTCCGCCGCGGCCGCGCTGCACGCGGCGAAGGCGGCCCCGGCCGCCCCGGTGGCCGCCGTCGTCGAGGCCGCTCCGGCGCCCGTCGTCGAGTCCGTCCCGGCCGAGGAGCCGAAGAAGGCCCCCCGCCGCCGCACGACGAAGAAGACCGCCGCCCCGGTGGCCGAGGCCGCCGCTTCGGCCGTCGCGGTCGCCGAGCCGGTCGCCGCCGCCCCCGTGGTGGCGGAGCCCGTCGCCGAGGCCCCGGCCACGGCGGAGGTTCCCGCGCCGCGCCGCCGCCGGGTCGTCCGCAAGGCCGCCGGTTCGCCGGTGACCGCCGCTCCCGTCGTGGAGCCGGTCGTCGAGCCGGAGCCCGCGCCGGTCGTGGCGGAGGAGCCGCAGAAGCCCGCCCGCCGCCGGGTGGTGCGCAAGGCCGCCGGTTCGCCGGCCGGTTCCGCGCCCGCCGAGGCGGTCGTCGTGACGGTCCCGGCCGTCAAGTCGGCCCCGGCCGCCCCCGTCGCGGAGGCCGCTCCGGCGCCCGTCGTCGAGGCCGTCCCGGCCGAGGAGCCGAAGAAGGCCCCCCGCCGCCGCACGACGAAGAAGGCCGCTGCCGCTCCGGCGGACACGGCCACCGAGGCTCCGGCCGCCGAGGCAACCGAGGAGGCCCCCAAGGCTCCCCGGCGCCGTACGACGAAGAAGGCGGCGGTGGCCGCCGAGGCCCCCGACGCCTCCGAGCCGAAGACCCCGGCCCGGCGCCGTACGACGAAGAAGGCCGTCGCCGCTCCGGCGGACACGACCACCGAGGCTCCGGCCGCCGAGGAGGCCCCCAAGGCTCCGCGCCGCCGCACCACGAAGAAGGCGGCGGCGGCTCCGACCGAGAGCTGATCCCGTCCGACCCGTCGCCGAGGCCCGGCCCCCTTCCCGGGGGGCCGGGCCTCGGCGCGTACGGGGGACTTCCCCCAGTCCCGAGGCGCGCGGCCCCTACGGGCCTGAAGGGTCCGGCCTCCCCCGAGCCCCGGCCGTACGCGGACGGTTCGGGGCTCCCCCTACGGGAACCCCGCCGGGTCGCCCCTGAGGACGGCGGCCCGCCCGGGCGCCGCACAGATGGACCACCCGGGTCCGGCGGACCCGGACCGCCCCGTGCCCCCGCGTGTGCGGGCCGCTCCCGGTCCCGGGTGGCGTGGGCCGCCCGGGAGCTCGGCGGGGTACCGGGCGCCCGGTACCCCGGCCGTCCTGGCCGCCCCGGTCCGCGTTCCTCCGGTTACAGTCCAGACATGAGCAAGCCCCGGTCCCTCGCGCTGCCGACCCGTACCCGCGTCCGTCGCCTGGTGACCGCGCGCGGCGACTTCGCCGTCCTCGACTCCGAGCCGGGCGGCGAGCGACGGGGCACGGTGCTGCTGCTGCCCGGCTACACCGGCAGCAAGGAGGACTTCCTCGCCCTGCTCGGGCCGCTGGGCGAGGCCGGGTACCGGGCCGTGGCCGTGGACGGGCGGGGCCAGTACGAGACCCCGGGCCCCCGGGGCCGGGCCGCGTACCGGCGCAAGGCGCTGGCCCTGGACGCGGTGGCTCAGGCCGCCGCCCTCGGCGACGGCCCCGTACACCTGCTGGGGCACTCCTTCGGCGGTCTGGTGGCCCGGGCGGCGGCCTCGCTCGCACCGGGCGCCTTCCGCTCCCTGACCCTGCTCTCCTCGGGCCCCGGCCGGGTGTCCCGGCCGCAGCGCGTCCGGGTCCGGGTGCTGCGCGCCGCCCTCGCGCTGCTGCCGAAGGAGCGGGTGTGGCAGGCGATGTGCTGGCTGGACAGCCGGGGCGAGGAACCGGACACCGACGACGCCCCGCAGCTCGCGGACTTCCTGCGGCGCCGCTGGACGCGCACCCGGATCGCCCAGCTCTCCGGTGCGGGGCGGCTGCTGCTCAGCCGCCGGGACGGCACGTCGGAACTCGCCGCACTGCCGCTGCCGCTCCACATGGCGTACGGCGCGGACGAGATGGTCTGGCCGACGGCGGAACTCGCCCGGGCGGCGGCCGACACCGGCGCCCACCACACCGTGGTCGCGGGCGCGGGCCACTCCCCCAACGTGTCCCACCCGCGTGAGCTGACCGACCGGCTCACCGGCTTCTGGGAGCGGACGGCGGTGGCCCGGACCGCCGGGACCGCCCACTGAGCTCCGCTTTCGCCCCCGGCGAACCGGGGGCCGGGCGTCAGAACTGCGTCTTGAGGTGCTGCCAGAAGCCGTCGCGCAGGGCGCGCCGGAGGGCCGAGTGACCGCGCAGGGAGCGGCTGAGCAGGCGTTCCGCCTCGACGAGCAGTTCCTGGTCGACGGGTCCGGGCAGATAGGGAGCGGCGGGCATCAGCTCGGCGAGCCGCTCACGGCCGCGTTCGCCGAGCCAGATGGCCGCGATCCGGGCGCCGATGAAACGCACCTCCTCGCGGGAGGGCGGGGGCTCGCCCTCGTTCTCGTATGTGGTGACGGGACGGCGGGTGACGTACGGGCGGCAGAAGTCGAGCTCGAAGGTGCGCTGGCTGTCGACCTCCCAGAGCAGGGCCTCGGCCTGGTTGCGGCCCTCCGCGGCCTCGATGCCCCAGAGGTGGACGCGGGCGCCGTAGCCCTGGGCGGCCTCGACCGCCGAGACGAGGTCCTCGTCGCCGCCGACCAGGGCGGCGTCGCTGATGGCGCGGTGGCGGGCGAGGGACTCCAGGTCGGAGCGGATGAGGGAGTCGACGCCCTTCTGCTGGTTGTTGGCGTTGAGGTTGCCGAGGCGGACCTTGACGTCGGGGAGTTCCGCGATGGCCTGCTGTTCGGGCGTGTGGATACGGCGACGGGCCCCGTCGTACCAGTAGACGCGGAGCAGTCGGCTGTCGGCGAAGATCGTGCGGGCCGTGTCGATGAAGGCGTCGATGAGGCCTTCGGCGTCGAGGTCGAAGGAGCGGCGGTCCTCGGTGCCCGCCACCAGCAATCCGGCCGCAGCATGGACGTAACCGGCGTCGACGAAGATGGCGTGGGTGGAGGGGGTCTTGGCGACCTCGGCCAGCATCCGCCGGAGGAGGTCGTTGGTGCGGTCCAGGCGTGCGTCGAGGGCTTGCAGGCGGGCGTCGGTCCCGGTGGCCGGGGCCGCGTCGGCGGTGCCGGGGGTCTCGGTGGTACCGGTGGCTTGGGTGGTGCCGGGGGCTTCGGTGGCGCCGGGCGTCCGGGCGGTGTCTGCGTCGTTCATACGCGGCTCATTCTCCGCCTCGGCGGTCCCTCCCGCCACACCCCTACCAGGTAGTAGTTAGGCATTCGAAAATTTTCCTTAGCGTAGGGAATGTTTGCAGGATGCATCTCGTTGGACACGGATGTAAGACAGTTCTCCGCACGGAGGATCAACTCGGACGAAGGGAGAAGCCTGTGCGCTTCGAAATCCTGCGACTCGACGACATCGACGGCACGCCCGTCGACAGGACCGTCGTGGACGCCTCCTCCGTCAACCGGATCGTGCAGCAGGCCGCAGCGATCGGCCAGCGCATCTGGATCCGCCCCGCCGAGACCTCGGCCTCGTAACAGGCCGGGTTCCACCCACACGCACCGCGCCCCCGCGCGGACTCCGCGACAGCGGAATCCGCACGGGGGCGCAGTGGCGTCCGGGGCCGGGTGACCGGCGGGGCGGGTGACCGGCAGCGCGGACACGCCGGACACATCGAATGCACGGATGCACGGACGATCCGGCGCACGGGCGCACCGGGCGGTCAGGCGCTCTGGACGACCTGGGTGACGCCGTTGATGATCTGCTGGACCGCGATGGCGGAGAGCATCATGCCCGCGAGCCGGGTCACCAGGACCACACCGCCGTCCTTGATGACCCGGATGATCAGCAGCGAGTAGCGCATGGCCAGCCAGAGCACGAGGTGCATGGCGAGGATGGCGGTCCAGACGGCGACCTGCGAGGCCACGCCGTCGGCGTTCTGCACGGCGAGGATCACCGAGACGATCGCACCGGGACCGGCGAGCAGCGGCATCCCGAGCGGGACCAGGGCGACGTTGACGTCCTTGGTCTGCTTGGGCTCGTCGGTCTTGCCGGTGAGCAGGTCGAGGGCGATGAGGAGCAGCAGCAGACCGCCCGCGATCATCAGCGCGGGGACGGAGACGTGCAGATAGGCGAGGATCTGCTGGCCGAGGATGCCGAAGACGGTGATGACGCCGAAGGCCACGGCGACGGCCTGCCAGGCCATCCGGCGCTGCACCTTGGCCGGGCGGCCGGAGGTGAGCGCGAGGAAGATCGGGGTGATCCCGGGGGGATCCATGATCACGAAGAGGGTCAGGAACAGCGAGCCGAAGACGGCGACGTCGAACACGTGGATTGCCTTGCGGGAGAGACGAACGGTGGGGTGGGACCCCCGCGGACCGGAATACAAAATTCCGGGGGCGGGGCAGGTGGAGCGCCGCCCCGCACACGGCACGGAGCCGTACGGGGGCGGACCAGGACGAAGGGAGTGCGGGAAGGAGAGGGCTGGGCTCGGGCGGCACGGGCGGGGTGGTCGACGGGCCTGTCGGATCAGCCGGACGGACCGGACCGGACGGACCACTCGGACCGGGAGCCGTTCGCACCGGACGGACCGGTGTCGGACCGAGGGACCGAATGGGCCGACAGAACCGTTCGTGCCCGGTGGATCGTCGGGCCGAGTGCGGCACACGGTCGCTCCCGGTCGGTCGACCCGGCGGGCGGCGGGTTCCCTACGGGCTCGCGTCCCCCCTAGGGGGTCAGCGTTCCCTTACGGGTTCCGGCTTCCCCTAGGAGATCTGATCCCCCTACGGGGTCCGGCCCCCTGTCAGGGACCTGGCCCCCTTGCGGGATCCGGTACCCCCTACGGGATCCGGCGCCCTGACGGGGTCGCTCCCCCTGACAGGGTCCGGTTCCCCGGCAGGGACCGGTTTCCCATGGGGACAGCCCCTCGGGTGAGGACCGGTGGTGACCCGGGGCGCCCGACGGCACGTGACCGGTGCTCGGCGCCATGGGCTCGGCGCGATCCGCGAGGACGCCCGTCGAAAGGGCGCCTGCGGTCACGCCCGGCTCGTGGCACTCCGGCCCCGTCCCGCACGGCGGCAGCCGTCAGGCGGCGGGTCCCCCCGCGCCGGGGACCGGGAAGGCGCCCGAGGCGCGGCGGGTGATCTCCCCGTAGATCTCGGGGTCGGTCGTGTACTCGCCGAGACGACAGGTCTTGCGGCTGCCGTGGTAGTCGCTGGAGCCCGTGGCCAGCAGCCCCAGCTCCTTGGCGAGGCCGCGCAGCCGCGCCCGTGTCGCCTCGTCGTGGTCCATGTGGTCGACCTCGATGCCGTCGAGACCGGCCTCGGCGAGCCGGACCATCGTGGACTCCGGCAGCACCTGCCCGCGCTTCACGGCGAGCGGGTGCGCGAAGACGGTGACGCCGCCGGCCGCCTTCACCAGGCGGATCGCTTCGACCGGGTCCAGTTCGTGCTTCCCGACGTGGGCCCGGCCGCCGTCGGCGAGCCAGTCGGAGGTGAAGGCCCCGGAGACGTCGGGGACGACCCCGAGCTCGACGAGGGCCTCGGCGACGTGCGGACGGCCGACCGAGCCGTCCCCGGCGATCCGGGCGACCTGCTCCCAGGTCACGGGGACGCCGAGGTCCTGGAGCCTGCCGACCATGGCACGGGCGCGCGGGACGCGGTCGTCACGGACGAGTTCGCGCTCCGCGAGCAGCGCGGGCTCCTCGGGGTCGAAGAGGTACGCGAGCAGATGGAGGCTGATCCCGTCGATCCGGCAGGACAGTTCGGCGCCGGTGACGAGGGTGAGGCCCTCGGGCAGCGCGGCGACGGCCTCCGCGTGTCCCCGGGTGGTGTCGTGGTCGGTGAGGGCGACGACGTCGAGCCCCGCGGCGGCCGCGTTCCTCACGAGTTCGGCCGGGGAGTCCGTGCCGTCGGAGGCCGTGGAGTGGGTGTGCAGATCGATGCGCACGACGCGGAACTCCCGGAACTCGGCACGGACGAGGGACGCTCCAGCATAACGGCCCGTTCGAACACCCGGGTACGGAACGTGACGGCCGTCTCCGCCGCGCCCGTCACTCCCACCAGCCGTCCCCTACCCTCCCGTCACCCCCACCGGCCGTCCCCGACCCGCCCGTCACCCCCACCCGACGTACCGCCCCGGCCGCCCCCGTCGTACCGACTCCGCCGTCATCGCGGGACGCACCGGTACATCGCCGGACCTGCGGGGCCCACGGACACCACCGGACACGACCGGACCCGCGGGGACGCCTCCGTGTCCACGGGCTCCGCGTCCATCGTCTCCGCAGGGCGCACCGAACGGCCCGCAGGTTCGCCGTCTCCTCCAGGGCGTACCGGGCTCCGCCCCGCCCGTCGCCCCACCAGGCGTACCACCCCTCCCTCGCCCCACCGTGCCCACCGTCTCCGGCAGGTGGCGTTCGGCCCGCGCCTCAGCCCAGCAGTCTCGGGGTGAGCGCGCCGCAGGGGACCAGTTCGACCTCGGCGCCCGCGTCGCGCAGGTCCGTCAGGACCAGTTCGTCGTACATGAGGAGGCCCGACTGCTCGGGCCAGACGATCGCCCACAGCCAGAGTCCACGGGCCTCCCCCGCGAAGACCGCGCGGTCCTGCGGGGTGCCGGTGACGTGCCAGAGCGGGGTGGGGCGCCCCGCGGCGAGGACCTTGGTCTGCGGGGGCTTGTCGATGGCCATGCCCGCACCGGGATCGGGGCCGTCGATGCCCGCGTACCGCGCGCCGAGGCCGACGCCCAACTCCTCTGCGACCAGGAGGAGTTCACCGAGGCCGCCGAGTGGTCCGGGGCCGGAGCAGGCGACGGCGGTCGCGCGTCCGCCGCTGCGGTCGTCGCCCGCGTACGCGACACCGGTGAAGAGCCAGCCGACGGGCAGGGGCCACGGCATCCAGACCGGCACGTGGGACCGGTGCACGACGACACCGAGGCCCTCGATGCTGGGCGGGATGACGGGCTGGAGCGGGTGCACCGAGCCGTGCGCGTCACACTGCCAGGAGTCGGCGAAGAGTCCGGGCGCCCTGACCCGGCCACCGCACTTCGGACAACTGGGTTCGCCCCTCATAGGGCCCAACGGTCCTACCCCCGGGGCCCGGCGTCAAGGACGATCACGGACGATCACCCGTCCGGCCTGTGGCGTTCACTCCGCGTCTCCGCCGGAGCCGCCCCCACCCCTTTTCCCACATGGATGCAGGCTGCACTCGTTAGGCTCCTCAACTTTTTCCGCGCTCGGCGCGACCGTCCCGACGCGGAGGAGCGCCACCATGCGGAGAGAAGGAGGGAAGGAGAGAAGACGACACGGCGGACACGGACACGAGAACGATCCTGCTCGACGAGTCGACGAGTCGACGCCCGGCCTCGGCATGGTGTGCGGCCCGCTCCTCGGCACCGTCCCCGGCGACGTCGACAGGCGCTGACCGCGCCTTCGGCACGGCGGCGCCGACGGCGGCGGGCTTCCCGTGCATCGCGGCGTCCCTCCAGGAACAGCCGAAGCCCGCCCGCAGGACCTCACCACCGGACCCGGTCCGCCACCAGCCCGCCCCGACCCGGCCCCGCCCCTCAGTCCAGATCCACGGACCGCCGCAGCGGGTCGCGCAGGTCCGTCCCCCGGGCCAGCCAGCGCTCCTCCAGGGCCTGCGCCCCGTGCACCCGCTTCCAGGCGGCCTCGTTCGCGGTCATCGGGAGGAGGGGCAGGAAGCGCACCGGGTCCATCGGCCCGTCGAGCTCCAGATCCGCCACCAGGCCGCCGGACTCCGCGACGAGGACCGAGCCGAAGGCGGCGCCGGGCCAGAGCGGCTCGCCCACGTCGAGCGAGGCGCCCGGGGCCACGACGACGCCCTCCACCTGCGGGGTGGAGGCGAGCACGGCCAGCGGGCGCAGCACCTTGTCGGTGTCGGCGAGCCCGCCCCGGACGGTGAGGACCAGTTCGGCGCGCGGTCCCGCGACCGGATCGGCGAGGGTGGCGGTGGGGTCGGCCATCGGCTGGGCGGACATGCCGAGGGTCGCGTACCGCACGAGATCCCCGTCGATGAACCGGAGCACCTCGATCCGGTCCGTGCCGAGGAACGTCACCGCGGCCCGCGCGTCCGGTTCCCCGAGGGCCGTACGCAACCGGGCCTCGACCAGAGCAAGAACTTCTCCCATGGGTTGAGCATAAAGCGCGTATGGAACGGGCAAAGTAAGGGATTGACCATCAGTCGGCTGATAGTCTTGGCCGCTGGTCGGGAGTCCCGAACTCCCGGCTACTCGTCACACGTCATCCCTCACGAGGGACCGGCCGGAGGAGGTGGGGCTGCGATGGACCGAAGTCGATCGGGTAGTACCAGCCGCTCTTCCGGCCCGCACCCCAGCCAGGTGCCCACGTCTCTCCGGTGATCACGGGTCCGCACGGATCTCCTTCTCCGGCTTCTCGCATGACGGAAGAGCATTTCGCCTTTGCCTGTCAGTAGCGAACGCCGTCACCGCGTCCCTTCGGTGCCGCCCGCTTTGTGGACGACGCAACAGCTCCACGTCCCCATTCCGGGCTGTGCCGTGCTCGCCGACGGCCCTCCGTGAAGGAGCATGCCCATGTCGATGATCCGTGACCTGCGCGCCGCCGTCCGTCCCAGCCTGCTGCACCCGCTGCGCAAGACCCCGACCGCGTACACCGCGTACGACCCCACCCGTGACCACTCCGCCTCCAGCGCCGTGGTCGACTGCGCCGTCTACCGCGACGGACGCCGGACCGACGACCGCGAGTGCCTCACCCCGCGCGGCGCGATGCAGCAGGTGCGGGAGAGCGGCGGCTTCGCCTGGATCGGCCTCCACGAGCCGACCGAGGCCGAATTCGCCGGGATCGCGGCCGAGTTCGGACTGCACCCGCTCGCCGTCGAGGACGCCGTCCACGCCCACCAGCGGCCCAAGCTGGAGCGGTACGACGACACCCTCTTCACCGTCTTCAAGACCATCCACTACGTCGAGCACGCCGAGCTGACCGCGACCAGCGAGGTCGTCGAGACCGGCGAGGTCATGTGCTTCACCGGCCCCGACTTCGTCATCACCGTCCGGCACGGCGGCCAGGGCTCGCTGCGCAATCTGCGGCACCGCCTCGAGGGCGAGCCGGAGCTGCTCGTCAAAGGCCCCTCGGCCGTCCTGCACGCCCTCTCCGACCACGTCGTCGACGGTTACATCGCGGTCGCCGACGCCGTCGAGCTCGACATCGACCAGCTGGAGATCGATGTCTTCTCGCCCGCCGCGAAGGGCTCCACGCGCGGCACGGACACCGGCCGGATCTACCAGCTGAAGCGTGAGGTCCTGGAGTTCAAGCGGGCCGTCACCCCGCTCATGCGGCCCATGCAGCTGCTCAGCGAGCGGCCCATGCGGCTGGTGGACCCCGACATCCAGAAGTACTTCCGGGACGTCGCCGACCACCTCGCCCGGGTCCAGGAGCAGGTCGTCGGCTTCGACGAACTGCTCAACTCGATCCTCCAGGCCAACCTGGCGCAGGCGACCGTCGCGCAGAACGAGGACATGCGCAAGATCACCTCGTGGGCGGCGATCGTCGCCGTCCCCACGGCGGTCTGCGGCGTGTACGGCATGAACTTCGACCACATGCCCGAGCTGCACTGGAAGTACGGCTACCCGATGGTGCTGACCGGCATCGTCGTGATCTGCTTCACCATCCACCGCACCCTCAAGCGGAACGGCTGGCTGTAGGCCGCCGCCCCCTCGGCTCCCCCGCTCTTCTCCCCGTACCTCCCCGTACCTCCCCGTACCTCCCCGGGAAGGTGTCCGGCGGGCCCGGCCCGGCCCGCCGGGCATCCCCTAGGCTTCGGGCCATGACTGAAGAGCTGCCCGGGTCCGCCCTCGTCGAGGAGGCCACCAAGAAGTCGGGCCTGGTGTGGGTGCGCGGCACCGGCCCGGCCCGCGCGCTCTGGCACGTCTGGCACGACGGAGCCGCGCTCCTCGTCGGCGACGGCCCCGGCGAGCAGCCCCTGCCGGACCTGGCGGACGGCGGTACGGCCGAGGTCACGGTCCGCAGCAAGGACAAGGGCGGCCGGATCGTCGGCTGGACGGCCGCCGTGCGCGAACTCGCCCCCGGTACGGACGAGTGGGACGCGGCCGTGGCCGAGCTGAAGGGCAAGCGGCTCAACGCTCCGGACGGCGAGGCGATGACCGCCCGCTGGGCGCGCGAGTGCCGGGTGCTGCGGCTGGACCCGCGCGCGGTGGACGAGGACCTGCCGGACGGCTCCCTCGCCGCCGTACCGCTGCCCTCGCCCGCCACCACCCGCGAGCCCGTGCCCGCCGCCCTGCCGAAGCTGCTGTTCCGGCGCCGCGGGCGCTGACCCGCGCGGCCGGGAGCGCCGCTCAGGTGCGGGGCAGCTGCTTGCCGTAGTCGAGGGTCTCCTCCTTGGACGGCTCGGCGAGCGGGAAGCTCTTGTTCCACTCGCTGAGCACCACCACGCCCGCTCCCCCGCCCCGGGCGAACCTGAGCGGGTACGGGTCGCCGTCCAGGGCCACGTCGAGGGTGCCGCCCTCGCCGTCCCCGCCGCCCTTCACCTTGATGGTGCGGATGCCGCCGATCTGGTCCCGGTCGCCCTTGACCTTCTCGCCGTGCAGCTCGGTCAGGCCGTTGAGCAGCAGCCCCATGTCGGTGAAGCCGCGCAGCTGGTTGTACGAGGGGTCGCCCTGCGGCACCTTCACGAACTTGTCGTCGAGCTTGTCGGCGGCCTCGGAGTCCGCCTTCGAGGGGGAGCCGTCGGCCGAGGTGTCGTGGGACCAGAAGTCCGCCGCCGCCTTCAGGAAGAGGGTGTCGCCGACCCGCAGCAGCTCGAAGGTGCTGTTCTTCGTGGTCACGGAACCGGCGGCGCCGTCCTTCCGCAGCCGCATGTTCAGCTTGAACGTGCCGCCCTTGCTGACCAGGCTGCCCGAGAGACGGACCGACTTCGCGGTGTCCGCCGTGTCCCGCGCCTTGCCCTCGATCTCGGTCGCGGAGAGCCTCCCGACCCCGTTGGTCCCCTCGTCGGGATCGGCGGCACAGGCCGCCGTCCCGGCGATCAGACCGGCGCAGAGCGTCAGGGGCACGACGGCCCTGCGGAGACGCGACGACGGGGCGCGAAAGGGCATCTGCGCTACCTCTCCTGGCATGGGGGACACAGGCCGCGGCCGTACGGGGAGAACCGGGGCGGCGGCCGTCCGTGCTGCTCGGGGACACCGGACGGGGGGACGCCGGCGTGCCGGTGGGGGACGGCAGTCCGCAGCGTACCCGGACCGGACGACGACCCCTGCGGGGGCCGTCCGGAGTCGCTGCCGGGGCGGGGTGGATCGGCACGGGCTAGCCTGAATCAGGCAAAGCTCGGCAATGACTCGAATCGTGCGGCACCGAGGAGGCGCGTGGCATGGCGGCAGGCGCCCCCCGGATCTTCGTCTCCCACCTCGCGGGAGTGCCCGTCTTCGACCCCGTCGGCGACCAGGTCGGCCGGGTCGGCGACCTGGTGGCCATGCTGCGGGTCGGCCGCAGACCGCCCCGGCTGCTCGGCATGGTGGTGGAGGTGCTCAGCCGCCGCCGGGTGTTCGTGCCGATGACCCGGATCATCGGAGTGGCGTCCGGCCAGGTCATCACCACCGGTGTGGTCAACATGCGGCGCTTCGAGCAGCGGCCGACCGAACGGCTCGTCCTCGGCGAACTCCTCGACCGGCGGGTCCGGCTCGTGGGGCCCGGCGGGGAGGAGGGCGAGGAGGTCACCGTCCTCGACGTCGCCGTCCAGCAGCTGCCCGCCCGCCGCGAATGGGAGATCGACAAGGTCTTCGTCCGGCGCGGCAAGGGCGGGGCGCTGCGCCGGAAGGCCGAGACGCTGACCGTGGACTGGTCGGGTGTCACCGGCTTCTCCCTGGAGGAGAACGGGCAGGGCGCCGAGAGCCTGGTCGCCACCTTCGAGCGGCTGCGGCCCGCCGACGTCGCCAACGCGCTGCACCACCTGTCCCCGAAGCGCCGGGTGGAGGTGGCGGCGGCACTCGACGACGACCGGCTCGCCGACGTCCTGGAGGAGCTGCCGGAGGACGACCAGGTCGAGATCATCGGCAAGCTGAAGGAGGAGCGGGCGGCCGACGTCCTGGAGGCGATGGACCCGGACGACGCGGCCGACCTGCTGTCGGAGCTGCCCGAGGAGGACAAGGAGCGGCTGCTGACCCTGATGCGGCCGGACGACGCCGCCGACGTACGGCGTCTGATGTCGTACGAGGAGCGCACGGCGGGCGGTCTGATGACGACGGAGCCGATCGTGCTGCGGCCGGACGCCACGGTCGCCGACGCGCTGGCCCGGGTCCGCCAGCAGGACCTGTCGCCCGCGCTCGCCGCCCAGGTGTACGTGTGCCGGCCGCCGGACGAGACGCCGACCGGCAAGTACCTGGGCACGGTCCACTTCCAGCGGCTGCTGCGCGACCCGCCGTTCACCCTGGTCAGCTCGATCGTGGACAGCGACCTGCCGCCGCTCGGCCCGGACACCCCGCTGCCCGCCGTCACCAGCTATCTCGCCGCGTACAACATGGTCGCGGCGCCGGTGGTGGACGAGAGCGGGGCGCTGCTCGGCGCGGTCACCGTCGACGACGTCCTCGACCATCTGCTGCCGGAGGACTGGCGGGAGACCGAGTTCCACGAGGAGGGGACGGGGCATGGCCGCTGAGCGCGCCCAGGACCGGGACCGGGAGCGGCCGGGCGCCCGCGTCCGGCTCGACCAGCCGCGCGAGCGGCGGGCCAGACTGCTCCCGGAGTACGACCCCGAGGCCTTCGGGCGGATCTCGGAGCGGATCGCCCGGTTCCTGGGGACGGGCAGGTTCCTGGTCTGGATGACGCTCACGATCATCGTGTGGGTCGCCTGGAACATCTTCGCGCCGGGTTCGCTGAAGTTCGACGAGTACCCGTTCATCTTCCTGACGCTCGCGCTGTCCCTCCAGGCCTCGTACGCGGCGCCGCTGATCCTGCTCGCGCAGAACCGGCAGGACGACCGGGACCGGGTCAATCTCGAACAGGACCGCAAGCAGAACGAGCGGTCGATCGCGGACACCGAGTACCTGACGCGGGAGATCGCGGCGCTGCGGATGGGCCTCGGCGAGGTGGCGACCCGCGACTGGATCCGCTCGGAGCTCCAGGACCTGGTGCGGGAGCTGGAGGAGCGCCGGGACCTCTTCCCGTACGGCGAGGACCGGGGACGTGACGTACCCGACCGTTGACAGGGCTTTCATGGGCCGGTGGTCCGCGCCGTACCATCGTCGGTATGGCTACGGAAGACACGGTCCTCGAAGCACTGGCGACGGTGAACGACCCTGAGATCAACAAGCCGATCACCGAGCTCGGCATGGTCAAGTCGGTGGAGATCGAACCGGACGGCAAGGTCGCCGTGACGGTCTATCTGACGGTCTCCGGCTGCCCGATGCGCGACACCATCACGCAGCGCGTGACGGATGCCGTCTCCCGGGTCGAGGGCGTCACCGCCGTCGAGGTCTCGCTGGACGTGATGAGCGACGAACAGCGCAAGGAGCTGGCGGCGGCGCTGCGCGGCACGAGCGCCGAGCGCGAGGTGCCCTTCGCGAAACCGGGTTCGCTGACCCGGGTGTACGCGGTGGCCTCCGGCAAGGGCGGTGTCGGCAAGTCGTCGGTCACCGTGAACCTGGCCGCGGCGATGGCCGCCGACGGGCTGAAGGTCGGTGTCGTCGACGCCGACATCTACGGCCACAGCGTGCCCCGGATGCTGGGCGCGGACGGCCGTCCGACCCAGGTCGAGAACATGATCATGCCGCCGTCGGCGAACGGCGTGAAGGTCATCTCCATCGGCATGTTCACCCCGGGCAACGCGCCCGTGGTGTGGCGCGGGCCGATGCTGCACCGGGCGCTCCAGCAGTTCCTCGCGGACGTGTACTGGGGTGACCTGGACGTCCTCCTGCTCGACCTGCCCCCGGGCACCGGCGACATCGCGATCTCGGTCGCGCAGCTCGTGCCGAACGCGGAGATCCTGGTCGTGACCACCCCGCAGCAGGCGGCGGCGGAGGTCGCCGAGCGCGCCGGTTCGATCGCCGTCCAGACCCACCAGAAGATCGTCGGTGTGGTGGAGAACATGGCGGGTCTGCCGTGTCCGCACTGCGACGAGATGGTCGACGTGTTCGGCACCGGCGGCGGTCAGCGGGTCGCGGACGGGCTGACGAAGACCACCGGCGCGACGGTCCCGCTGCTGGGCTCGATCCCGATCGACGTACGGCTCCGTGAGGGCGGCGACGATGGCCGGCCGGTCGTCCTGTCCGCCCCTGACTCCCCGGCGGGCGCGGCCCTGCGCGCCATCGCGGGCAAGCTCGGCGGGCGGCAGCGCGGGCTCTCCGGCATGAGCCTGGGCATCACCCCGCGCAACAAGTTCTGACGCGTCACCGGAAAGGGCGCCCCCCTGGTGGGGGGCGCCCTTCGTCGTACCGGGTGCGCGCCGCCGGGTCGGGGCGGGCGGACCCGCTCGCCCGCGCTCCCGGCCGCGCCCGGTCAGGCGTACGCGTCGAGGTCCTTGATCTGCGAGAAGCCGAGCCCGTACGCGCTCATGCCCCGCCCGTACGCCCCGATGTGGACGCCGTCGGCGGACCCGGCGAGGACCCAGCCGAACTCCGTCTCGCGGTAGTGGAAGGTCACCGGCACCCCGTCCACCGGCAGCGAGAGCGACGACCAGTCCGGTCCTTCGAGGTCGTCGGCCAGTTCGAACGCGGTCTCGGTCTGCTGGTCCAGCCAGTTGTCCCGGGTCATGTGGTCGAGCGAGGGGGGCCAGGTGTGGACGAGCAGTCCGCTGCCGGCCAGCCAGGCGGCCGAGGAGACCGTGGTGGCGTCGAGGACGCCGGTGCCGTCCCCGGTGCGGCGGACCGGGCTGGCGGCGACGGTGACGACGACCGCGAACCGCTCCTTCTCCGTGCCGCTCGCGTCGGACTTTATCGACGGCGCGTCACCGTGGCCGGTCGAACCGTGCTGCACGCTGCCGTCCGCCGCCGTGCCCACCTGCATGAGCCGGCGGGGCCCGGTGAACGCCTCGTCCAGGCCGTACCAGGCGAAGGGCGCGCGCAGATAGCCCTCGGCGGTCCGCCGGGCCGTGGGCACGCCCTCCGCCGGACTCGTGGTCTCCATCTCGGCCGCCTCCTCGTTCGATCGACAGAGGGAGGATAGCCACCGGGAGGCGCCGGACCGGTGACGGCCCGGCGTCAGGTCGCGTCGGAGTCGTACGGAGGACGCTCGCCGGTGTCCGGCTTGTCCTGCTTCTTGAGGAGGTCCGGGGTGCCGCCGGGGGCGGTCCCCGCACCGCCGGAGCCGTTCACCGGAGTGCCGTTGACGGAGGTCCCGTTCACCGCGGTCGACTGCGGCTCACGGCCGTGGACCGCGTCGGCGACCTCGTTCATCTCCTTGCGGAGGTCGAAGCTGCCGCGGAGCTCCTTGAGCTCCCGCAGGTCCTCGTTCTGCTCCATCTGCTTGCGGAGGAACGTCTTGGGGTTGAGGTCCTCGAAGTCGAAGTCCTTGAAGTCCGGCCCCAGCTCGCTGCGGATGTCCTCCTTCGCGCCGTCCGAGAACTCACGGATCTTCCGCACGAAGCGCGAGACGTCCTGGATCATCTTCGGGAGCTTGTCCGGCCCGAAGACGAGCACGGCGAGGACCACGAGCGTCACCAGTTCGAGTGCGCCTATGTCGCTGAACACCTAGTAGCTCCTTCACGCCGGTCCAGGGCCCGGTCCACGGTACCCGCCGAAACTGCCGGACGGGTACCTCCCGGTGTCCGCCGGATGGCGCTCAGCCGCCCTGCGAGGATCCGAGGGTCAACGTCTTTGTCAGCTCTTTGCCGTCGCGGTTCAGGGTGAGGGCCAGCCGGTCCCCCGGGCGGTGGGCGCGGATCTTGACGATCAGCTCCTCGCCGTTGTGCACGCGCTGGCCGTCGACCTTGGTGATGACGTCCCCGGGCAGGAGTCCGGCCCTGGCCGCCGGGCCGTCGGGCGTGACGGACGCGGTGCCGTCCTTGCCCTTCTCGCCGACGCGGGCGCCGTCGCCGTTGAACTGCATGTCGAGGCTGACGCCGATGACGGGGTGGGTGGCCTTGCCGGTGTTGATGAGTTCCTCGGCGACCCGCTTGCCCTGGTTGATCGGTATGGCGAAGCCGAGGCCGATGGAGCCGGGCTGGCTGGCCCCGGCGCCCTCGCCGTCCCCTCCGGAGCCGCCCGCGGCCCGGATGGCGCTGTTGATGCCGACGACCCGTGCCTTGGAGTCGAGGAGCGGGCCGCCGGAGTTGCCGGGGTTGATCGGGGCGTCGGTCTGGAGGGCGTCGACATAGCTGATGTCGCTGCCGTCGCCCTTCTCGCCGCCCGCGGTGATGGGCCGTTCCTTGGCGCTGATGATGCCGGAGGTGACCGTGTTGGACAGGTCGAAGGGCGCGCCGATGGCGACGACGGGGTCGCCGACCCGGACGTCGTCGGAGTTGCCGAGCGGCAGCGGCTTGAGCCCCGAGACGCCGGTGACCTGGACGACCGCCAGGTCGTAGCCGGTGTCCTTGCCGATGAGCCGGGCGCGGGCGGTCTCGCCGCTGGAGAACGTCACCGTGATGTCCTTCGAGGACTCGGCGGCGTCGACGACATGGTTGTTGGTGAGGATGTGGCCCTTGGTGTCGAGGACGAAGCCGGTGCCGGTGCCGGACGATCCGCCGCCCTTGACGTGCAGGGTGACCACGCCGGGCAGGGCGCTGGCGGCGATCCCGGCGACGCTCTCGGGGGCCCGGCCGGTCTCCCCGGCCTCCGCCTGGGGCAGTTCGACGGTGGTGAGTCCGCCGTTGCGCTCGACGTAGGCGCCGATGCCGCCGCCGATGACTCCGGTGACGAGCGCGAAGGCGAGCGCCCCGGCGAGGGCGAGGCCCTTGCGGGACTTCTTCGCGGGCGCGGGCGGGAGTCCGGGCGCACCGGCACCCCAGGGGTCGTACTGCACCCAGGGCGCCCCCGCACCCGGCAGGTGCGGCTGGGCGTGGGGGTGCGGCGGTACGAGGGGCGGCGCGACGGCCTGCGGGGGCGGTACGGGCGCCGCCGGGTGCTGCACGGGCGGCGCGGGCGCCCACGGCCCCGGCTCCCCGTAGGGAGGCGTCCGGTACTCGTCGGGGGCGTGCAGGGGGGCGGGGGCGCCCTCGGGGGCCGCGTCCACGGGGACGGCCGGGCCGACGGGCTCACCCTTGGTCAGCGGGACGGGCCCGGGGGCGGGTTCGGCGGAGGGTTCGCCCGTGGGCGTCCGGGGCGCAGCGGCGGGCCCGGTGAGGTCCCCGGGCCGGGACTCGTACGGTCCGGCGGGGGCTTCGGTCCCGTGGGGCTCGGTGAGCGCTCCGGGCCCGGGCTCGGACGTCCCGGCGACGGCACCGGTCCCGTGGGGCTCGGTGACCACCACCGGCTCGTACGTCGCCGTGACGGCCTCCGGCTCGTACGTCTCCGTGACCGCCTCGGGCTCGTACGGTCCGGTGGTGCGCTCCGGTGAGGGGCCCGGGGCCCCCGTCTCGGCAGCGGGCTCCCCGGCGGCCGCCGGGGCCTTCCGGTCCGTCACGTCCGGCTGGTCCGGCCGGTCCGTCGAGTCCGTGCGGTCCGGCGGGACCACCGGGTCCGTCACGTCCGGGCCGGTGTGCGGCCGGGGCGCGGGCAGCGGAAAGTCACCGTCGCCGTCCTCGGCCGGCGGCGGCGTGGGTATCCGCGCCGCCTCCGGGCCCTCCGAAGGCCGGCTCCACCAGTTCGGCTTCCCGTCGTTCATGCTCTCCCCGCAACCGCTGGCCCGTCCGCGCCCCTGGGTCGGGCGCCCGTGTCCCTGGATTCAACCAGGTCGCGGGTCAGCGGTGGGAGCCGAGCGGCCCGGTCGTCGGGCTCGCCGCCGGACTGGGCCCGGGGGCGAAGGCCAGCTGGAGGGCCGGACCCGTCGGGCGCACGAACGGCGAGAGGGCAAGGAAGGACTGCGGGGACGGGTTCTGGAGGCGGACGGAGAGCAGCGGGGTGGCGGGGGAACGGACCGCGTCCGGCGGGACGGCGCCCGCCGGGACCGTGCCCTGACCGGTCGCCGCGACCGGCCCCCGCGCTGCCGAGAGGGGCATCACCGGGGCGGACGGGGTACCGGTGACGTCCTGTCCCGCCAGGGCGGACTGGGCGCCGGACCGCTCCCCGGAGCGGGTGCCCCGGGTGACGGGCGTGCCCGTGCCGGGCCCCGCGGTGCCGGTGCGCAGCGGGGTGACGGAGCTGCCGGTGCCCTGGCCGCCGCGCGCGCTGGCGCTCACCGAGGCGTCCAGGGGCAGGGTCCCGCCGAGGGCGATGGCCGCGAAGGAGACCGCGCTGGCCGCCACGAAGGCGAACCTGCGGCCGCGCCCGGCGGAACCGGGCGCGCGGTCGGCGACCTCGTGGATGCGGAAGCCCGGGTGCGGGGTGACGGGGGTGACGACCGCGGCGGTGGCGAAGCCGTCGGACCTCACTCCCCCGGCGTCGAGGAGTTCTTCGAGGGGTCCCCGGGGTCCTCCGGAGCCGCCAGGACCCCCGGGCAACCCCTGGAGGCGGGCGAGGAAGCCTTCGGAGAGCGGTGGGGGCGCGGCGGAGGCGAAGACGCTCTTGAGGGTGCGCTGTGCGTCGGCCTCGGCCTTGCAGCGGGCGCAGGTCGCCAGGTGGGCGAGGACCCGCTCGCGGGCGTCGTGGCCGAGCTCGCCGTCGACGAGCGCGGCCAGCCGGTCTCCGAGGTGGTGTTCGGCAGGAGTCGGAGACGAGGAAGGGCTACCGCTCACGCTGTCCCCGCCTCCCATCCGACGGAGGCCAGGGCACGCTCCGCCCGTGCCTCGGGCGACCGGTGCTTGAGGGCCTTGCGCAGGTGGGAGCGGCCGCGGTGGATCCGGCTGCGGACGGTGCCGAGCTTCACACCGAGGGTGGCGGCGATCTCCTCGTACGACAGTCCCTCGATGTCGCAGAGGACCACGGCGGCGCGGAACTCGGGCGCCAGGGTGTCGAGGGCCTGCTGCACGTCGGCGTCGAAGTGCGTGTCGTTGAACACCTGCTGCGGGGAGGGCTCGCGGCTGGGGAGCCGCTCGGCGGCGTCGTCGGCGAGCGCGTCGAAGCGGATGCGCTGCTTGCGGCGGACCATGTCGAGGAAGAGGTTGGTGGTGATGCGGTGCAGCCAGCCCTCGAAGGTGCCCGGGGTGTAGGTCGACAGCGAGCGGAAGACGCGGACGAAGACCTCCTGGGTGAGGTCCTCGGCGTCGTGCTGGTTGCCGGTCAGGCGGTAGGCCAGCCGGTAGACCCGGCCGCTGTGGGTGCTGACGATCTCCTCCCAGGTGGGAGGGGTCCACGCCGGCGATTCCGCATCCGATGCGAAGGTCGCGGTGGTGGGAGCGGAGTCGGTCGTGCGGAAACGGTCAGCGGTGTCGGTCACGGATTTCGGCTCACCCGCCGACCTGAGAAGACGCCGAAGCACTCCTCCCCGATCCACAGGCGCAGCCGCACCTCCCCTGTCGGCTCTGGTGGTGTCCAGTGGAGCCCCTACCATAGCCACCTCGCCCGTTAGCTCCGGATAAGAATCTTTACGCGAATTTGGAGCCGGGTCGCCCGGCTGTCTCCTGTCGCGTCCTTCCCCTGGTGAACGCCCGGTCCCATCTGCGGGTTCCCGCTGACAGCGGATACAGTCACCGTTGCGTCAACTACGGGGACAGGAGAGGGCCATTACCGCCAACCGGCAGACGAGCTGGTCGTTCGCCGACGCCTTTGTCGCCGAGAACGACGCTCTGCGCTGGGCCCGGGAGCGGGCCAGGGAGGCAGGGCTGCCCTCGGTGTCCCCCGGTACGGGCGGTGCGCTGCGCCTGCTGGCCGCGACGGCGGACGCGAAGGCGGTGGCGGAGATCGGCACGGGCACGGGCGTGTCCGGGATCTATCTGCTCCTCGGGATGCGTCCCGACGGGGTCCTGACCACGGTGGACCTCCAGCCGGAGCGGCAGCAGCTGGCCAAGACGGCGTTCCGGGCGGCGGGCTTCGCGGGGAACCGGGCCCGGTTCATCCCGGGCCGGGCGCTGGACGTCCTGCCCCGGCTCGCGGACGGCGGCTACGACCTCGTGTTCTGCGACGGGGACCGGCTGGAGTACCTGGACTATCTCGCTGAATCGTTGCGCCTGCTGCGGCCGGGCGGCCTCGTCTGTTTCGAGGGCGTCTTCGCGGAGGGCCGCACGGTCGACGCGGCGGCCCAGCCGCCGGAGGTCCAGCGGGTGCGGGAGCTGCTGCGCGCGGTCCGGGAGAGCCCGGAGCTCATTCCTTCGCTGCTGCCGGTGGGCGACGGTCTGCTCTGCGCGGTCCGCCGGGGCTGACCCCGTCCGCGCGGGGTGCGCCGCGGCCCGCGCACCGCGTGTCCCGGCGCCGGACGCACCGCTGCCCCGGGACGGCGGGGCCGTACCGGGGCAGCGGTGAGGATCGTGGAGAACCGGGTCAGCCGACGACCTTCTTCAGGGCGTCGCCCAGCGCCCCTGCCTCGTCCGGGGTCAGCTCGACGACGAGCCGGCCGCCGCCTTCGAGCGGAACGCGCATGACAATGCCCCGCCCCTCCTTGGTCACCTCGAGCGGGCCGTCACCCGTCCGCGGCTTCATGGCCGCCATGCTCGTTCCCCTTCCTGAAACCAGCTCATCGTCGGCCGGGCAGCTCCATGACCTGGAGCACGTCTCCGGCTTCGAACACATTGCTTCCAGGTCATTATCCCGCATGGCAGCACCCGATGACCAACATCCATCGGCATCGCTTGCGCAACGCGCGCTCGCAAAACCCCATAATTCGGCGATCGGCCTGCGATACTCCGCCGCTCGGCTTCCGACTGCGGGCCTCCGGAAGCTGGTCGGATTGACGCAGCTCACATGGGCGGTGCGGGTGATGTCCGCCATGCTGGGCGGGTCGACGACGCGATGAGGCGAAGGGATACCGATGGCCGACACGGTGCTGTACGAGGTGCGCGAGGGACTCGCCACCATCACGCTCAACCGCCCCGAGGCCATGAACGCCATGAACGTGGCGGCGAAGGCCGCCCTCCGGGAGGCGGTGGAGACGGCCGCCGGGGACGCCGCCGTACGGGCGGTGCTGCTGACCGCGGCCGGTGACCGGGCGTTCTGCGTGGGCCAGGACCTGAAGGAGCACGTGGGTCTGCTCGCGGCGGACGCGGAGAACGGCACGCGGGAGACCATGAGCACGGTCCGCGAGCACTACAACCCGATCACGCGGGCCCTCGCGGGGATGCGGAAGCCGGTGGTGGCGGCGGTGAACGGGGTCGCGGCCGGGGCCGGTTTCGGCTTCGCGCTCGCGGCGGACTTCCGGGTGGTCGCGGAGACCGCCTCGTTCAACACCGCGTTCGCCGGGGTCGCGCTCACCGCCGACTCGGGCGTCTCCTGGACGCTGCCCCGGCTGATCGGCCCGAGCCGGGCGGCCGACCTGCTGTTCTTCCCCCGCTCGATCAGCGCCTCCGAGGCGTACGAGCTGGGCATCGTGAACCGGCTCGTCCCGGCCGCCGACCTCGCCGCCGAGGCGGAGAAGGTGGCCCGGCGGCTGGCGGAGGGGCCGACGGTGGCGTACGCGGCCCTGAAGGAGTCACTGGCCTTCGGTGCGGCCCACTCGCTCGCCGAGACGCTGGAGAAGGAGGAGGAGCTGCAGAGCCTGGCCGGGGCCTCGGCCGACCACACGATCGCGGTCCGCGCCTTCGTCGCCAAGGAGAAGCCGACGTACCTGGGCCGCTGACCGCCACCGGGCCACCGGGCCACCGGGCCACCGGGCGGAGTCGGGTGGTCCGGGGGCGGTTCCCCGTCCCGGGGTCCGGTTCCGTCCCGGGGGCGGGGAAGCGGCTCCCCGGTCACTCACTTCCCGCCGCGGGCCACGCAGTCCGTCACGTGGTCGTCGACGAGCCCGCACGCCTGCATCAGGGCGTAGGCCGTCGTCGGTCCGACGAAGCGCACACCGCGCTTCTTGAGCGCCTTCGACAGGGCCGTCGACTCGTCGGTGACCGCCGGGACGTCGGCGACCGTGCGCGGGGCCGGGCGGTCCACCGGATCGGGGGCGTACGACCAGATCAGACCGTCGAGCTCGCCCGGGGACCAGCCCGCGAGCAGCCGGGCGTTGGCGAGGGTCGCGTCGATCTTGGCGCGGTTGCGGATGATGCCCTCGTCCTGGAGCAGCCGCTCGCGGTCCGCGTCCCCGAAGGCCGCGACGGAGGCGATCCGGAAGCCCTCGAAGGCGGTGCGGAAGCCCTCCCGGCGGCGCAGGATCGTGATCCACGAGAGACCCGACTGGAAGGCCTCCAGACAGAGCCGCTCGAAGAGCGCGTCGTCGCCGTGGACCGGGCGGCCCCACTCCTCGTCGTGGTACGCCAGGTAGTCCTCGGCCGACAGGCCCCAGGGGCAGCGGAGCCGCCCGTCGGGGCCGGGCACCGCGCCGGAGGCGGTCACGCGGGGCCCTCTTCCCCGGCGCCCTCGGCCCGCCCCGGACCCTCGGCGCGCTCGGCGGAGGGGCCGGTGAGCGACTCCTCCAGCTCGGCGATCCGGGCGTCCCGCTCGGCCAGCTCGGCGCCGAGACGGACGAGGACGTCGTCCACGTCCGCCATGCGATAGCCCCGCAGCCCGACGGGGAGGCGGAGCGCCTCGACGTCGGCGCGGTCGACCGGGCGGCTGACCGGGAGCGGGTCGACGAGCTGCTCGGGCGCCACCTCGGGCAGCACCTCGCTGTCGCCGCCGCCGATCACGGCGAGGGTCACCGCGGCCACGACCACGACCATCGTGATGAGCAGAAACCAGAACACTGCGCGCCTCTCCCCGGAGTGGAAAACGTCCCGTGCCGATCGTGCCACGTGCCACCGACGGCTAGGGTCGCAGGCGAACGGACACGAGGGAGGACAAAAGGGATGCTGCGCTTGGGACGGCGTGAATTCGGGCCGCACGAGCCGGTGATCATGGCGATCGTGAACCGGACCCCGGACTCGTTCTACGACCAGGGCGCGACCTTCCTGGACGAGCCCGCGCTCGCGCGGGTCGAGCGGGCCGTGGCCGAGGGCGCGGCGATCGTCGACATCGGCGGGGTGAAGGCGGGCCCCGGCGAGGAGGTGACGGCCGAGGAGGAGGCGCGGCGCACGGTCGGTTTCGTCGCCGAGGTCCGGCGCCGCCATCCCGATGTGGTCATCAGCGTGGACACCTGGCGGGCGGAGGTCGGCGAGGCGGTCTGCGAGGCGGGGGCGGACGTCCTGAACGACGCGTGGGGCGGGGTGGACCCGGGTCTCGCCGAGGTCGCCGCGAAGTACGGCGCGGGCCTGGTGTGCACGCACGCGGGAGGCGCGGAGCCGAGGACCCGACCGCACCGGGTGGCGTACGAGGACGTGATGGCCGACGTCCTGCGCGTCACGGTGGGCCTGGCGGAGCGCGCGGCGGCGCTGGGGGTGCGCCGGGACGCGATCATGATCGATCCGGGGCACGACTTCGGGAAGAACACCCGGCACAGCCTGGAGGCGACCCGGCGGCTGGGGGAGATGGCGGCGACGGGGTGGCCGGTGCTGGTGTCCCTGTCGAACAAGGACTTCGTCGGGGAGACGCTGGACCGGCCGGTGAAGGAGCGGGTCCTGGGGACCCTGGCGACCACCGCCGTCTCGGCGTGGCTGGGCGCCCAGGTGTACCGGGTCCACGAGGTGGCGGAGACGAAGCAGGTCCTGGACATGGTGGCCTCGATCGCGGGCCACCGCCCGCCGTCGGTGGCACGCCGGGGCCTGGCGTAGCGGAGCCGGTCGGCCCCCGGAGCGACGAGGGCCTCGGCGGGGCGGGGCACGGGGAGGCCGCCCGGCAGATCCGGACGGTCCGTGGCGTGGTGCGCGGTGCGCGGCCGACGGTGACCGGGGGCGCGTCGGCGGTCCGCGCGGCCGGGTGGTTGGGCGGTTGGTTGGCCGATCCCTCGGGGGTGCGGCCGGTGCCTGGCGGGACGCCACCCCGGTCGACGGCGCCGCTTCCGGCGCCACCCGCCCGTACCCCGTACGGCCCCGGGACCGCCGCGCCCGTACGGCCCGGCGGGCAGGACCCCGGCCCTGCCCCGTGAGCGGGACCCCGGGCACGGCCTGACCAGCCCGGGGCCCGTCAGCGTTCACGCATTCTGGTCCACCACCAGCCGAACACCGCCAACTCGATGTAGTGGGGTTCCGGCAAGGTACGGCGCTCGAATTCCGCGTCGATGCGTGTGATCAGCCGTCCCAAGTCCCTTCGGGCTCCGGGAGGAAGGTGCAGCATCGCCCGCTCCAGATCGTCACGGGCGTCTTCCACCTCCATCCCGGGCGAACAGGCCTCGGAGGCGTTCAGGTAGCGGCCAGGCTGCTGGAAGGCCCGCTCGAAGCGAGAGAGCGCAAGCGCGACCGCGTCGGGCCGCATCTCCTGGTCCTCGACCCGGCGGATCGCCGCACGGGTGCGCGCGGAGACGCCAGGGACCCTCAGGACCGGATACTGCCATCGTGGCCGCCACCGCTCTGCGCGGACGGCCTTGGGACGCCTACGCGGCATCGCCCTTTCGGATCATCATGGGGTCATCCTGCCACGGCCGGGCCCCGCACGGCCCCCGGCCACACACCCGCCCGCGGCGACGCAGGTCTCCACGGCGCGGCCGAGGCCCTGCCACAGACGGAACCGGTCGGCGACCCGCAACCGGGCACCCAAGCCCTGACCCCCCGCGCCCGACACGCCGTCATATACCCCTGACCCGGGGGCGTTTCGGCGCCATCGGGCTCTTTGCTCATTCTTTCCGGTGGGTCGCGCCGGGACCTTTCGGAGGCCCGCACCCGGCCTCATCAGGGAGGGGGCTCGGGCGGTGGTTTCTCGCCACGCCCGTCGCGGCGCGGGCGGTGCCGCAGGTTCTGTCCGGACCCTTCCCACAGCCATGTGACGTGTGAAATTGTACCCACGTTCCGCCCCAGTTTGACGGAGCATCATCAATCAATCCCCCACTGTGTCCGGCCGCGCCACCCACGCGGCCGAGCAAGGCCTGGAGGCCTAGGTGAAAACCTCCCGGATATCGGGACTGCCGTACCGCGTACGGCTCCTGACCGCCACCGTCACGTCCTGTCTGGCGCTCGGACTGCTCGCGCCGCTCAGCCAGGCCGCCACCCCGAGCCCCGCCCCCGCCCCCGCCGTGCCCGGCGCGCCCGGCGCGGAGCGGCCCGCTCCCCGGCCCGCTCCCGACCTCGCCCCGGAGACCCGCGAGGCAGACCGGACGACCGGATCCGTCGCCGCCGCCGAGCGGACCCCGTACCTCCCGCCGGCCAGCCCCGCCGCCACCGCCCGGCTCTCCGCCTCCCGGTCCCTGACCGCCGCCGCCTGCAACGTCAGCGACTTCACCAGCCGCACGGGCAGCGCCCTGGTGCAGCAGATCAAGTCCGCCGAAGCCGGCTGTGTCAACGAGCTGTTCGGCCTCACCGGCGGCGACGCCTACGGCGCCTTCCGCGAGGCGCAGATGACGACCGTCGCGAACGCGCTCCGCGACAACGCCGTCGCCTACCCCGGCGACAACAGCACCTCGACCTACCAGCTGGTGCTGTTCCTGCGCGCCGGTTACTACGTCCAGTGGTACCACTCGGCGGACGTCGGCTCCTACGGCACGACGCTGCGGACCGCGATCCGGGGCGGCCTCGACGGCTTCTTCGCCAACGCCCGCTCCAAGGACGTCACCACCGCCAACGCGGGAACCCTCGGCGAGACCGTCACCCTGGTCGACAGCGCCCAGGAGAACGTCCGTTACCTGCCGGTCGTGAAGCGGCTCCTGAACGCCTACGACGCGGGCACCTACAACTCCGTCGCGGGAATGCCCGGCGCCGTCAACAACATCTTCACCGTGCTCTTCCGCGGCCACCAGACCAGCGGCTTCCTCGCCGCCGTCCAGGCCGACCCGAGCCTGCTCGACAACCTGTACTCCTTCGTCTCCCGCAACAAGGCGCTCCTCGGCGGCGATCACGGCTACCTGCCGTACAACGGCGCCCGTGAGCTGGGCCGGTTCCTCCAGTACCCGGCCCTCCTGCCCAAGCTCAAGCCGCTGATGCGCCAGCTCGCGGACCAGAGCGCCCCGAGCGGCACCCCCGCCTACCTGTGGGCCGCCGTCGCCGAGATGGTCAACGCCTACGACCCCACGCACGCGGCCGACTACGGCACCGCCGACCACATCGCCCGGCTGCGCGCGGGCATCCTGCCGGTCAGCCACACCTGCAGCCCCTCCATCAAGGTGCTGGCCCAGCAGGTGACCGCCGACAACCTCGCGTCGGCCTGCGACAGCCTCCAGAAGCAGGACGCGTTCTTCCACGCCGTCGCCCGTGACCGGGGCCCCGTCGCCGACGACCTCAACACCACCATCGAGGTCGTGGTCTTCGACACCAGCTTCGACTACCAGGTGTTCGCCGCCGCCATCTACGGCATCGACACGGACAACGGCGGCATGTACCTGGAGGGCAACCCGGCCACCCCGGGCAACCAGCCCCGCTTCCTCGCCTACGAGGACACCCGCGTGCGGCCCGACTTCCAGGTGTGGAACCTGAACCACGAGTACACCCACTACCTCGACGGCCGCTTCAACATGTACGGCGACTTCAACGCGGGCGTGTCCACCCCGACCATCTGGTGGATCGAGGGCTTCGCCGAGTACGTCTCCTACTCCTACCGCAAGCTCCCCTACGACGCGGCCATCGCCGCCGCCGGGCGCCACACCTACTCCCTGAGCACCCTCTTCGACACCACCTACGAGAACACCAACACCGAGCGCACCTACCGCTGGGGCTACCTCGCCGTGCGCTACATGACGGAGAAGCACCGCGCCGACGTGGACGCCGTGCTCGCCAAGTACCGCACCGGCGACTGGAACGGTGCCCGCACCCTCCTGAAGACCACCATCGGCACCCGCTACGACGCCGACTTCGACGCCTGGCTGACGAGCTGCGCCGCCGGTGCCTGCGCCACCAACCCGGACCCGGGCCCCGGCCCGTCGCTGCCCGAGTGCCCCGGCGCCGACCCGCGCCAGCTGGGCCAGAACTGCTCGCGCTCCAACCTGTCGGCGACCGTCGCCAACTACGCGTACCACTACCTGTACGTCCCGGCCGGGACCCGGCAGCTGACGATCACCACCGCCGGTGGCACCGGCAACGCCGACCTCTACTACAGCGCGTCGAGCTGGGCCACCACCGGCTCGTACACCAGCCGCTCGGTCCAGTCCGGCAACACCGAGACCCTGACGGTGAACAACCCGCCCACCGGCTACGTCTACATCAGCCTGCACGCCAAGGAGACCTTCGCGGGGGCGAGCGTCTCCGTCCAGTACTGACCCGGGACCGGGCCACCGCCCGGACCGGCCCGTGGAAAGGCCGCCCCGCCCCCGTACGACACGGGGGCGGGGCGGCCCGCGTTCCTCCGCCCCGGGGCGGCCCCGCTAGCGGCCGACCTCCTTCGTCACGAGGCTGACCGCCTCGTCCACGTCGTCCGTGAGGTGGAAGAGGAGCAGGTCCCGCTCGGACGCCTTGCCGCCCGCGACGACCGTGTCGCGCAGCCAGTCGACGAGCCCCTTCCAGTACTCCGTGCCGAAGAGGACGATCGGGAAGCGGGTGACCTTGCGGGTCTGGACCAGGGTCAGCGCCTCGAACAGCTCGTCGAGGGTGCCGAGGCCGCCGGGCAGGACCACGAAGCCCTGCGCGTACTTCACGAACATCGTCTTGCGGACGAAGAAGTAACGGAAGTTCACGCCGATGTCGACGTGCTGGTTGAGCCCCTGCTCGAAGGGCAGCTCGATGCCGAGACCGACCGAGACGCCCTTGGCCTCCCTGGCCCCCTTGTTGGCCGCCTCCATGGCGCCCGGACCGCCGCCGGTGATGACCGCGAAACCGGCCTCGACGAGCGCCCGGCCGATCCGGACGCCCGACTCGTACTCCGGCGAGTCCCGCTTCGTACGGGCCGAGCCGAAGACGCTGATGGCGCTCGGCAGTTCGGCCAGCGCCCCGAAGCCCTCGACGAACTCGGACTGGATGCGCATGACCCGCCAGGGGTCGGTGTGCACCCACTCCGAGTCGCCCTCGGTGTCGAGCAGCCGCTGGTCCGTGGTGCCCGGCTGGACCTGCTCCCGCCGCCTCAGCACCGGTCCGAGTCGCTGCTCCTCGGGCTTCGCCATTCCCTCGGGAATGCCCATGGCCTGCTCCCTCCGCCGATCGGCGGCCCGCTTCCGGCCGCCGGCTGATCTTCTGGTCCGGTCAGCGTAGGACCACAGAGGTGACGAAACGCGAAATTACGGAAGTCGGGATCACGGAAATCGGACGGTCAGGCGGTCAGCCAGTCGCGGAGCCGCGCCTCGCAGTGATGGATCCGGTCCACGACGACGTGCTCGTCCCGCTTGTGCGCGTAGATGGGGTCGCCGGGGCCGTAGTTGACGGCGGGCACGCCCAGCGCGCTGAAACGGGACACGTCGGTCCAGCCGAACTTGGGCTGGGCGCTGCCGCCGACGGCCTTCATGAACGCCTCGGCCGCCGGGTGGGAGAGGCCCGGCAGCGCGCCGGGGCTCTCGTCGTCCACGACGAGGTCGGCGATGTCGCAGTCGGCGAAGACCTCCCGGACGTGCGCCAGAGCCTCGGCCGGGGAGCGGTCCGGGGCGTACCGGTAGTTGACCGTGACCGCGCAGGCGTCGGGGATGACGTTGGTGGCGACACCGCCCCCGATCGCGACCGCGTTCAGGCCCTCGTGGTACTCCAGGCCGTCGATGACGGGCTTGCGCGGCTCGTACGAGGCGAGGCGGGCGAGGATCGGGGCGGCGGTGTGGATGGCGTTGGAGCCCATCCAGGAGCGCGCCGAGTGGGCGCGCTCGCCCGCCGTGTGCAGGATCACCCGCAGGGTCCCCTGGCAGCCGCCCTCGACCTGGGCGTCGGAGGGTTCGAGGAGGACGGCGAAGTCGCCCTCCAGCCACTCGGGGTGCGCGGCGGCGATCTTCCCGAGGCCGTTGAGGTCGGCGGCGACCTCCTCGTTGTCGTAGAAGACGAACGTGAGGTCGCGGTTGGGGGCCGGGACGGTCGCGGCGATCCGCAGCTGGACGGCGACACCGGACTTCATGTCGGTGGTGCCGCAGCCCCACAGGACGCCGTCCTCGTCGAGGCGCGAGGGCACGTTGCCGGCGATCGGCACGGTGTCGATGTGTCCGGCGAGGACGACGCGCTCGGAGCGGCCGAGGCGCGTGCGGGCGACGACGTTGTTGCCGTACCGGTCCACCGTGAGGTGCGGCAGGGTGCGCAGGGCCCGCTCGATCGCGTCCGCGAGCGGCTGCTCGGTCCCGCTGACGGACGGGAAGTCGACGAGGGCCGCGGTGAGCGCGGCTCCGTCCTGGGACAGGTCGAGGATGCCGCCGTGCGCGGTGATGTCTGCCATGTGCCGACCCTAACGCGGCCTCCAGTACGGTGGGCCCCGTGTCCGACCCCACCCGCCCCGCCCGTCGCGGCCGCCTCGCCCGTTCGGCGGCCGCCCTCGCCGCGCTCCTCGGTCTCGCCTCCTACGTGGCCTTCCACCAGGTGACGGGGAGCAGAGGAACGCCCCGGTGCAGTGTCGGCAGCGGGGACAACCGGTACACCTTCACCCCGGACCAGGCGTCGAACGCGGCGACGATCGCCGCCGTCGGCACCGGCCGGGGGCTGCCGGAGCGGGCGGTGACGATCGCGCTGGCGACGGCGCTCCAGGAGTCGGCGCTGCGGAACATCGAGCACGGCGACCGTGACTCGCTCGGGCTCTTCCAGCAGCGTCCCTCGATGGGCTGGGGGACGCCCGCGCAGATCCTGGACCCGGTGTACTCGGCGGAGAAGTTCTACGCGGGCCTGGAGAAGGTCCCGGGGTACTCGCGGCTGCCGCTGACGGTGGCGGCGCAGAAGGTGCAGAAGAGCGGGTTCCCGCAGGCGTACGCGAAGCACGAGCCGGACGCGGCGCTGCTCGCGGCGGCGCTGACCGGCCGCTCCCCCGCCGCCCTGTCCTGTACGACGGGCGACCCGGACGGGGTGCCGGGCGATCCGGAGCGGGTGCGGGCGGAGCTGGTGCGGGCGTTCGGGAAGGGCGCCGCGCCGGAGACGGTGACGGGCGGTCCCGGCGCGGGCCGTTCGGCGGCCGGGCCGCCGGTGCTGCTGGTTCCGGTGCGCGCGGCGCGCGGCGCGGGGGCGGCGCCGGGTGCCGGGGAGGACGAGCGGCGCGGCTGGGAGCTGGCGCAGTGGGCGGTGGCGCGGGCGGGGACGCTGCGCATCACCGAGGTGACCTTCGGGGACCGTTCGTGGCGCGCGGGCGAGGGGCGCGGCGGCTGGTCGAAGGTGTCCGGGGCGCTTGCCACGGACGGGGAATCGGTCCGCGTACGGCTCGCTTCCTAACCGGTCATACGTACGGTGGTTCACTCGGGCGCGGCATGGACGCGGAGTGGACCGGAGGAAATTCACCACGTTTCCGAGCGGCTTTTTTCGGCGTGCGCTCCGACCACCCAATTCCCTTGGGGGGCAAGAGAAGTGACGGTTCGCCAACCGGCTGCGCAATGACGTGTTCGTCCGCCTTCCTCCCCACCCGACAATACGACGCATTGCCAATTCTTTACCTTCGGCCTCCGCAACCTCACCCGCCCCAGAGCCGGTTGTCAGTGCGACCGAACACCACCTCGCACCTCGTCGAAGGAGCACCATGTCCCTCCCCATGACCCGCCGGATCGCCCGCGTCGCCCTCCTGATCGCGGCCGGAGCGGCCCCCGTGGTCGGTGCGGCCGGCTCCGCGAGCGCCCTGGACCAGAACCTCTCCCCGACCGGCGCGCTCGGCGGCCTCACCGCCCTGGACACCGCCGGAGCGGGCACCGCCGTGGACACCGCCGCGCAGACCGCGACCGGCGTCGTCGGCGCCACCGGCGCCCAGGCCGTCGGCACCGCCGTCCCCGCCGCGGGCAAGGCCGTCGGCACGGCGGGCCGCACCGCCACCCCGGTCGCCCAGAAGGTCGCGGGCGACACCGCGGGCAGCGCGGGCGAGGTCCTCGGCAAGACGGCGGGCGCCGCGGCGGAGAGCGCCGAGGGCCCGACCGGCGGCGCGCTGGGCGGCGGCCTCGGCAACCTGCCCACCGGCCAGACCCTCGGCGGCCTCCCGATCGGCTGAACCACCGGCCCCACCACCGGCCCCTCCAGGGGCTGGACCACCGGCCCCACGACGGGCCGGACCACCGGCTGGACCACCGGGGGCGCCCGCGCCGCGGCCGACGACGGCGCGGACCGCACCCGGGAACCACTGCGGGCCCGGGGAGCATGTGCTCCCCGGGCCCGCGGTGGTGTCCGAGGTCCGGAGGAAGGCCGGGCCCGAGGTACATCGGGGTTCCGGCGGACCGGCGCCCCCAAGGGGCCCGGCGGACCGGAGTCCTACAGGGTCCCGGAGTGCCGTAGCGCCCCTCCAGCCCCCCACAGGCCCCTACGGGTTCAGCCCAGTCGCTCGACGGCCGCCGCCACGCGCTCGTCCGTCGCCGTGAACGCGACCCGCACGAAACGCTCCCCCGCCTCGCCGTAGAAGTCGCCGGGCGCCACCAGGACGCCCTTCTCCGCCAGGTACGCCACGGTGTCCCAGCACGGCTCGTCCCGGGTAGCCCACAGGTACAGGCTCGCCTCGCTGTGCTCGATCCGGAAGCCGTGCGCCTCCAGGGCCGCCCGCAGCGCCGCCCGCCGGGCCGCGTACCGCTCCCGCTGCTCGGCCACGTGCGCGTCGTCACCGAGCGCCGCGACCGTCGCCGCCTGCACCGGGGCCGCCGTCATCATGCCGCCGTGCTTGCGGATCAGGAGCAGCTCGCCGAGCACCGCCGCGTCGCCCGCGGCGAACGCCGCCCGGTATCCGGCCAGGTTGGAGCGCTTGGACAGCGAGTGGACGGCGACGATCCCCTCGTACGAGCCACCGCAGACGTCCGGGTGCAGGACGGAGACCGGCTCGGCCTCCCAGCCCAGCTCCAGGTAGCACTCGTCGGAGAAGACCAGCACGCCGTGCTCGCGCGCCCAGGCCACGATCCGGGTCAGCTCCTCCTTGCCGAGGACCTTCCCGGTCGGGTTGGACGGGGAGTTGAGCCAGAGCAGCCTGACCCGGGCCGGGTCCAGGTCGGCCACCGGGTCGTCGTAGACGACGGGCGTCGCGCCGCAGAGCCGCGCGCCGACCTCGTACGTCGGGTAGGCGAGGCGCGGGTACGCCACCTCGTCCCCGGCGCCGAGTCCCAGCTGCGTCGGCAGCCAGGCCACCAGTTCCTTGGAGCCGACCACCGGCAGCACGTTCTCGTGGACGAGGCCCACCGCGCCGAGCCGACGGCCGCACCAGCCGGTCAGCGCGTCCCGCAGCTCCTTCGTGCCCCACACCGTCGGATAGCCCGGCGAGTCCGCCGCCGCCACCAGGGCCTCCTGGATCAGCGCGGGAACCGGGTCGACGGGCGTGCCCACCGACAGGTCCACGATCCCGTCCGGGTGCGCCAGGGCCGTCTTCTTGTACGGCTCCAGCTTGTCCCAGGGGAAGACGGGCAGGCGCGAAGAGACTGCGCTCACGGGTTCGCTCTCACTTCCTGTACGTACGGAGAAACGCCTCGGTCCCGCACGGCGGCCGACGCCGTACGGGACCGGATGCGGTCGATCAGCCGTTCTGCGGCGGCAGGGCGGCGATGAAGGGGTGGTCCCGCTCGATCTCACCGAGCTTGGAGGCACCACCGGGCGAACCGAGCTCGTCGAAGAACTCGACGTTCGCCTTGTAGTACTCCTTCCACTCCTCCGGGGTGTCGTCCTCGTAGAAGATCGCCTCGACCGGGCAGACCGGCTCACAGGCCCCGCAGTCGACGCATTCGTCCGGGTGGATGTACAAGGACCGCTTGCCCTCGTAGATGCAGTCGACGGGGCACTCCTCGATGCACGCCTTGTCCTTCACGTCGACACAAGGCTGCGCGATGACGTAGGTCACGCTGTCGTTCCTCCTCGATAGGGCTGGTCTGCGCGGGAGCGCGGCGTCGTCGATGCCCGCACCTAGTATCTCCGTTCTCGGGGGCGATCCGAACAGGAGGGGCGGAGAAGCTGTGGAATTCACCGGCGGCGGACGTCTTGAGGTCCGAATTACCAGCATTGACGTGGGAAAGCGTGTCTCCGTTCGGTACGTGACGGAGGACCCCGAGCCGGGCGCCAGGTTCACCGACGCGGTCGGAGTTCTCACATCATGGGACGACGCTGTGCTGCTGGTCACACGGAAGAGCGGTGAGAGCGTCCGGATCGCGGAATCCTCGCTGGTCGCCGGGAAGCTCGTCCCCGCCGCCCCGGCCCGCCGCCGGGGCCCCTCGGCCACCTTCGCCGAACTCGCGCGGGCCACCGCGCGCGCGTGGCGGCCGGTCGAGAGCGAGGCCCTCGGCGAGTGGACCCTGCGGGCCGCCGACGGCTTCACCCGCCGCGCCAACTCCCTCCTCCCGCTGGGCGATCCCGGACGGCCCGTGGAGGAGGCCCTGGAGCACGCGCGCGCCTGGTACGCGGCCCGGGGGCTCCCCGCGTACGTCCAGACCGCCACCGGCGCCGAGGGCACCCAGGAGATGCTCTGCGCCGAACTCGACCGGCTCGGCTGGCGCCGTGAGGTCTCCGCCGAGGTGCGGACCGGGGCCCTCGCCCCGATCGGCGACCTGGACGCCGACGTCTCCGCCGTCCGCCTCTCCCGTACCGTCGACGACCCCTGGCTCCGCCGCTACCAGCGCTCCGGCGAGCCGGGACCCGCGGTGCGCGCGGTCCTCGCTTCGGGCCCCAGCACCTGGTTCGCGTCCGTGCCCGGCCCCGGCGAGGTGCCCGCGGCCATCGGCCGGTGCGTCGTCGACGGACGCTGGGCCGGGTTCATGGCCGTCGAGGTCGATCCGGAACAGCGGCGCCGGGGGCTGGCGACCGCCGTCATGGCCGCCCTCGCCCGACAGGCCCTCGACGAGGGCGCCTCGGCCGCCTGGCTCCAGGTGGAGGCGGACAACGACGGAGCGCTCGCCCTCTACGACGGGCTCGGCTTCGCCCCCCACCACCATTACCACCACTACCGGTGGGCGGCGGCGTGACGCCGGACGGGTCCCCGCAGGACCCGCCGGACTGGCGGCGGGAGTTCGCCGAGGAGGCCCGCTCCGAACGGCCCGACCTGGCCCGGCTCTGCCTGCTGATCGGGGCGGTCGCCGACCCCTCCGTGACCCGGCACGACCTGAACGGGGCCGAGATCGAACTCGACCGCCTCGCCGGGCTCGTCCCGTACGCGACCCGGGTCACCGGCGACTGGAGCGGTACCCTCGCCGCGCTCCTCGGCGGCCGCGAGGGCTTCACCGGTGTTCCCTCCGACTACCAGCGGCTGGAGTCCTCCCTGCTCCACGAGGTGCTCCGGCGCCGCCGGGGGCTGCCGATCCTGCTGTCCGTGGTCTGGATGGAGGTCGCCCGGCGGGCCGGTGCCCCCGTGTACGGGCTGGGGCTTCCGGGCCACTTCGTGGTGGGCTTCGGCGACCCGGCCGATCTGGACCTCGCCGACCCGTTCGCGGGCGGCCGGGCCATGACCGGGACCGACGCGGAACTCCTGGTGGCGGGCGCGACCGGGGAGGCCCTCGACCGCTCGATGCTGCGGCCCGCCGAACCCGGCGCGATCGTGCTGCGCGTCCTCAACAACATCCGCGCCTGGGCGGCCCCCCGCCCCGAACGCTCCGACGTCGCCCTGTGGGCGGTGGAGCTCGCCCTGCTGCTGCCCTCCCACCCGGCCCGCCTCCGTCACGAACGCGCCGAGCTGCTCGTGCGGCGCGGTGACTTCCTCACCGGGGCGGCCGAGATGGAGGCGTACGCGCGGGTGATGGACGCGGTCGACCCGGAGGCCGCCGCCACGATCCGGCTGCGCGCCCGCGCGGCCCGCGCCCGGCTCAACTGAGGCCCCCGGGCCGTACGCCCGAGCCCCCGGCCGACAGGGGTCGGACGGGGGCTCGGGGCGGCTCGCGGAGGGACCGTCAGCCCTCGCCGCTGAGGTCGATCGTCTTCGTCCGCTCCGCCTCGGTCTTGCCCAGGAGGGCGTCCCGCATCACGAAGGCCACGTCGTCGGCGGACACCTGGTGCTTGGTGCCGTCACCCTTGGTGATCATGATGCCGTCGAAGGCGCCGTCGAGGAGCCGCTCGATCGCCTTCTTGTCGTAGACCTCGACCAGACGCCCGTCGATGGCCTTCATCGAGAGGATCTGCGGCAGCGAGCGCGTCGGGCCGAACTGGATCGGCTTGCCGCCCGCGATGATCGTGATGCGGCCGGACATGGCGGGCTCGGCGAACTCCCGCATGGCCCGGTCCAGCTCCGCCTTGGAGATGCTCGGCTGACGGACCGTGACCGGCAGTACGACCACCTTGGACCGGCCGGTCTCCACCTGGGCGCGGAACGCGTCCCTCACGGAGATCATCGAGTGCCGCACGTCGAGGCCCTTGCCGGGCTTGCCCTCGACCGGTGTGACCTTGCCGGGGGCGAACAGGATCGTGCCGTCGGTCGCCGAGGCGGCCGAGCCCGCGAGGTCGGTCAGCGCGACCGCCAGCTTCTCCTCGTCCACGGGCAGGACCGGGCTGGCGACCCGCTCGCCGCCGAAGAGGGAGCCGATCACCGACACCGGGTTGTAGTCGCTGCCCGCGGCGCCCCTGACGGTCTCCTGGCTGTCGAGCGTCAGACCCGCCTTGTCCGGGGCGAGCTGGACCTTGTTGCCGCCGATGTCGAGCTGGAGCGGGGTGCGGGCCCGCTTGCCCAGGGCCGCCTCCAGCGTGTTGACGGCCTCCTCCTTCGTGCCGCCGCCGATGTCCACCCCGAGGACCGTGGTGCCCTTGGGCACGTCGGAGTGGTTGAGCAGCAGTCCGGCGCCGTAGGCGACCCCCGCGAGGCCGAGGACGGCGACGGTGAGGAGGACCAGCTTGGAGCGGCCCTTCTTCGCCGGTGCGGCGGACGCCGCCGGACGCGGGGCGGGCGCGGGGGCCGGGGCGGGCGCCGCCGTCTCCTCGATGCGCGGGGTGAGGTCAGGCCGGGCCGCCTTCGGCGGGACGACCGGGATGCCGCTGGTCAGCGTGTCCCCGGAGCCGCGCCCGGAGCCGCCGCCCTGACCCGGGCCGGTGCCCGGCACCGGTGCGGGGAACTGCGGGGTCAGGATCGCGGTGTCGTCGGAGAGCCGGGGGGCGGTGCCGCCCTGGACGGTCGGGAACGGGGCGGTGGGGAACGGGGAGGCCGCGCCCTGGCCCTGGCCGCCCGGGAAGGGGGCGGGGGCGGGGGCACCCAGCGAGGCGGTACCGGTGACCGGTCCGGTGGTGGGCCCGGTGGGGGCCGCGGGTCCGGGGGGCACGGGCGTGCCGCCCGCGGGGGTCCCGCCGTACACCGGGGTTCCCCCCGCCGGGGTGCCGTCGTACCCGGGAGTGCCGTCGTACACCGGCGTACCGCCCGGGGGGGTCCCGCCGTACATCGGGGTCTCCCCCGCCGGGATGCTCCCGTACACGGGGGTTCCCCCCGCCGGGGTGCCGTCGTACGCGGGGGTCCCGTCGTACACCGGCGTACCGCCCGCCGGAGTCCCGTCGTACAGGGGCGTGCCGCCCGGCGGGGTGCCGCCGTACACCGGGGTGCCTCCGGCCGGGGTGCCCTCGTACAGCGGGGTCCCCCCGGCCGGGGTGCCGCTGTCGTACAGCGGGTTGCCGGGGGCCGGGAGCGCGGAGGTGACCGGGCGGCTCGACGGGGTGCTGCCGACCGTCGGGACGCCGGAGGTCGCCGAGCCCGCGAAGCCCGTGCCCTGGGTGTCCGGCCCGAGGGGGCCCGGAGCGGGCCTCGGGGCCTGCGCGGGGGCGGGTGCGGGTGCGGGTGCCGGGGCGGGAGCCGGGGCCTGGGGCGCCGCCTTGCGGGGGGCGAACCAGTCGCTGGGCTCCTTGGTCTTCGGCTCCTCGGCGCGCGGCGGCTCGGGGGCCGCCACCGGCTCGGGCTCCGGCTCCACGGGGGGAGCGGGCTCGGCCGCCGGTTCCGGAGCGGGCGCCTCGTTGACCGTCTTGCGGACCACGACCGGCGGGATCGGACGCGACCCCGGGATGTTGATCCGGATGCGGGTCGTCAAGGTCGTCTCGGTCTTGGGCTCCTCGGGCGGCGCGGACGCGGCGGTCTCCTCCGCCGCGTCCTGCGTGGGATGGAGCGACGGATACTGACGGGATCCGTACGGCGGGGTACCCGAGGGGTACGCGGCTCCACCGCGCCCCTGGGCGCCGGAGGACGGGCTGTCAGTCTCTCGACCAGTTTCACGACTCAAAGCAGGATCTCCCGGTTGGCTCCACCGCCCGCTCTTGCTGATGCTCGTGTTGTCCCGGGCGGTTCGGCGGCGCGCACCACCATACTGGCCGCCGCCGTCACATACCCGACCCCTGGGGCACGTACGACGGTCAATCCGGCCGAAGTCAGGCGGTCAGGGGGTCAAGTCGGCCTGTTCACGCCGTCGGACGCGGCAGCCGGGGCAGCGTGGTGCACATCACAGCGGCGGCCATGCCCCCGAAGAGGAACAGCAGCTCGCCGGCTCCGCCGCCGAACACCCCGTCGCCCTCGGGGCGTCCGAAGCTGAGCAGGATCACCGCGACGAGCCAGCCGCCGCCGCCCGCGGCGACGCCGATCTGGGTGCCGGTGGCGCGCAGCCCCCCGTAGAAGAGACCGGCGGTGGCGAGGAGGCCGAGGAGCAGACCGCCGGGGAACCAGGCGGCCTGGACGAGCGCGCCCGCCGCGCCGACGAGCAGTCCGAGGACGGCGAGGCCCGCGTACCAGGCGAGCCGGGCGTTGCGGGAGACCGGGGCGGCGACGGGGGCGCTCACGCGGTCACCCCGGCGAAGAGGTCCGTCTCGCGGGTGCCGGCGGGGGCCCCGGGGACCCCGTGCACCAGTTCGTAGTACTCGGTGGTGAAGAGGGGCTGGCCCAGGTCGTTGGAGAGGGCGAAGAACGGGCCGTCCACGGCGACTTGGGTGAGGTGCGCGGCCATCGCCGCGCTCTTGCGGGCGGTGAGCCCGGGGTCCGCCTCGATCGCGGCGGTGATGCGGTCGTCCTCGACGACTCCGGGCACGTCGCCGATGGTGGCGTCGGCGGGGAAGACGGAGCCCTCGGCGCGCAGCCGGGCGAACCCCGCCTCGGCGACCGGGCGCGGGACCCGGTTCCAGTAGATCTTGGCGATGGCGTGGGCCGGTCCGAGGTCGGGCCGGAAGGCCGGGTCGGCGGCGAGTTCGGCGGCGCGGGTGGCGACCCGGTGGGCCTGGATGTGGTCGGGGTGGCCGTAGCCGCCGTCGGGGTCGTAGGTGACGAGGACCTGCGGGCGGGTCTCCCTGATCACCTCGACGAGGTGGGGGGCGGCGGTGTCGACGTCGGTGTTCCAGAACGCGTGGGCGCGCCGGTTCTGTTCGGCGCCCATCATCCCGGAGTCGCGGAAGCGGCCGGGGCCGCCGAGGAACCGGTGGTCGGTGACGCCCAGTTCCTTCATCGCGTCGGCGAGCTCCTCGGCGCGGTGCGGACCGAGCCGGTCCTCCCGGTCGGGCGCCAGATGGGCGAGACCGGGCGGGATGACCTCGCCCTCCTCGCCGAGGGTGCAGGTGACGAGGGTGACGAGGGCGCCCTCGGCCGCGTACCTGGCCATGGTGACGCCGTTGTTGATCGACTCGTCGTCCGGGTGCGCGTGCACGAGCAGCAGACGGCGGGCGGGGAGATCGGACATGTCCCCACCCTACGAGGTCCGGGCCGGAGAAGGGTCAGGACGTGGGCTCGCTCAGAACTTGAGGCCCCCGATCATGCCCGCCACATTGGTGGTGAGGGTGCTGATGGAAGGAGCGAGGGACGAGCTGGCCAGGTAGAAACCCAGGAGTGCGCAGACCGCCGCGTGTCCGGCCTTCAGTCCGGATTTCCGGATCAGAAGGAAGACGACGATCGCCATCAGCACCACCACGGAGATCGAGAGTGCCACGGCGGTTCACCTCCACACTTCTTCGGTCAGACGTTTGAGTATGCGAACGGTTCGGGCCAGGCGCATGTGCCAGCCGGGTACATACCCACCTAGCGCTACGGATCATAACTATCCGTGCCATCGCATCGATCGGCGGACGGAGGCATGAGGGGGGCGCACAGCGCTACTTTCGGCCGCGCGACCCTGGCTCCGCCGCCGCCCTCCGGCGCCTCCGACGGGGAGCGCGCGGCCTCCGTGCGGTCCGGCACGGAGACCGGCCGGATCCCCCGCCTCCAGGCCCCCGGCCTTCCCCGCGACGGCGGTGGCGCGCCCTCGGCGCGGGCCCTCGCCGACTCCGGAGGCTCCCCTGGCGGCCGGGCGGACGGTTCCGGCGGCCAGGAACGGGACGCTCCGGAAGTCCCTTGCGCCTCCTGCGAATTGGCCGAATCCATCACCCCTGAGAAAAGGGGACGGGAGCGGGGTCCACGGTCGCCGCCGAACGGATTACGGCGGCCGCCCGCCGGGCCGGGACGGCGCGGTCCGGGTCACCAGCCGGGCGGCTGGGGGTACGGCGGGGCCGGGGGCGCCGTCCGGCGCGGGGGCCGGGGGACGGCGGCGGGGGCGCCGCGCCCGGCGAGGAGGGCGAGGACGGCGGTCCCGGCGAGGAGTCCGTAGGCGGCGGTGAGGACGGCGAGGCGGTCGGTGGTGGGGATGTCGGCGAAGTGGCCGACGAGTTCGTACCGGACGGTCCTGGCGGTCTCGGCGAGGCCGCCGAGGGCGAGGAAGGTCCCGGCGAGCAGTCCGAGGGCGCGGGCGTGCCGGGCGCGGGTGAGGGCGGCGACGGCGGCCGTGCCGTAGAGGGCGACGAGGACGAGGGAGAGCCAGGCGGGCGGCGGGGCCAGGGCCGCCTTGAGGACGGACCGGCCGCCGGTGAACCGGTCGACGGTGATCTCCAGGGGCAGCTGGGCGGCCCAGTACAGCTCCCAGGCGGCCAGGGCGAGCGCGGCGACGGCGAGGAGCGTTCCGGCGGCGACGGCGGGGCCGGTGCGGGGGCGGGTGGGGAGGTGTTCGTGCCCGGCGGCGCGGCGGCGGCCGACGGTGGCGACGGCGAGGAGTCCGGCGGCGAGGCCGAGGGCGAGGAGGGCGGTGACGAGGACGCCGCTGTCGTGCGACCAGAGGCCGGGGAGGCGTACGGCGAGGGTGGCGGAGCCGGTCGCGGCGAGGGCGGAGGCGGCGTGCCGGGAGCGGATCGAGGCGACGGCGGTGACGGCGGAGACGAGGAGGAGGACGGGGTCGGCGAGGGAGGTGGCGGAGCGTCCCCGGATGAGGAAGTGGTGGTCTCCGGCCCAGTACCACGCCAGGTCGGCGGGGGAACCGAGGGCGGCGAGGTCCTTGAGCACCCATATGGTGGCGAGGAGGGTGAGCGCGGCGCAGAGCGCGGCGCCGGTGAGGCGTGCCGGGCGTGTCACAGTCACGGACCCGATACTCACGGTTGCCACGGCCGGGCACAAGCGGTTCCGGGGAACCCGTGTGCGACGGGCGGCCGGCCGGTACGGCGGGACCGTTCCGGCCGGTCCCCGGCACCCGTACGGGCGTACGCGCTCCGGGGTGTCGGGTCCCGTACTGGGCGTACGCGCTCCGGGGTGTCGGGTCCCGTACGACCGTCAGCGCTCCGGTGTGCCGGAGACGTGTTCCGGGGCCGGTCCGCCCGGGTCGCGCCGGGGTCAGACCGGCTCGGGGGGTGTGCCGTCGGTGGTGCCGTTCTCCGGCGGGACGACCTGCTTCTCCTCGGCGAAGTGGCAGGCCGAGTCGTGCTTGGCCGGGCTGTCGACGAGGCGGAAGACGGCGGGGACGGCCAGTTCGGGGACTTCCAGGGAGCAGCGTTCCTGGGCTTTCCAGCAGCGGGTGCGGAAGCGGCAGCCGGAGGGGACGTTCGCCGGGGAGGGGACGTCGCCGCTGAGGATGATGCGTTCGCGGTGCGCGCGGGCGCCGGGGTCGGGGACGGGGACGGCGGAGAGCAGCGCCTGGGTGTAGGGGTGGGTGGGGTGGTCGTAGATCTGGGCGTCGCTGCCGATCTCGACGATCCGCCCGAGGTACATGACGCCGACGCGGTCGGAGATGTGCCGGACGATCGACAGGTCGTGGGCGATGAACACGTACGAGAGGGAGAACTCGGACTGGAGCTTCTCCAGGAGGTTGACGACCTGGGCCTGGACGGAGACGTCGAGGGCGGAGACCGGTTCGTCGGCGACGATGATCTCGGGCTGGAGCGCGAGGCCCCGGGCGATACCGATGCGCTGGCGCTGGCCGCCGGAGAACTGGTGCGGGTAGCGGTTGATGTACTCGGGGTTGAGGCCGACGACGTCGAGGAGGTCCTGGACCTTGCGGCGGCGGTCGCCCTTGGGGGCGACCTCGGGGTGGATCTCGTACGGCTCGCCGATGATGTCGCCGACGGTCATGCGCGGGTTGAGCGAGGTGTACGGGTCCTGGAAGACCATCTGGATGTTGCGGCGGACGGCCTTGAGGGCGCGCGGGGAGAGGGTGGTGAGGTCCTCGCCCTTGTAGCGGATGGTGCCGGACGTCGGCCGTTCCAGGTTGACCAGCATCTTCGCGACGGTCGACTTGCCGCAGCCGGACTCGCCGACGATGCCGAGGGTCTCTCCGGCGGCGAGGTCGAAGTCGACGCCGTCGACGGCCTTGACCGCGCCGACCTGCTTCTTGAAGAGGATGCCCCGGGTCAGCGGGTAGTGCTTGTGGAGGTCCCGGACTTCGAGGATGGCCTCAGCCATGGAGGCACTCCTTCCAGAAGTGGCAGGCGCTGGAGCGGGGCACCGGGGAGCCGGTCACGTCGTACAGCGGGGGCACGTCGGTGCGGCAGACGTCCTGGGCCAGGGGGCAGCGCGGGTTGAAGGCGCAGCCCGGCGGGATCTTCAGCAGGTTGGGCGGGAGCCCCTTGATGGCGTAGAGGTCCTGGCCCTTCTGGTCGAGGCGGGGGATCGATTCGAGGAGGCCCTTGGTGTAGGGGTGGGCGGGGGCCTTGTAGATCTCGTGGACGGGGGCGCGTTCGACGATCCGGCCCGCGTACATGACGGCGATCTTGTCGGCGACGTCGGCGACGACGCCGAGGTCGTGGGTGATGAGGATGAGCCCCATCCGGAGTTCGCGCTGGAGTTCGGCGAGGAGGTCCATGACCTGGGCCTGGACGGTCACGTCGAGAGCCGTGGTGGGCTCGTCGGCGATGATCAGGTCCGGTTCCAGGGCCAGCGCCATGGCAATCATGATGCGCTGGCGCATCCCGCCGGAGAACTGGTGGGGGTACTGGCCGACGCGTTCCTTGGCGGCGGGGATGCGGACCCTGTCCATGAGTTCGACGGCCTTGGCCCGGGAGTCCTTGCGGGACATGCCCCGGTGGACCTGGAACATCTCGCCGAGCTGTTCGCCGACGCTGAGGACGGGGTTCAGGGAGGAGAGCGCGTCCTGGAAGATCATCGCCATCTTCGCGCCGCGGATCTTGCGCCGCTCGTCCTCCTTGAGCTTCAGGAGGTCCTTGCCCTGGAAGAGGATCTCGCCCCCGGTGATCTTTCCCGGGGGCGTGTCGAGGATGCCCATGACGGCCTGGGCGGTGACGGACTTGCCGGAGCCGGACTCGCCGAGGACGGCGAGCGTCTCCCCGGCGTCGACGGAGTAGTCGACGCCGTTGACCGCCTTGGCGACCCCGTCCCTGGTGTGGAACTCCACGTGCAGGTCGCGCACTTCGAGCAGCATGGGTTCCCTACCTCAGCTTGGGGTCGAGGGCGTCGCGGACGGCGTCGCCGAGCATGATGAAGGCGAGCACGGTGACGGCGAGCGCGCCCGCGGGCCAGAGCAGCATGTGCGGCGCGTTGCGGATGTTCTGCGAGGCGGCGGAGATGTCGATGCCCCAGCTGACGGTCGGGGGCCGGAGTCCGACGCCGAGGTAGGAGAGGGTGGCCTCCAGGGCGATGTAGGTGCCCAGGGCGATGGTGGCCACGACGATGACGGGGGCGACCGCGTTGGGGGTCACGTGCCGGAGCAGCATCCGGGAGTTGGAGGCGCCGAGGGCGCGGGCCGCCTGGACGTAGTCGTGCTGTTTGGCGGTGATGACCGAGCCGCGCGCGATGCGGGAGATCTGGGGCCAGCCGAGCAGCACCATGAAGCCGATGACGGGCCAGACGGTGTTGCTGGTGATGACCGAGAGGAGCACGAGGCCGCCGAGGACGACGGGGATGGCGAAGAAGATGTCGGTGATGCGGGAGAGGATCGCGTCCCACACCCCGCCGAAGAACCCGGCGAGGCCGCCGAGGGCGCTGCCGAGGAGGGCGACGCCGAGGGTGGCGAGGACGCCGACGGTGATGGAGGTCCGGGCGCCGTAGACGGTGCGGGTGTAGACGTCGCAGCCCTGTCCGTCGAAGCCGAAGGGGTGGCCGGGCTGGGAGCCCTCCTGGGCCTTGGCGAGGTCGCAGTCGAGCGGGTCGCCGGAGGCGATCAGGGACGGCCAGATCGAGATGATCACGAGGAAGACGATGATCAGGGCGGAGACGATGAAGACGGGGTTGCGGCGCAGGTCCCGCCAGGCGTCGGACCAGAGGCTGCGGGGCTTCTCGCCGGGGTCCTGGCCCTGGCCGCCGGACGTGTGCCCGACCTCGATCGCCTCGCTCGCGGCGAGGTCCATCGCCCCGCCCGCGCCGGTCGCCGCGATGGCGCCCTCGTTCTCATAGGGGTCAGGCATAGCGGATCCTGGGGTCGAGGACGGAGTACAGCAGGTCGACGAGCAGGTTCGCCACCAGGAACACCAGGACGAGGATGGTGGCGAAGCCGACCACCGTCTGGGTGTTCTGCCGGAGGATGCCCTGGTAGAGCTGGTAGCCCACGCCGTGGATGTTGAAGATCCGCTCGGTGACGATGGCACCGCCCATGAGCGCGCCGATGTCGGTGCCGATGAAGGTGACGACGGGGATCAGCGAGTTGCGCAGCAGGTGCCGGGTGATGACGCGGCGGCGCGGGAGCCCCTTGGCGACGGCGGTGCGGACGTAGTCGGCGCGGGCGTTCTCGCCGACGGAGGTGCGGGTCAGCCGGGTGACGTACGCCAGGGAGACGGAGGCGAGCACGATGCCGGGCAGGATCAGCTCGTCGAAGGGCGCGCCGGAGGAGACGGTCGGGGAGACCCAGCCCCATTTGACGCCCAGCAGGTACTGGAGGACGTAGCCGGTGACGAAGGTCGGGATGGAGATGACGACGAGGGTGCCGATGAGGGTGCCGGTGTCGATCGCGCGGCCCCGGCGGAGCCCGCTGAGCACGCCGAGGGTGATGCCCACGACGATCTCGAAGAGGATCGCGACGATCGTCAGGCGGAGGGTGACCGGGTAGGCGTCGGCGAGGAGTTCGGTGACCTTCTGGCCGTTGAACGCGGTCCCGAAGTCCCCGGTGAACACGTTCCCCATGTAGGTGAGGTACTGCTGCCAGACGGGCTTGTCGAGGCCGTACTCCTCGCGCAGCCGGGCGGCGGTGGCCGGGTCGCAGGCGCGGTCGCCGCAGAGTCCGGCGATCGGGTCGCCCATCACGTTGACCATCAGGAACAGCAGCAGGGTGGCCCCGAAGAAGACCGGGATCATCTGTAGCAGCCGTCGAATCACATATCGACCCATGAGGGGGCTCCGGGGGTTGGCTCCGGGGTGGGGTGGCGTCCGGGGAGGGACGCGGGGAAGGCGTCCGGCCCGACGCGGGGGTCCGCGCGGGCCGGGCCGGGCGCCTCGGGCCTGCTACGGCGTCACTTCACCTTGATCTGGTCGTAGACGGGGACGCTGAAGGGGTTGAGGGTGACGCTCTCCAGCCGGTCCGAGTAGCCCGCGCTGCCGTTCTGGTACCAGAGCGGGATGGCGCCCATCGCGTCGCGCAGGACGCCCTCGGCCTGCTGGAAGATCCCCACGGCCTTCTTGGTGTCGGCCTCGGCGTTGGCCTGGTTCACGAGCTTGTCGAACTCGGGGTTGCTCCACTTGCCGTCGTTGGAGGAGGCGTTGGTGTAGTAGAGCGGCTGGAGGAAGTTCTGGATGAGCGGGTAGTCCATCTGCCAGCCGGCCCGGAACGGGCCCTGCATCTTCTGCGTGGTGACCTGGCTGCGGTAGTCGGCGAAGGTGCCGACGGGGTTGCCGAGGCAGGCGGTGTTGTTGCCGAGGGCGCGGTTGATGGAGTTGCAGACCGCGTCGACCCATTCCTTGTGGGAGCCGGTGTCGGCGTTGTACGAGATCTTCATCGTGCCGCCGGGGATGCCGCCGCCCTCCGCGACGAGCTTCTTCGCCTCGGCCGCGTCGTACGTGCAGTAGTCGCCGCAGACGTCCTTGTAGCCGCCTTCCTCGCCGAGGACCGGGGAGGTCCAGTCGACGGCGGGGGTCCGGGTCTTCTGGAAGATCGTCTGGGTGATCTGATTGCGGTCGATGGCCCGGGAGATGCCCTGGCGGAGCTTCTCCTGGCCGGGCTTGTTCCAGTCCGGGTCGTAGAACGGGAACGCGAGGGTCTGGATGATGCCGGCGGGGACGTTGATGTAGCGGTCGCCCAGGTCGGCCTTGACGTTCTTGAGCTGGGCGGCGGGGATGTCGTCGACGAGGTCGAGGTTCCCGGCCGTCAGGTCGGTGTAGGCGGTGTTGTTGTCGGTGTAGACCTTGAGGGTCACGCCGCCGTTCTTCGCCTTGTCGTCGCCGGGGTAGCCGTCCCAGCGCTTGAGCGCCATCTGGGAGCCCTTGGCGTACGAGTCGACGGTGTACGGGCCGTTGCCGACGGGCTTCGAGAGCCAGGCCGCGTGGTCGTCGTAGAACGCCGTGGGGAGCGGGGCGAAGGCCGCGTAGCCCAGGGTGATGGGCCAGGTGGAGAACTTCTGGGTGAGCTTGACCGTGAAGGTGCGGTCACCGGTGACCTTGAGTCCCGAGAGGGTGTCGGCGGTGGGTTCGCCCTTGTCGGGGTGGACCTTGTCGTAGCCCTCGATCTGCCCGAAGAAGTAGGCGTTCTTCTGGTTGTTCTTCAGGTTGGCGCCGTAGTTCCAGGCGTCGACGAAGGACTTCGCGGTGACCTTCTCGCCGTTGGAGAAGGTCCAGCCGTCCTTGACGGTGATGGCGAAGTTCGTCGAGTCGGTGGTCTCGATCTTCTCGGCGAGCATGTCCTTGGCCTCGCCGGTCTTCGGGTCGTACTGCTTGAGCCCGCGGAAGATCATGGACAGGACCTTGCCGCCCTGCACCTCGTTGGTGTTGGCGGGTTCCAGCGGGTTCTGCGGGTCGCCCCACGAGGAACTCACGATGCCGTCGGCCCCTCCGCCACCACCGCCGTTGTCGCCGCCGCCGCAGGCGGTCGCCGCGAGGGCGACGGCTGTGGCCAGTGCGGCCCACTTGGCGTGCGTGGCTCCGCGCATGGAGTGCCTCCCGTTGGTCTTGCCGAGACTTAGGCCCCCATATCACCCCAAGCCGGACGGAGTCGCATCTCGGCCTCACCTGTCCGGGGGATTGCCCCCTCGGGGGCGTACGCCCGGAGCGACGGAGGCCCTGGAGCACCGCGCCCGCGCTCCTCCCCCCTCCCCCGCACGCGCGAGGTCCCCCCGCCGCGCCGACGGGAGGCGTCGGTGCGGCGGGGGGACCGTGGGCGGACCCGTCCGGGACCGCCGGGGCGGTGCCGGACAGCGGTCAGTTCAGGAAGGTCACGTCCCAGTGGTTGCCCTCGTTGGCGTAGACGTTGCCCGAGGGAGCGGTGTAGAGGGCGGCGCCGTCACCCCGGGTGCCGGAGTAGGCGAAGGTGCCGGTGACGTAGTTGCTGAGGCAGCTGGTGATCGCGAAGTCCAGCTTGTAGCCGTTCCAGTGGCTGTACGTGCCGCTCGCGTGGCCCGTCTCCGTGCCGCCGGTGATGGTCAGCGCGCAGCCGCTCGCCCCGCGCAGCGTGACCGCGCCGTCGGCGGACGCCTGGCGCAGCCCGTCGAAGGAGGTGCAGCTGGTGCTGTTGCGGTTGGAGCAGTTGCCCGAGGAGGCCCAGGTGACGCCCGCGGCCGAGAACTTGCCCGCCGCCGCCGCGTGGGTCAGCAGACCGCTGTCGCCACCGCCGCCGCCGGAGGAACCGGTGACCAGGGCGCGCCAGGTGTCCGGGCCGATGATGCCGTCCGCGTCGAGGCCGTGCGAGGACTGGAAGGAGCGGATCTTGGAGTCGGTGCCGTCGCCGAACGCGCCGTCGACGGCGAGCCCCGCCCCGTACCGGTTGAGCTGCGTCTGGGCGGCCTTCACCCCGGAGCCGTTGTCGCCCTTGCGGACGGTGACGACCAGCCGGGACCAGGTGTCGGCGCCGACGACGCCGTCCGCCGAGAGGCCGTTGGCGCTCTGGAAGGAGCGGACCTTCGCCGCGGTGCCGTCGCCGAAGGCCCCGTCGGCGGCGGTGGTGTGGCCCCGGGAGGTCAGCAGGTGCTGGACGGTGGTCACCTGGACGCCGCTGCTGCCGGTCTTGACCAGCGGCCAGTCGGCGGCGAAGGCCGGGGCGGCCTGGAGGACGGCGGCCACCAGGGCGGTGACGAGGGCGGCGAGCAGCGCGGCCGCGAGGCCGGGCAGTCTTCTCACGTGGGTCATGGGCGGTTCCTCGGACTCTCGTGTCAGCACTGGTAGTTCGCGTCCGGGTGACCCGGCTCGCAGTAACGGATGTGCAGGTGGTTGTCGTGGTTGGGGTACTGGACGGTCAGCCCCTCCGCGATCAGCTGCGGGTCGTTGAAGAAGATCAGCTTCACGTGGCCCGGGGCGGCGGCGCGCAGGGCCTTGACCAGCTCGCGGGTGGCGCCCCGGTCGTAGGCGGCGGACTGCCAGGTGATCCGGGAGCCGGAGCACTGCGCCGCGTCGGTGCGCACGGGCCAGAGGTCGGCGTCCAGGCCGTCCTGGTGGGTGGCGTGGCCGTAGATCGAGCCGCCGTGCTCGAAGGAGATGTCACCGACCGGGACCTTGCCCCGGCCGAGGGCGGCGAAGGCGCGGGCGCCCGCCTCCAGCTGGCCGATGGTGGCGCCGGTGCCCCAGTCGGCGGAGCTGTTGCCGTCCGGGCTCTGGTTGCACAGGGTGCCGGAGTTGTAGTCGGCGTACTCGTAGTGCCAGAGCAGGTTGGTCCAGGTGTCCGGGCCGACGACTCCGTCCGCGCCCAGACCCGCGTGGCCCTGGAAGGTGCGGACGGCCGACGCCGTGCCCGCGCCGAAGGCGCCGTCGACGGTGAGGCCCGCGCCGCGCTTGGCGTTGAGCAGGTGCTGGACGGCCTTCACGGCCTCGCCCTGGCTGCCCTCCCGGACCGTGGTGGTCAGGGCCCGCCAGGTGTTGGGGCCGACGATGCCGTCGGAGCCGAGGCCGTGCGAGGACTGGAAGGAGCGGACGGCGGTGTCGGTGCCCGCGCCGAAGACTCCGTCGGCGGTGAGCTGCGCGCCCTGTCCGTTGAGGAGGTACTGGAGGGCGACGACGTCCGAACCCCGGTTGCCCTTGCTCTGGGTGGGGACGAACGCGCCGCCGAAGGCGTGCGCGGGCGTGCCGAGCCCGATGAGCACGAGCAGCGCGGCGAGGGCGGCGAGGGCCGCGAGCGGGACCGCCCCGCGCGCGGGGCGGAGCGACCGTGTGGTCGGCGACATGACGGTGGGCTTCTCCTTGGTCGGGTGGGAGGGGTGGGAGGGAGCGGCGCCTCCGGGCGGGGCCGGAAGCGGCCTTGGCCCGGAGCGGGCCGGGCCGGAGCGGGCCGGGCCGGAGCGGGCCGGGCCGGAGCCTTTGGTGGACAGGACCGGGACCGGGAGCGGGGACCGGGCCCGGTCAGGCCAGGAGGCGGCTGAAGGTGCGCGCGTCGGCGACACCGTCGGCGGGCAGCCCGGCCGTGCTCTGGAAGGTGGCCACCGAGGCGGCGGTGCCGGACCCGAAGACGCCGTCCGGGTCGGTGGGGACGCCCTTGGCCGTGAGCAGCAGCTGTACGGCCCTGACGGCGTCGCCGCTGTCGCCCTGCCGGACGGGCCCGACGAGCTGGTGCCAGGTCTGGTTGCCCGCGTAGCCGTCGGCGGTCGCGGTCGTCAGCGTCTGGAAGTCCCGTACGGCCCGCTCGGTGGCCGGGCCGAAGCTTCCGTCCGCGGTGATCGCGGCGCCGCGCCGGACCAGCAGGTGCTGGAGGGCCCGGACCCGGTCGCCGGTGTCCCCGGAGCGCAGCAGCGGCCACACGGGGGCCGTCGGGTCCCCGCCGACGCGGGCGGCGACGTCCCGCCGCAGCTGCGGCAGGAGCGCGTACAGCCGGTCGCCGGGGCACTGGGTGGCGTTGAAGTCCCGGTGCCCGTAGATCTGGTAGGCCCGCAGCCCGTACTGGCGGCAGAGGTACGCGCACAGCTCGACGAGGGCCGCGTACTGCTCGCTCCGCGGGTCGACCGTGGTGTAGGTGCCCTCGTTCTCGATGCCGACGGCGACGGTGTTCTGTCCGGTGCAGTGCGCCGACTCCACCATCTGCGTGCCGCCCCGGAGCGTGCTCAGGCTACTGTGCCTGCCCTCCAGGACGTGGGCCCCGCGCGAGACGGTGAAGTGCTGGCCCGTGTCGATCCACTGCTTCTCGTCCATCGCCCAGTTCTGCATGGCGCGGGCGAGCCGGAAGGCCTGGTCGCGGGAGAGGTCGGTGACGTTGGCGGTGGCCGTGTGATGGACGATGATCTTCTGTGGCGGGGTCGGCAGCAGCCGTACGGGGCTGCTCGCCGGGCGGGCGCCCCAGGCGGTGGTGTCCGCGACGGCGGGCCCGTCCAGGGCGTGCGCCCCGCCGGCCGCCCACAGGGGCAGCACGGCCGAGGCGCCGAGCGCGAGTCCGCCGGTGAGGAAGGCCCGTCGGCGCGGGTTCGGTTCGGATACCGGGGTCATGTCGGGGTCCTCAGTAGCTTCCGGTGCACTGGGTCTGGAGCGTCTCGTAGGCGCGCGTCTCGCAGGCCCAGGCCTGGATGTCCTTGTCGTTGACCATCCGGGTCCAGACGCTCCCGGAACCGCCGTAGTAGGTGCTGTGGGTGGTCCCCTGGGTGTTCTGGACGTGGATGGAGGTGTCGAGGGACCCGCCGGACGTCTTGCGGGCCCAGGCGGCCCGGCAGCCGGGGCTGTAGCGCAGTTCCACGCCCCAGGCACTGGTCCGCACGGTCTGGGCGTCGTTCTGGCAGACCGTGGCGGCCGGGTCGAGGCCCTGGCAGCTCGCCGCGTAGCAGGAGGTCGCCGCGGAGGCGGGCGAGGAGGCGAGCAGGAGGCTCGACGCGGCCACCGCCAGGGCCGAGCCGACGGTGGCGAGCCTGCGGGTGAGCCGGTTCATGGGAGGTGCTCCTTCTGGGACTCGTACCGGATCGCTGCGGGGCCGCGGTGGAGCGCGGCCGGGGGCGGGTCGGGTACCGGGTCACCACCACAGCGTGGAGGACGCCATGGTGTAGTCGGAGCGGCGGTCGCAGGCGTACGCGAGGATGTCCTTGTCGTCGACCATCGTGGTCCAGACGGTGCCGCCCGAGGTGCTGGGACGCACGCTCTGCATCTCCCGGCGGTCGTTCTCGACCTGGTAGTAGTGCCCGGCGACGGCGTTCTTCTTGCGGGCCCAGACGGCACGACAGGTGGCGCTGTAGCGCAGCTCGACGCCGGTCTCGCTGGTGAGGACGGTCGTGGCGTCGTTCTGGCAGACCGAGGTCGCCGGGTCGACGCCGTGGCAGCCGGTCGAGTAGCAGGACGTCGCCGCCGAGGCCGGCGAGGAGGCGAGCAGCAGACTCGACGCGGCCATCGCCAGCGCCGATCCGACGGTGGTGAGCTTGCGGGTGAGTGCGTTCACGACGACCCCTTGGTTCCGGTGCGGTGGGTGGCGGCCGCAGCTCGGTGGGCTGCGCCGCGGCACACGCTGCCAGTCCCGGCCGGTGTCCCGGCGGGTCCGGCCGTCCCGTGGGAGGGGCCGGTACGGCGCCCGGCGGGAACGGGCGAGGCGGCGCGCGGACGGGAGCCGGCGTCCCGTCGGGCGGCCGGGACGGACCGGGGGACGCGGGACGGGAACGGGACCGCGCGCGGACGGGTCCGCGGGACGCTTCCGGGCGGGGCCGCGGCGGGGCCGACAGGCACGGCGGGGGCAGTGGGGCGGATGGCCGTCGCGCGGGCGGCCCGGAGGGTCCCTTCCGGCGCGGCCCGGGAACGGGCGGGCCCGGGAACGCCGGAGGCCCCCGGTCACCCGTGGGAACGGGTGGCCGGGGGCCTCGGTGGGCTTCGGTGCGTCAGCTCACCGGAACGACCTGCTTCTCCTCGGCGAAGTGGCACGCCGAGAAGTGCGCGGCCGGGGTGTCCTGGCCCTGGAAGCGCTCCGGGATCGCCAGCACCGGGGTCTCCTGCGAGCACCGGTCCTGCGCCTTCCAGCAGCGGGTGCGGAAGCTGCAGCCCGACGGCGGGTTCGCCGGCGAGGGCACGTCACCGGTGAGGATGATCCGCTCGCGGTTCGCGCGGGCCTTCGGGTCCGGCACCGGCACCGCGGAGAGCAGCGCCTGGGTGTACGGGTGCGTCGGGTGCTCGTAGATCTGCTCGTCCGTACCGATCTCGGCCATCTTGCCGAGGTACATGACGCCGACGCGGTCGGAGATGTGCCGGACGATCGACAGGTCGTGCGCGATGAAGAGGTAGGACAGGTTGAACTCGTCCTGGAGCTTCCCCATCAGGTTGATGACCTGCGCCTGGACGGACACGTCCAGGGCCGAGACCGGCTCGTCGCAGATGATGATCTCCGGGTTGAGCGCGAGGCCCCGGGCGATGCCGATGCGCTGGCGCTGACCGCCGGAGAACTGGTGCGGGTACCGGTGGATGTACTCCGGGTTCAGACCGACGACGTCGAGCAGCTCCTGCACCTTGCGGCGCCGGTCGCCCTTCGGGGCCACCTCGGGGTGGATGTCGAAGGGCTCGCCGATGATGTCGCCGACCGTCATGCGCGGGTTCAGCGAGGTGTACGGGTCCTGGAACACCATCTGGATGTTGCGGCGCACGGCCTTCAGCGCGCGGCCGGACAGCTTGGTGATGTCCTGGCCCTTGTAGAAGACCTCGCCCGCGGTGGCCTGCTCCAGGTTCATCAGGAGCTTGGCGACCGTGGACTTGCCACAGCCGGACTCGCCCACGATGCCGAGGGTCTCGCCCTGGTAGAGGTCGAAGGAGACCCCGTCCACGGCCTTGACCGCGCCGACCTGCTTCTTGAAGAGGATGCCCTGCGTCAGCGGGAAGTGCTTCTTCAGGCCACGCACCTGGAGGATCGGCTCGCCACGGCCCACGGGGGTGTCGAGGGCGGCGGCCACGGCCTCGTCGTTCTTGCTGAGGTCAGCCATGGATCGTCTCCTTCCAGAAGTGGCAGGCGCTCTTACGGCCCGGGAGGTCCGCGCCGTCCTGCTCGGTGACCGGCACGAGGGCCGGGATCTCCGTGCGGCAGATGTCGTCGGCCTTGGGGCAGCGCGGGTTGAAGGCGCAGCCGGTGGGCACCTTGAGCAGGTTGGGCGGCAGGCCCTTGATCGCGTAGAGCTCCTGGCCCTTCTGGTCCAGGCGCGGGATCGAGTCCAGCAGACCGCGGGTGTACGGGTGGGCCGGGCGGCCGTACAGCTCGTGCACCGGCGCCTGCTCGACGATCCGGCCGGCGTACATCACGGCGATCTTGTCCGCGACGTCGGCGACGACGCCGAGGTCGTGGGTGATCAGGATCAGACCCATGTTGTATTCCTGCTGGAGCTCCGCGAGGAGGTCCATGACCTGGGCCTGGACGGTCACGTCGAGAGCCGTGGTGGGCTCGTCGGCGATGATCAGGTCCGGCTCCAGGGCCAGCGCCATGGCGATCATGATGCGCTGGCGCATACCGCCGGAGAACTGGTGGGGGTAGTCGGAGACCCGTGCGCCTGCGGCGGGGATCTTGACCTTGTCCATCAGCTCGATGGCCTTGACCTTGGCGTCCTTCTTGGACAGGCCCTGGTGCACGCGGAACATCTCGCCGAGCTGGTAGCCGACGCTGAGGACCGGGTTCAGGGAGGAGAGCGCGTCCTGGAAGATCATGGCGATCTTCCGGCCGCGGATCTTCCGCCGCTCCTCCTCGGACATCTTCAGCATGTCCTCGCCGCGGAACAGGATCTCGCCCTGCGGGATCTTGCCCGGCGGCATGTCGAGGATGCCCATGATGGCCTGCGCGGTGACGGACTTGCCGGAGCCGGACTCGCCGAGCACGGCGAGCGTCTCACCGGCGTTCACCGAGTAGTTGACGCCGTTGACCGCCTTGGCCACACCGTCGCGGGTGTGGAACTCGACGTGCAGGTCGCGCACTTCGAGCAGGGGTCCGGTGTGGTCGCCTCCGCCGCGGGGCGCGGGGACGGCCGAGGTCTTGTCGATGATGGTCATCTCTTACGCCCTCCTCAGCGCAGCTTGGGGTCGAGGGCGTTGCGGACGGCTTCGCCGAGCATGATGAACGCCAGAACGGTGATGCTGAGCATGATCGAGGGCCAGAGCAGGATGTGCTGGGCCACTCGGATCTGGTCGACACCGGTGGAGATGTCCACGCCCCACGAGACGGTCGGGGACGCGAGGCCCAGGCCGAGGTACGAGAGGGTGGCCTCGGCGGAGATGTATCCGCCCAGGGCGATGGTGGCGACGACGATCACCGGAGCCATGGCGTTCGGCAGGATGTGCCGGAACAGGATGCGGACCGTGCCCGCGCCGAGTGCCTTGGCCGCGTGGACGTAGTCGGCCTGCTTGACGGTGATCACGGCACCGCGCATGACGCGGGCCATCTGGGTCCAGCCGAGGAACGCGAGGGCGAAGACGACCACCCAGACCGTGCGCTCGACGAAGGACTGCAGGACGACCATGGCGCCGAGCAGGAACGGGATGCCGAAGAAGATGTCCGTCAGGCGGGAGAGCACCGCGTCGACCCAGCCGCCGAAGTAGCCCGCGAGCATGCCCATGATTCCGCCGAGCACGGTGACGATCGCGGTCACGCAGACGCCGACGATGATCGAGGCACGGGTGCCGTAGATCAGCCGGGCGTACACGGAGCGGCCCTGGCCGTCGTAGCCCAGCCAGCCCTCGGAGCCGACGCTGGCGAGCTCCGGCTTGCCCAGGTAGTGCTTGACCAGGTCACCGGCGGTCGGCGAGGCACTGGTGAAGAGGCCGGGGAAGGCGGCGATCAGCAGCAGGAAGGAGATCAGCACCGACGACACGATGAAGTACGGGTTCCGGCGCAGGTCGACCCAGGCGTCGCCCCAGAGGCTGCGGGGCTTGTCCTGCTTCGCCGGAGGAACGGCGTTGGCGAGAGGCGCGACGGAGGCCTCGACGGCGGCTGCGGTCTTGGTCACGTCAGGCATAACGGATCCTCGGGTCCAGGACCGCGTACAGCAGGTCGATGAGCAGGCTGGTGACGAGGTAGATGATCACCAGGATGGTGACCAGGCCCACGAGGGTGGACCCTTCGCGCCGGGTGATCGACTCGGCGATCAGACCGCCGACGCCCTTGATGTTGAAGATGCGCTCGGTGACGACCGCACCGCCCATGAGGGCGCCGATGTCGGTGCCGAGGAAGGTGACCACGGGGATCATCGAGTTGCGCATGAGGTGGACGCCGATGACACGACGCCGGGGCAGGCCCTTGGCGACGGCGGTGCGCATGTAGTCGGCGCGCAGGTTCTCGGCCATGGAGGTACGCGTGAGGCGCGCCACGTAGGCGAGGGAGAGACCGCCGAGCACCATGGCCGGGGCGATCATCTCGGACCAGAGCTGGTCGTTGCTGACGTTCGGCGCGATCCAGCCCAGTTCGAAGGCGAACACCATCTTGATGATGAAGCCGAGGACGAAGACGGGGATCGAGATGATCAGCAGCGTGAAGATCAGGATCGCGTTGTCGGCGAAGCGGCCGGCCTTGAGACCGGCGATGACGCCGAGGCCGAGGCCGAAGATCAGCTCGAAGGCGAACGCCAGGGCGGCGAGCTGGAGCGTGACGGGGAACGCCGCACCCAGTACCTCGGTGATCGGGCGACCGTTGCGGATCTGGTTCCCGAAGTCGAAGTGCAGGATGATGTCGGTCATGTAGTTCCAGTACTGCTGCCAGAGCGGCAGATCCAGTCCCAGATCATGTCTGATCTTCGCGAGGGTCGCGGGGTCAGCGCCCTTGTCCCCGAACATCCCCGCCACGGGGTCGCCGGGCAGGCTGTAGACCATGAGGAAGATCAGCAGGGTGGTCCCGATGAAAACCGGGATCATCTGGAGCAGTCGTCGTGCGACATAGCGCCCCATCATGCCTCCGTTGAAATGTGACAGCAGCAGCGACAGGCCCTCCCACGGCATCCGCGCCCCTGTGGGTACGCGAATGTCGTGGAAGGGCCCCCCAGCCACTGCGTAAGGCACCGAGACGGGACTGACTCTCCGTCAGTCCCGTGACGGCGTGCGGACTACGCTCGGGTGGTTACTTCTTGACCTCGACGCCGGTCAGGATCGGGTCGCCGTCCTGGCCGTACGCCACGCCCGAAACCTTCTCGGAGTAGCCCGCGTTGACCTTGTAGTACCAGAGCGGGATGGACGGCATGTAGTTGAGCAGTTCCTTCTCGATGGCCTGGAACTGCTTCACCGAGTCGTCCAGCGTCGCCGCGGAGTCAGCCTTGGCGATCTTGGCGTCCAGCTCCTTGTTGGAGAAGTCGCCCTGGTTGCCCGCCGCACCCGTACGGAACAGGTCCGAGATGAAGTTGGCGTTCACCGGGTAGTCGAGCACCCAGCCGGAGCGGTACAGGGACTTGACCTGCTTGCTCTTGCGAGCGGTCAGGTCGGCCTGGAAGTCCGGCTTGCCGTCGCCGACGCACTGGACGCTGGTGGACTGCTGGATGGAGTTGCAGACCGCGTCCACCCACTCCTTGTGTCCACCGTCGGCGTTGAACTGGATCGAGATCTTGTTGCCGGGGACGCCGCCGCCGGCCTTGATCAGTTCCTTGGCCTTCGCCGGGTCGAACTTGGTGACGCCGGCGCCACCGTCCTCCTGGAAGCCCAGGACGCCCTTGGCGACCCAGCCGGTCGCGGGCTCACGGGTGCCCTGGAGGACCGTCTTGGTGATGGTGGCGCGGTCGATCGCCATCGACAGACCCTGGATGACGCGCGGGTCGATCGGCTTCGGCTTCTTCCACTGGTCGGCGTAGAAGGCGACGGCGATGGTCTGGACCGCGGAGTACGGCTGGTCCACGGCGCGGTCGCCGAGGTCCGCGCGGTAGACCGGGAGGTCCTTCGGCGCGATCTGACGCAGGACGTCGACGTTGCCGGACTTCAGGTCCTCGTACGCGGCCTCGAGGGTGGTGTAGTTCTTGAAGACCACACCGCCGTTCTTCGCCTTGTTCGGGCCCTTGTAGCCGTCGAACCGAGTGATCTCGATCTTCTTCTTGTGGTCCCAGCTCTTGAACTTGTAGGGACCGTTGCCGACCGGCTTCTCGCCGCCGGCCTTCGGGTCCTTGTAGAAGGACTCCGGGAGCGGGGCGAAGACGATGTAGGCCAGCTTGTGACCGAAGTACGGAACGGCCTTCGAGAGCTCGATCTTGAAGGTGTTCTCGTCGACGACGGTCAGGCCGTCCAGCTTGTCGGAGGTGGGCTTGGCGCCCTCACCCTCGGGGTGAACCTTCTCGAAGCCCTTGACGTCCGCGAACCAGGAGGACAGACCCTGGGCGTTCTTGACGTTGGCGTTCCAGTTCCACGCGTCCACGTAGGACTTGGAGGTGACCGGGGTGCCGTCGTGGAAGGTCCAGCCCGGCTTGAGCTTGACGGTCCACGTCTTCGAGTCCGTCGTGGTGACCGACTCGGCGTTGATCATCTCGAGCGAGCCGTCGGCCTTGTAGTCGACCAGGGTCGAGAACAGGCCGGCCATGACCGCGGAGCCGTTGGACTCCATCGTGTCACCGGTGAGCAGCGGCTTCTCCGGCTCACCCAGCTCGATGGAGAAGATTCCGTTCGGGTCAACAGCGCCCTTGGCGTCATTGCCGCCGTCGCTCTTACCCCCGCCACAGGCGGTCGCAGCAAGGGCAACGATGATCGCGCCCGTTACCCACTTGGCGCTCTTGGCACCGCGCATGGGTTCCTCCTCATGAGTCCACTTTGTCACTACAAGAGGGGTACTCCGAGTTCAGCCGACACCCCTGACGGCTTTGGACTCACGTACCCCGAGTGTGCTCGTGAGTCGGCACTCCCCACAGTGCGTGACCCATTGACCCGAGCTCAATGGAGCCAACTATTAAGTACGTCCGGGCTGTAAACCACACTTAAGTGGTCTCGTTTTGACAACATCACCAGGTGTCCGGATACCGAAATCCGGACAAAGTGAGCACAGACAGACACCCCCGAAACGGACCGTTAACACACGTACCGGAGAGCGATGGCCGATATGCGGACACCCGGCCTCCGAAATCGAGTTGACCGGAGTTGACGAAAAGCCCGGACCCCCACCATGTCCGTGGGGGTCCGGGCTCCGGTGCTGACGTACCGTCAGCCGAGAGCGGAGTGGATCACAGGTCCGTGATCTACCCCGCCGTCATCGGCGGTATGCGAGCGTGCTCGGGCGATCTCGCCCGGTCAGTTGTTCTTGGCGCGGGAGGCGCTGCGACCGCGCGCGTTCTGGTCCAGGATCACCTTGCGGATGCGCACGGCCTCCGGGGTGACCTCGACGCACTCGTCGTCGCGGCAGAACTCCAGGGACTGCTCCAGGGAGAGCTTGCGCGGCGGGACGATCGCCTCGAAGGAGTCGGCGGAGGCGGAGCGCATGTTGGTGAGCTTCTTCTCCTTGGTGATGTTCACGTCCATGTCGTCGGAGCGCGAGTTCTCGCCGACGATCATGCCCTCGTACACCTCGGTGCCGGGGTCGGTGAACAGGACACCGCGCTCCTGGAGGTTCGTCATCGCGAAGGCGGTGACGGCACCGGCGCGGTCGGCGACCAGGGAGCCGTTGTTACGGGTGGTCAGGGTGCCGAACCACGGCTCGTGACCCTCGTGGATGGAGTGGGCGATGCCCGTACCGCGGGTGTTGGTGAGGAACTCCGTACGGAAGCCGATGAGGCCCCGGGACGGGACGACGAACTCCATGCGGACCCAGCCGGAGCCGTGGTTCGACATGTTGTCCATGCGGCCCTTGCGGATGCCCATGAGCTGCGTGACCGCGCCCATGTGCTCCTCGGGGACGTCCACCGTGAGGCGCTCGACGGGCTCGTGCGTCTTGCCGTCGACCTCCTTGGTGACGACCTGCGGCTTGCCGATGGTCAGCTCGAAGCCCTCGCGGCGCATCTGCTCGACCAGGATGGCGAGCGCCAGCTCACCACGGCCCTGGACCTCCCAGGCGTCCGGGCGCTCGGTGTCGAGCACGCGGAGCGAGACGTTGCCGATCAGCTCGCGGTCGAGGCGGTCCTTGACCTGGCGGGCGGTGACCTTGCGCTGCTTGACCGCGGACTTGGCCTCCGCGCCCTTGCCCGTGCCGCCGCGGCCGACGAGCGGCGAGGTGTTGGTGCCGATGGTCATGGAGATGGCCGGCTGGTCGACCGTGATCAGCGGCAGCGCGATCGGGTTCTCCGGGTCGGCCAGGGTCTCGCCGATCATGATGTCGGGGATACCGGCGACGGCGCAGATGTCACCGGGGCCGGCGACCTCGGCGGGCTTGCGGGTGAGCGCCTCGGTCATCATCAGCTCGGTGATGCGGACGTTGGAGATCGTGCCGTCCCGCTTGATCCACGCGACCGTCTGGCCCTTGCGCAGCTCGCCCTGCTCGACGCGGAGCAGCGCGATGCGGCCGAGGAAGTTGTCGGCGTCGAGGTTGGTGACGTGGGCCTGGAGGGGCGCCTCCTCGTCGTACGAGGGGGCCGGGACGTGCTCCAGGATGGTGGAGAAGAACGGCTCCAGGTTCTCGCTGTCGGCGGGGACGGTGCCGTCCGCCGGCTTGGTCAGCGAGGCGACGCCGTCACGGCCGCAGGCGTAGACGATCGGGAACTCGATCTGGTCCTCGTCCGCGTCCAGGTCGAGGAAGAGGTCGTAGGTCTCGTTGACGACCTCGTCGATCCGGGAGTCCGGGCGGTCCGTCTTGTTGATGCAGAGGATGACGGGCAGGCGCTGCTGGAGGGCCTTGCGCAGCACGAAGCGGGTCTGCGGGAGCGGGCCCTCGGAGGCGTCCACGAGGAGGACGACCGCGTCGACCATCGACAGACCGCGCTCGACCTCGCCGCCGAAGTCGGCGTGGCCGGGGGTGTCGATGATGTTGATCGTGATCGGGGCCCCGCCGTCCTTGGGGTGATACTTCACCGCCGTGTTCTTGGCGAGGATCGTGATGCCCTTCTCACGCTCCAGGTCGTTCGAGTCCATCATGCGGTCGTCGAGGTGCTGGTGGGCGGCGAAGGCACCGGCCTGCTTGAGCATGGCGTCGACGATGGTCGTCTTGCCGTGGTCGACGTGGGCGACGATGGCGACGTTACGGATGTCGTGGCGCGTGGGCATGGGTGCTTGCGCTTCTCTCGGATCGTGGGATGCGGCGTCAGTTCCTCGTACGCCCGCCGGGCGGACGCGCCACGGCTATGTCCTATGGTACGGGGCTGCCGCGCGAGGGGCTTCCCCGGTGGAGATCGCGGAGAGATCGCGGAGAGATCGCCGGGGGTTCCCGGGGGTGTGGGGGAGGTCGTGCTGCCGGGTCAAGGGGCCGACGCGATCCTGCCCGCCGGGGTCACCGGCGGGCAAGGAACTTGAGCTGCTTCTGAGGTTGTGACCTGCGATTTCAGGGTCCTACTGGTTCTTTTCCGTGCTCTTGGGGGATTCGGGCTTCTTGAAGCCGATGTCCTGGTAGCGGGGGGCGGCCAGGCCCCAGGCACCGGCGTTCACCAGCTCGGCCCTGGCGGCCGCGAGCTGGGGGCGCTGGTAGAGGGGGATCGATCCGGCGGCGGCCCAGATCCGGGCGTCGGCCTGACGGACCAGGTCGCGGGCCTCGTCCTCGTCGAGGGTCCTCGCCGCCTGGTCGAACAGCTGGTCGATGCGGTCGGTGCCGACCCGCGAGTAGTTCTGCTCGACGAGGAGGGAGCCGTCCGAGGCGGGCTCGGGCTTGGCGAAGATCGGCCGGGCGTCGGTCGCGGGGAAGGCGGAGGCGGGCCAGGAGTAGAGGGCCAGGTCGTAGTCGCCGGAGGCCACGTGGTCCTTGAAGAAGCTCTCGTCGGAGACCTTGGTGACGGCGGTACGGATGCCGACCGCGTCGAGCATCCGGACGATCCGGTCGCCCACCGCGCGCAGCGACTCGGAGCCGGGGCCGGACGGCAGGACGAAGCGGAGGACGAGCGGCTTGCCGTCCTTGCCGAGGGCCTGGTTGGCCTCGGGCACGGCCGCGGGGGCGGCGGAGCCGCGCGGGGCGTAGGCCCCGGCGACGCCCTTGTCGGTCCTGGCGACGGTCCTGGCGGCGTGGGCGGCGGCGCCCGTACCGGTGTCGAGGGCCTCGGCGCGGGCGAGGAGGGCGGCGCTCTGGCGGGCGGCCGCGGGGGCCGGGGCGAGGACGGCGGTGCCGCTGCCGGGGCCGTCCTCGCCGAGGGCGACGACGTGGCGGTCGCCGGGCTTGTCGTCGCCGACGATGTAGAGGCCTTCGTCGGAGGGGGTGTCGTTCCCCTTCTTCCCGTCGCCGGAGTCGCCCTCCCCCTTCTCCGCCTTCTCCTTCTCCGCCTTCACCTGCTTGTCCGCCTCGCTGCCCGCCTTGGTCCCGGCGGGCTTGCGGGTGGCGCCGCCGGGGACCCAGCCCGCGTCGGCGAGCAGGGCGCGCGCCTCCTTGGTGTCCTGGCCGCCGAGCGCGTCGCTGCTGTCGGCGTAGGCGGCCTGGCCTTCGAGGGCCAGGTGGCTGCCGGGCGGGCTCGCGGGGAGGCCGAGCGGCTTGAGGACGGAGTCGGCGAGCTCCTGGCGGTTGATCGCGCGGGCCACCGCCCGGCGCACCCGCTCGTCGGAGAGCGGTCCGGACTCGCCGTTCAGGGAGAGCTGGGTGTAGGCGGGCTCCAGGGACTTGCGGACGGTGTACCTGGTGAGGGTGGTCTGGGCGCTCGCGTAGCGGGTGACGGCCTCCTGGTTCTCGGCGCGGGCGGCCCGGACCTCCTCGGCCTTCTCCTCGTCGGAGCCGTGCGCGAGGGCCCAGGACCTCAGGGCCTTGCCGGGGGTGATCCCGGAGCCGGGGCCGTGGGCGAGGGCGGCCTGCGCGCCGCTGCGTCCGGCGCGGGCGTCGCGGAGGGCGAGGGAGATCCGGTCGGCGGTGGCGCGGTCGATCTCGGCGAGGTCGAGGATGCCGTCGGCGAGGGCCTGGGTGCGGTCGGCGCGGGGCACGGCCTTGAGGACGAGGCTGTCGAGCTTGGCGGTCTGTCCCCACCAGCGGGGGTTGCGGACGAGGGTGACGTCGCCGCTCTTCCGGTCGACCGACTTCAGCAGGAACGGTCCCGCGGTGGCCTTCAGCGTGGTGCGGGCCCCGTCGTTGAACGCGTTCGGGGAGCCCATCACCTGCTTCGGGTAGAGCGGGGTGAAGAGGGACCGCCAGTCGGCGTAGGGCTTGGCGAAGGTGACCCGGACCTCCAGGTCGTTCTTGCCCTTCTCGATCTTCTCGATCCGCTCGTAGCCGGAGTTCCGGGCGGTCCAGTACGCGGTGTCCCGGCCGCTGAGCGCCCGCCACTGGGCGACGAAGTCGGGGGCGCCGACCTCGCGCCCGTCGCTCCAGACGGCCTGCTGGTGGAGCTTGTAGAGGACGACCTGCTTGGGCTCCGTCTCGACGACCTGCGCGGACTCCAGGTAGTCGGGGTTCAGCTGCGGCCTGCCCCGGGCGTCGAGGGTGTAGAGGGAGGGGAGCACCGCCCCGGCGATGCGGCTGGTGGTGCCGTCGGCGTCGGCCTGGAAGGTGTTCAGGGTGGTGGGCAGGGCGTCGACGGCCCAGCGCAGGGTGCCTCCGTCGGCGACCTTGTCGCGGGTGGCGGGCGCATTGTCCTGCGCCGCGCCGGAGATCTCGTCGGCCGGGTCGCCGGAGCTGCATCCGGCGAGGAGGGTGAGGGCGAGGACGGCGCTGCTGAGGGTGGCGACGGAGCGGAGCGTGCGGGAGCGGGGGCTCCTGGAGCATGTCCTCCCGCGAGGGGCGCCGATCTGGGACATGACATGTACCCCTTCGTCCAGATTTATTACATTTGGAGATGATCACACCTATGACCCACCCAATGAAAAGGACAATGGAGATCCGGCCATCACGACACGGCGCCCTGTCTGAAAATCCCACTCGTGCGGCCCAGTCGAGACCCCTCCCCCACACCGGGCCCCGACCCCACCCCGGGTCCGGACTCCACCCCTCCCTCCCGGTCGCGGGCCCCCATATGCGGACATAGCCTCCCTTCTGTGACGCGAAAAGCCGCCCGTGTGCCGCACCGAGCCACCCGAGCCCTCCTCTCGGTACTGGCGGCGGCGTGGTGGCTCCTGGTGCCCGCCGTCCACGGGGCGCACGCCGACGACCCCGTCACCCTGTCCCGGGACGGCCAGATCACCGACCGGGTGGACGCCCTCGGCGACCGCCGCCCCGCCGTGGTCCGGGCCCTCGGCAGGCTCTACGACGCCCGGCGCGTCCAGCTCTTCGTCGTCTACGTCCGCGACTTCTCCGGACGCGGCGGACAGGACTGGGCCGACGCCACCGCCCAGCGCAACGGCCTCGGCGCCGACGACCTGCTCCTCGCCGTCGCCACCCACGACCGCCGCTACGGCTACTCCGCCGACCCCGCCTCCCGCTTCACCCGCGCCCAGCTCGACGACGTCGCCCGCACCGCGATCGAACCCGCGCTCCGGCAGAACGACTGGGCGGGCGCCGCCATCGGCGCCGCCGACGGCTACGCGGCCGTCCTCGCCGACCTGCCCGTGCCCGTCCCCGCCGTCACCCCCGGACCGGCCGACCCCGGCGCCGCCTCCGAGAGCGGCGGCTCCGCCACCGACCTGGTGCTGCCCGTGGTGCTCGTCGGCGGCGCCGGGGCCGTGGCGGCGTACGCGTACGTCAAGAGGCGCCGCAGGACCGAGACCCGCACCACCCCCGGCGGCGACCGGGGCTGGGGCCCGCCCCCCGAAGCCGCCCCGCCGTCCCTCGACGCGCTCGACGGGGAGGCCCGCAGGGCCCTGGTCGCCACCGACGACGCCGTCCGCACCAGCCGGGAGGAACTCGGCTTCGCGACCGCCCAGTTCGGCGACGAGGCGGTCCGCCCCTTCACCGAGGCGGTCGCCTTCGCCGAGGAACGGCTGACGGCCGCCTTCCGGCTGCGCCAGCGGCTCGACGACGCCTTCCCCGAGGACGACGCCACCCGCCGGGAGCTGCTCACCGAGATCCTGCGCGGCTGCGCCGAGGCCGACGCCCGGCTCGACGCCGAGACCGAGGACTTCGACCGGCTCCGGGCCCTGGAACGGACCGCGCCCGAGGCCCTGCTGGCCGTCGAGGCCGCCTTCCGCGAGCAGACCGGCCGGACGGGCGCCGCCGAGGCGACCCTGGCGGCCCTGCGCGAACGGTACGCGGACAGCGCCTCCGCCCCCGTCGGCGGCGACGTCGAGCAGGCCAAGGACCGGCTGGTCTTCGCGACGACCCATGTCAACCAGGCCCGCCAGCGGATCGACACCGGGGACAACGGCGGGGCCGCCGTCCACATCCGGGCCGCCGAGGGAGCCGTGGGCCAGGCGGCCCGGCTGATCGGGGCCGTGGACCGGCGGGCCCGGGAACTGGCCGAGGCGGCCGGCCGGCTGACCGGGGCCCTCGCCGAGACCGACGCCGACCTCGCGGAGGCCCGGGGGCTGCTGGAGGGCGCCCGGGACGGCGCGGCCACCGCCGACCTCCGGGGCCGGACCGCCCGCGCCGCGTCGGTGCTCGCCGAGGTCCGGCGGGCCGTGGACGCCGGACGGTACGACCCCATCGACGCGCTCCGCCGGATCGAGGAGGCCGACACCGCGCTCGACGAGGCCCTGGCCGGGGCCAGGGAGCACGTCTCGGGCGACCGGCGCGCCCGCGCGCTCCTCGGCCAGGCGACGCTGACGGCCCGCTCGGCGGTCGGCGCCGCCACGGACTACGTCACCACGCACCGGGGCGCGGTCGGGGCCGAGGCCAGGACCCGGCTGGCCGAGGCCCAGCGGCACCTGGAGGAGGCCGGGTCCCTGGCCGGGGCCGACGAACCGGCCGCCGCCCTCGCCGAGGCCCAGCGGGCGGACGCGCTCGCCCGCCGCGCCCAGGACCTCGCCGAGCGGGACGTACGGGCCTACGGCAACCCGAACGGCCCCGGGGGCGGTCCCGGCGGCTCCGGCGGTCCGTTCGGGACGGCCGGAACCGGTGGCGGGCTCGGCGGTGCGGTGCTCGGCGGCATCATCCTCGGCGGACTGTTCGGCGGCGGGTCCGGCGGACACGGCCGGGGTCCCGGCGGCTCCGGCGGCCGGTCCGGGGGCTCCGGCGGCGGGCCCGGCAGCTTCGGGGGCAGCGGCACCCGTGGCCGGCTCGGCGGTGGCGGCCGCTTCTGAGCCCTGGCTGCGACCGGAACGACGACCTCTGAGCCCCGGCGGCGACCGGGACGACGACCTCACTCCCGTACCCCCGTTCCCTCCCTCTCCGTCCCCCACAAGGAGAAGCACCATGAGCAAGCAGACCGTCCTCGGCCGGGTGACCCAGCTGGCGAAGGCCAACATCCACGCCCTGCTCGACCAGGCGGAGGACCCGCAGAAGATGCTGGACCAGCTGATCCGCGAGTACACGGGCAACATCGGGGAGGCGGAGGAGGCGGTCGCCTCGACCATCGGGAACCTCCGGCTGATGGAGCAGGACCACCAGGAGGACGTGGCGGCGGCGAAGGAGTGGGGCGGCAAGGCACTCGCCGCCAGCCGGAAGGCCGACGCGCTGCGCGGCGCCGGGCAGGCGGCGGAGGCCGACCGCTTCGACAACCTGGCGAAGGTGGCGCTCGGCCGTCAGCTCCAGTCGGAGAAGGAGGCGCGGACGGCGGAGCCGACGATCGCCGCCCAGACCGAGGTGGTGGCGAAGCTGCGGACGGGCCTCGACCAGATGCGGGCCAAGCTGGGCGAGCTGACGGCGAAGCGGGACGAGCTGGTGGCCCGCGCCCGGTCGGCGCGGGCACGGAACACCATGACGGACGCGGTGCGGAACATCGACGTCCTCGACCCGACCAGCGAACTGAGCCGGTTCGAGGACAAGGTGCGCCGCGAGGAGGCGCGGGCCCTGGGCAAGGAGGAACTCGCGGCCTCCTCGCTCGACGCGCAGTTCGAGCAGCTGGACGCGCTGGGCGACAGCGCCGAGATCGAGGCCCGGCTCGCCGCGCTCAAGGAGTGACGGCCGGGGCGGGGCGACGACCGGGCGAGGCGGGGAGGAACGACTCGGGCCGGGCCGGAGGGGGTCTGGTCGAGCGGGGCCGGGCAGAGCCGAGCCGGGACCCAGCGGGGCCGGGCCGCGCGGGATCTCGGGCCGTGTGGGGCCTGGCCAGGTCGGGCCGGACGGGGCCCGGTCGAGCGGGGCCGGCGGGGTCGGGCCGCGCGGGACCCTCAGGCCCGGGCCGGGCCCGGGGTCAGAACATGCTCAGGAGCTGTTCCACCGTGGGCTCCGCCGTGCCCTCGCCGTCCGGGAGGTCCAGTTCGAACCAGACGGTCTTGCCGCGCGGGGTCCGCCGCGCGCCCCACGAGGAGCTGAGGAGCCCGACGAGCTGGAGGCCCCTGCCCCCCTCGTCGGTGTCCTTGGCGCGGCGGCGGCGCGGCTGGACGAGCCCCGCGTCCCACACCTCGCACACGAGGGTGCGGTCGCGGAGCATCCGCAGCCGGATCTCCCCCTCGCCGTACCGGAGCGCGTTGGTGACGAGTTCGCTGACGAGGAGTTCGACGGTGTCCACGAGCCCTTCGAGGCCCCAGGCACCCAGCTGCGCGCGGGCGAGTTCCCGGGCGCGGCCGACCGAGCGGGGCTCCCTGGGCAGCTGCCAGTCGCCGACCGCCTCGCCGGGCAGTCCCTGGATCCTCGCCATGAGCAGGGCGATGTCGTCCTCGCCGTGCCCGGTGTTCAGGGTCGTGAGGACCCGGTCGCAGACGTCCTCCAGCGGGCGGACGGGGTCGGTGAGGGCCCGCTGGAAGGCGCTCAGGCCCTCGTCCAGGGGGTGGTCGCGGGACTCGACGAGGCCGTCGGTGTAGAGGGCGAGGAGTGCGCCCTCGGGCAGTTCGACCTCGACCTCCTCGAAGGGTTCGCCGCCGACGCCGAGCGGCATCCCGGGGGGTACGTCGAGCAGGACGGCGGCCTTGCCCGGTTCGACGAGGACCGGCGGGAGGTGCCCGGCGTTGGCGAAGGTGCAGCGGCGCGTCACCGGGTCGTAGACGGCGTAGACGCAGGTCGCGAGGTAGACCTCGGAGAGTTCGGGGCCCCGGCCCTTGTGGTTGCGGGACTGCTGGGCGCCGATGGGGGCGCCCAGTCCCCGGGCGATCTCGTCGAGGTGGGAGAGGACTTCGGCGGGTTCCAGGTCGAGCTGGGCGAGGGTGCGGACGGCGGTGCGCAGTTCGCCCATGGCGACGGCGGCGCGCAGTCCCCGTCCCATGACGTCCCCGATGACGAGGGCGGTGCGGTGCCCGGGGAGTTCGATGACGTCGAACCAGTCGCCGCCGACCTCGGTGGCGGCGGTCCCGGGCAGATAGCGGCAGGCGATGTCGAGTCCGGCCGCCTCCGGGTCGCCGGGCGGCAGGAGGCTGCGCTGGAGGATGAGGGCGCGCTCGTGCTCGCGGCGGTAGAGGCGCGCGTTGTCGATGGAGACGGCGGCGCGGGCGGCGAGTTCGGCGGCGAGGGCCCGGTCGCGCTCGCCGAAGGGTTCGCTGCCCTTGGTGCGGGAGAACTGGACGAGGCCGACGACGGTGTCGTGGGCGGTCATCGGGACGACCAGGGTGGACTGGACGAGGTCCCCCCCGGAGCCGGGGACGGTCCGGAGGCGGCCGGTCCGCAGGGCTCCGGCGCACGGCGAGTTGAAGGGGTAGCGGTGGACGGCGCCGACCTCGATGTGTTCGGGGCCGCAACAGCCGCTGCCGGGTTCGTGGCCGCCGTCGGTTCTCAGGGCGGCGTCCGAGACGGCGCTGGCGAAGGCGACCCTGCGCAGTTCGGCGCTGCCCGCTCCGTAGCCGATGTCGTGGGAGCTGCCCCACCGGCCCGGTGGTGCTTCGTCGCCGGTGAGCAGGCCCTGGTAGAGGTCGACGGAGGCCAGGTCGCAGAAGCCGGGGACGGCGACGTCGAGGAGGGCGCGGGCGGTGGCCTCCAGGTCGAGGGAGTTGCCGATGCGGGCGCCCGCCTCGTTGAGGAGGGCGAGGTTGCGGCGTGCGCTGGCCGCTTCCCTGGCGGTGCTGTGGCGGCGGGTGACGTCGATGCCGAGGCCCGCGACGCCGATGGGGCGCCCCGAGCCGCTGTGCACCCGGTAGAGGTTGACGGACCAGTGGCGGCGGTCCCTGGCGCCGGGCGCGGCGCCGATGATCTCGAAGTCGGTGACGGACTCGCCGGTGTCGAGGACGCCCCGGAGGGCGGCGGTCAGCCGGTCGGCCTCGGCGCGGCCGAGGTAGTCGTGGACGGTACGGCCCCGGTGGTCGTCGGCGGAGCCGCCGAAGACGGTGGCGAACCGCCGGTTGGCCCGCTTGACGGTGAGGTCGGTGCCGAAGAGGAGGAAACCGAAGGGAGATTGGCCGAAAATCGCCTGCGAGGCGGCGAGGTCGGTCTCGATCCGGCGCAGGGCGCGCACATCGACGACGATGCAGAGCGCGGCCCGCTCCCCACTGGGGGTCTCGCTGGGCATGACGTACATCTCGGCGATGCCACGGGGCCGGTCCTCGCCGGGGACGCGGAACGGGACGAGGCCCGTCCACTCCTTGCCGTCGAGGATCTCCCGGACCCTGCGCCGGCCGCGCTCACGCAGGTCGGCGGGCATGAAGACCTCGACGGGGTCCTTGCCCCTGGCCTCTTCGGCGGTGACTCCGAAGAGGTCGACGGCCCGTCGGCTCCACTGCTCGACGAGGCCGTCGGGCCCGATCGAGAAGGACGCCACCCGGATGTAGTCATAGATGGAGCCGGGCGGGCTGCTGTGCCACACGACGCCGCCGCTCGCCGTCTCAGGTATCTCGCTCACGCGACCGTCCCCTCCAGCTCACCGCACCGGACCGGCCATGCCCGCAGTATTCAGCACCTCGGGCACCGGCGGCACGACGTTCACGATCACAGGGTGGTCTCGTTCGCCTGACGCCGAGTACCGGTGATCGTCGTCCCTTCCTGTTTACTCACCAGGCAGAGCCAGCTCGAACCATACGGTTTTGCCCTTACTTCCCTTACGGGTTCCCCAGCGGCGTGCGGAACAGGCCACGAGACCGAGTCCGCGCCCCCCTTCGTCCTCCGGTCCCGGGGCGCGCTCGGTCGGCGGATCCGGAAGCGGATCGGAGACCTCCACCAGGAGCCCAGGCGGGCGGGAGGGGTCGGACCGGTCGCGGTCGGGGCGGACCAGACGCACTCCGATGGGCCCCGACGCGTACCGCAGGGAGTTGGTCACCAGCTCGCTGACCAGCAGGACGGTCACATCTCCGAGCTCCGAGTCGAGCTCCCAGGCCCGCAGCGTCTCGCGCACCGCGTGGCGTGCCGTACGCACGGCGTTCGCCTCCGCGGGGAAGTTCCACTCGGCGCGGTCGCCGTCGGTGTCGATCACACCCGATCACTTCCCCAGCCGTGCGTCAGCAGGAAGGCCCACGTCCTCTTCCAACGGGTCATTCAGGACATACCCGTAATTTGGTACGAGATATCGCGCTGGGCGCAACAGCGGGCGCACGGTGGCACGAACGGCGTAGGGACTCAGCCGTGTGCTCCGGTCACGGGGGTCGCGGGGAGCCCGCGCGCGGCTTCCGCGACGGCGGGCCGGTCCTGGTCGAGCCAGTCGACCGAGTCCAGTTCGGCCCGGGTCAGCCAGCGGAGTTCGTCGTGGTCCTCCAGGGGGCGGGGTTCGCCGGAGAGCAGCCGGGCGGTCCACACCCGCAGGACGTAGCCGGGCTTGAGCGGCCATTCGCCGGGGATGCGCTCCCCCGGTTCGACCTCGACGCCGAGCTCCTCGCGCAGTTCGCGGACGAGTGCCTCCTCGGGGGTCTCGCCCGGTTCGAGCTTGCCGCCGGGCAGCTCCCAGCGGCCCGCCAGCTCGGCGGGGGCGCTGCGGCGGGCGGCGAGCAGCCGCCCCCGGTCGTAGAGGGCGCCCGCGACGACCACGACGGGGCCGGGCGGCGGGGTGGGGCGGGAGGTGTGATCCGTCATGGGCGCGAGCGTAGCCCGGTCCCGGTCCAGGAGGCCCCGGCCCTTGGACGCCCGGCGGGCCGTCGGAGCCCGGGGCCGGGCGGGCCACCTGCGCTCCTGCCCGCCGGGTGCCGTCGGGGCCGCCGGAGCCCGGGGGCGGGCGGGGCCGTCCGAATCGCGCTCGTCGGGGAGCGTGGGCCGGTCGGGGCCGTCAGGATCCGGCGGATCAGAGGGCGGGGCTGCCGATGCGCTCGACCCAGTAGAGCTGCTTGTGGCCCCGGGCATCGAGGCTGTCGGCCATCTTCTGCGCTTCGTCCTCGGTCGCGTACCGCCCCACTCGGTAGCGGTTGCCGTTGTCGTCCTGCCGGACGACGAGCCAGACGAGGACGGGGCCGCTTTCGGTCATCGGACTTCTCCCTCCGCCGCTCCGGGCGCCGCCATGGGTCTCCGGGAAACCTCGATCCGCATATGCCGGAGCTTACGCCTGACCTTCACACAGCGGATACGGAATTGCACGAAGAGATACGGATCGGCCGGGAACCGACGGAAGGCGGCCGACCGTGACGACGGGGACACCGCCCCCGACCCGCCGCCACCGGCACTGGCGCGGCACCCGCCCGCACCCTCTGGCCCCTCACGGCGAACGTCCCCGCAGATGGTGCCACGGAAGCACCCCACCCGGCAGCCGCACCCCCGAACACACGAGCCGGTTCCCGACCCCGGAACCCCGCGGAAGGTTCCACCCGTCCACCCGAAGGACGGGTGGCGCGTTCCCCGACAGAGCCGGGTGACCCAGGGGCGGCGAACGACGGGCGTCGGGCGTCGGGCGTCGGGCGTCGGGCGTCGGGCGTCGGGCGTCGGGCGTCGGGCGTCGACAGCAAGATCGCAGAAGACCGGTCACGACACGGCCGACCGCGAGCCGCCGGACCGCCGATCCCCGGCTCACCGCTCACCGCACCGCCGGACCGCCGATCCTCGAACCTCCGGATCTCGGACCAGGTCCGTACCCGCACAGTCGGCCGCCGGTACCGGCCTGGTCACCGGGTCACCTGGTCACCTGGCCACCGGGTCACCCACAGCCGGTCACGTGGCGGCCCGCCGGGCGGTCAGTGGCTCCTCGTACGGGCCCCGGGGCGCCCTCTCAGCGGACCGGCAGGTGGTAGGAGAGGCGGTAGCGGTCGGCGGGGACCACCACGTCGGCGGTCTCGACCGCGCGCCCGGAGGCGTAGTACGTGCGCTCCACGGCCATCACCACATGGCCCGGCACCCCGCCCAGCGCGAGGAGTTCCTCGGCGAGCCCCGGCCGGGCGCCGACCTCCTCCACCACGTTGTCCACCACGACGTCGATGGCCGCCATGCGCTCGACGACACCGCAGCCGCCGAGCGGCCCCTCCTCGGGCAGCATCACCGGGGTGCGGCCGGTGACCGCGAGGGGCTCCCAGGAGGTGGCGACCATCATGGGCTCGCCGCCGTCCCGGTACACGTACCGGGTGCGCATCACCCGCTCCCCCGGCTCGATGCCGAGCCGCTCGGCCACCTCGGGGGCCGCGGGCTCCTGCTCGCTGTTCGAGTCCCAGGTGCCCCGGGCGCCCTCGTCCGCCTGCTCCTGCCGGAAGGGATTGGCGCCGGTCGCGGGGCGGTACCCGGAGCGGGAGATCCGGCGCGGCACCGGCCGCTCGCGCACATAGGTCCCCGAGCCGGACCGCCCCTCCACCAGCCCCTCGGCCATGAGCACCTTGCGGGCCTCCAGCGCGACCGTGTCCGACACCCCGTACTCCTCGCGGATGCGCGCCTGCGAGGGGAGGCGGGTGTGCGGCGGGAGCGAGCCGTTGGCGATCTTCTCCCGCAGATCGCTCGCCACGCGCAGATAGGCGGGCTGCTCACCGAACGTCACTGGACACTCCCCTCAGGTTGACTGTCAGCTACAGAGTGACAACCGTCGGTCGCGGTCCGCAAGCATGGGCCAGAGTTTCACTCGAAGTGATGACGCAAGGGTCCGACCCCTTGCCCCCAGGAACCCGCCGGGCTAGACGCCGCCGGACCGCGCCGAATCCACCGGCCCCGCCGCGTCCGGACGAGCCCGCACCCACGGACCGACGCCACCCCGGGGACACTCCGATCCACCCCGGACACCCCCTCGCCGCCGACCCCCATTTCGCCGAACCTCCGCCCCCCGCAAGGAGCTTGGCCCGGCCGATGGATGCCGTAGGCACTTGATCGAATACCGCCGAACCCCTTGACCTGATTGGTACAGACCAATACTTTCCTGCCAGCACGCCGCACGCTCCAGCCCGCCTCGCACAGGAACGAGCCCATGCGTCCCAGAGTCATGACCAAGCTGACCCTCGGCACCGCCGCCGCGGCCGCCCTCGGCCTCCTCGCCACCCTGGCCCCCGCCGCCGACGCCCACCAGCCCGCCTCGCAGAAGCCCGCGCTCAAGCGCATCGGCTACTTCACCCAGTGGGGCATCTACGGCCGGAACTTCCAGGTCAAGGACCTGGAGACGAGCGGCACCGCCGCCAAGCTGAGCCACATCAACTATGCCTTCGGCGTGGTCGACGCCGATGGAAAGTGCCAGATGGGCAACCTCCCCGGCTCCGACCCGTGGGCGGACTACGTGCGCCCGGTCGACGCCGCCTCCTCGGTGGACGGCGTCGGGGACACCGCCGACCAGCGGCTCGCCGGAAGCTTCAACGAGCTGCGTGAGCTGAAGGCGAAGCACCCCGGGCTCAAGGTCATGATCTCGCTGGGCGGCTGGAGCGGCTCCGCCTACTTCTCCGACGCGGTCCGCACCGACGCCGGGCGCAAGAAGCTCGTCTCCTCCTGCATCGACACCTACATCAAGGGCAACCTGCCCGTCGACGGCGCCCGCGGCGGCGCCGGTGCAGCCGCCGGGGTCTTCGACGGCGTCGACCTCGACTGGGAGTGGCCGGGCTCCGACGGCGCCCCCGGGAACGTGATCCGCCCCGAGGACAAGCCCAACTTCACCAAGCTCGTACGGGAGTTCCGCACCCAGCTCGACACCTACGGGCGCTCGCTGCCGAAGCGCAAGCACTACGACCTCAGCGCGTACGTGCCCACCGCCCCCGCCAAGATCGACGCGGGCTTCGAAGTCGCCAAGATCATGCGGGACTTCGACTTCGTGAACCTCCAGGGCTACGACTTCCACGTGTCCGGCGAGTCGACCGCCAACCACCAGTCCGCGCTGTACGCCAGGAACGACTTCAGCGTCGACCAGACCGTCAACGACTGGCTGCGGCGCGGCGCCCCCGCCCACAAGCTGGTGGTCGGAATGCCGTTCTACGGCCAGGGCTGGACCGGTGTCACCGGCGGCGGCGACGGCCTCGGCCAGCCCGCCGCGGGCCCCGCCCCCGCGACCTGGACGGCCGGTTCCGAGGACTACAAGCACCTGAAGACCCTGGCCGCCTCGGGCACGTACAAGGTCTACCGGGGCTACCGCGACGGGCACGCCTGGCTCTTCGACGGCACCACCCTGTGGACGTACGACGACCCGACCGTGCTGCGCGCCAAGGCGAAGTACGTGCGCCAGAACGGGCTCGGCGGCGCGATGATCTGGTCGCTCGACGGGGACACCGCGAACGGCGAGCTGATCACCGCCATCGACCGGGGCCTCACCCGCCGCTGACCACCTCCCCGGCCGCCCCGCACGGGCGGCCGGGCCCCTGACCGCGGACCGGCGTCCCGCCGTACGCGGTGCACCGGAACGGCGGTCGGTCACGGGCCGCCGTCCCCGGGACACCGTCTCGGTCCGCGCACGACGGGGCCGGGCCTCCGAGAGGAGACCCGGCCCCGTTCCCGTGCCTGTATCCGTACCCGTACCGGTACCAGTAATCGGAACCCTTACGGGGAACCCGCGCTCGGGACCCGTAGGGCGAACCCCGTACGGGGAATCCCGGATCCGGGACCCGTACGGAAGACCCCGGACCCGGGACCCGTACGGGAAACCCCGGACCGGGGACCCTCACGGGAAACCCCGGACCGGGAACCCTCACGGGGAATCCCGGACCGGGGTCGCCGTACCCGGAGTCCCGTGGTCAGACCGAGGTTTCCGTGCCCGGGTCCGTCGGGGGCTCTGCCGTCAGGCGGAGCGCGGTGCGGACCTTCACTCCCAGGTCCTCGGGCAGGTGGTCCCAGACCTCGGCGTACGCCACCCAGTAGGTCTCCGAGTCGGCGGCGACCGCCAGCTTGCCCCACTCCGTGGACGCCGTCGCGAGCTGCTGGCCCAGGGCGTCGGCCTGGGCCCTGGCCGTGCCCGGCCAGACGTGCCCCCGCAGACCGGCCCGCGCCCCGTCGATGGCCACGACCATCTCCCCGGCCCACTTCTTGTTGGCCGCGAGGTCCTCGTCCGGGTCCGCCTCCGGCTCCGCGTAGGACACCGTCTCGATCGGGTTGACCGTCTTCAGGAAGTGCAGCTGGTCGGCGTCGAGCGTGGTCGCGTCGGCGCGCAGCGAACCGGTGAGCTTCTCCTTGTCACCGAAGTACGCGCAGGTCACGGTCCGGTCGCCGAGCCGCCAGCTCTGCTTGCTCGGCAGGTAGTAGTACGTCCAGGCGTCGAGCGGCACGGCCCAGGTGTCCAGCGCGTAGGCGGTGTTGACCTTCTCGCAGCGCTTCTCCGCGATCGTGTCGATGGCGTCCTCGCCGGGCCACGCGTCGAAGCCGGTGACCTTGAAGTCGCCGGTGACCTCGCCCTCGTGCGGCCGGGCGCAGTCGACCAGCGTGACGCCGGTGGTGTACTCGGCCTTCTCCGCGCTCCGGTCGTCGAAGCACTGTCCGGTCCGCAGGTCCATCGGCGACTTCGAGCGGGCGGCCTCGTCCACCCCCTCCTTGAAGCCGTCCCAGACCGTGCGGAAACCACCGGTGGCGAAGCCGACGACGATCAGCAGACAGCTGACGACGGAGAGCGCGATGCCCGTGACGGCCAGGCCCTTGCCCGCCTGCCCCCGCTTCTTGATCTGCGGGAGGGCGACGAGCCCGAGGACCAGCCCGAGGGGCGGGAGGCAGCAGACGATGCCCGAGACGAGGGAGCCGATGGCGAGCCCGTTGGTGGTCCGGCGGGGCTGCCCGTACGGGCCCGTGCCGGGCGGACCGCCGTAGGGCCCCGCCGCGTACGGCATCCCCGGGGAGGTGTACGGGCCCGGCGCCGGGGCGGGCCATCCCCCCTGCTGCGGGCCCTCCCTGGGCGGCTGGGGCTGCTGGGGCGGTGGGGTCGGCTGGGTCGGCTCCACGGGGGCGGGCTCCTGATTTCGGGGCGGTCGGCGCGAACAAACGATCGAGCGCGCATCGTACGCGGCCGAAGGAAGGGCACGGACGGGCGGGGTGGGCGAAAGGGGGCGGGTGGGACATTCGGGCAGGTGGGACATTCGGACGGGTGAGGTAGGCGGACGGGTACGGCATCCGGGCAGGTAGGGCATTCGGGCCAGGGCTGCCGAGGACGGCGACGACAGCGGCGGCAGGGGGAAGGCGGCCTGAAGGCACGGCAGGGGAAGGACGGCCGGAAGGGGCGGCCGCCCGTAGGCGACCGCCCCTCGTGCTTCAGCCTTCGTCGTTCAGCCGGTCGGGATCAGAACCACTCGGATCAGAACCACTCGGATCGGAACCGCTGGGACCGGAACCGCTGGGATCAGAACTGCAGGGCCCAGGAGTCGATCTTTCCGGTGTCGGCGGCGGCGTTGTCCGAGACCTGGAGCTTCCAGGTGCCGTTCGCCACCTCGGCGGAGGCGTTCACGGTGTACGTGGTGTTGATGTTGTCCGCGCTACCGCCGACGCCGAAGGCCTTCAGCGTGTAGGCCGAGCCGTCGGGCGCGATCAGCTGGACCTGGAGGTCACCGATGTAGGTGTGGACGATGTTCACCGGGACCTGGAGGGCGGCCGGGGCGTTGCCCGTGACACCGCTGACGGTGACCGGGGACTCGACGGTCGCGTTGTCGGCTATCGCGTAGTCGGCGGTGTTCTCGAACTTCGGGCCGGTGGGCGGGTTGGTGGAGCCGCCGCCCACGTACAGGAGCCGGTTCGGGGAACCGGTGCCGGGGTTGGTGACCACGTTCGGGGTGGCCGCGCTCGTGAGGGCGGCCGAGACCTGCGCCGGGGACGCGGTCGGGTTGCCCGCCAGGTAGACGGCTGCGGCACCGGCCGCGTGCGGGGCCGCCATCGACGTACCGGAGATGGTGTTGGTGGCGGAGTCGCTGGTGTTCCAGGACGAGGTGATGGAGGTGCCCGGTGCGAACAGGTCCAGGACCGTGCCGTAGTTGGAGAAGCTGGAGCGGGCGTCGGTGTTGGTCGTGGAGCCGACCGTGATCGCCTCGGCGACGCGGGCGGGCGAGAAGTTGTTCGCGTCGGCGTTGGAGTTGCCCGCCGCGACCGCGTAGCTGACGCCGGAGGCGATCGAGTTGCGGACGGCCTGGTCGAGGACGGTGTCCACGCCGCCGCCGAGGCTCATGTTCGCGACGGCCGGCTTCACGGCGTTCCGGGTGACCCAGTCGATGCCCGCGACGACCTGGGCGGTGGTGCCCGAGCCGGAGTTGTTGAGGACGCGGACGGCGACGATCTTCGCCTTCTTGGCGACGCCGTACGCCGTACCGGCGACCGTGCCGGCGACGTGGGTGCCGTGGCCGTGGCCGTCCTGCGCGACGTTGTCGTTGTCGATGGCGTCGTAGCCGTTGGAGGCGCGCCCGCCGAAGTCGGCGTGGGTGATCCGGACACCGGTGTCGATGACGTACGCCGTGACGCCCTCGCCCGCACTGTCCGGGTAGCTGTAGCTCTGGTTCAGCGGCAGCGCCTTCTGGTCGATCCGGTCGAGCCCCCAGGAGGGCGGGGACGGCTGCGTGCCGTCGACCGTGAAGACCCGGTTCTGGACCACCGACGTCACCGCCGGGTCGGCCGCGAGCTTCTTCGCCTGCGCCTCGGAGAGCTCGACGGCGTAGCCGTTGACCGCGGAGGTGTACGTGCGCTGGATCTTCGCGCCGAACTTGGCGGCCACCGCGCGGCCCTCGGCGCTCGCGGCGGGTGCCGACCCTTCGAGGGTCACGATGTAGCTGCCCGCGATGGTGCCCGGCGCTCCGGCGTTCCCGATGACGCCCTGGGGGGCCGTCGGCGCGGCGGCGGCCGGGAAGGCCGCGAGCGAGCCGAGCGCGAGGGCCGCGGCTGCCACGACCGCGGCGGTGGCGGTTCTCCGACGTGCGTCACGCGTCACTGACATGTGAGGTGTCCTCCTCGTGTGGGGGTGCTCTGCCGTGGGGGCATCGCTGTGGGGGGCTGGGGGTGTGGGGGTGCTGTGGGGGGAGGTGCTTGTGGTGCTTGTGGTGCGTGGGGCTGGGTGGTGCTGTGGGGGTGGCGCCATGAGGACGTGCGGTGGGGGGAACCAGAGGTGCACACGGGCATGGTGGTCACTTTTTAGCAGGCTCATGACAAGGCGATGCGAGGCTCGCACCGTCTCGCTTGACCGGCTGATGACCGAAAGATTGACTGATCCATAGGAAACCCACAAGAGCGCCCGACATTCCGCAACACCCGTGCCACACACCGGACATGACGATGCGCCAGATCGCCGATGGGTGCCCCGGTCGCCGTTCGGGACCCACCGGGCACGCGCTCACCTGGCGCTTCACCGCACAGCACCGCTCTCCGGACACCCGGCGCAGCCGAGCCATCTGGCGCCCCTCTCGCCCCATCCGTCACGGGGTAATTCACGGGGGCGTTACGCGCCACCGCCCCGCGCGGGACCCGAAGCGGGTCCTGGGCGGGGCGGAAGCGAGTCCCTGGGCAGGGCGGGGACGAGACCCGGGCGCCACGGGGGCGAGGACCGGGAAGGAGGCGGGGGCGAGGGCCGGGAGCACGCGCGGGCCGGACGCCGGGGCCGATACGGCGGCCGGGATCCGACCGTACGAGAACGGCCGGATCAGAACTCGTCGGCGCCGTTGCGCAGTTCCTCGGTCCAGTAACCCGTCTTCGCGGCGGACTCGTCGACGGCCAGGCCACCGGCCGGTGCCTTCACCACGACGCTGCCCTCGGCCGGGCCCCCGGCGGCGAAGAGGTTCACGTTGAACTCCTTCACGACCTTGTTGTTCTCGTGGACCCCGCCGAGCGAGACGCGGACGTTGGCGTACGCGGGGGCGCCGGGCCGCAGGACGACCGGGGCCGCGGGCCTGCTCTTGGCGACCGCCGGAACGTCCTTCGCGGTCTGGATCGGGCCGAAGGCGAGCAGCGGGTACTTCAGGAGGGTGCAGGCGCGGCCCGAGACGTTGGTGGCGGTGAGCACGATGTGCTCGGTCGGGACCTCGTCGGCCTTCGCCGCCGTGACCTTGATGTCGTTGTAGGCGCAGGCCGGGGCCTTGCCGGTGGACGAACCGCCGCCGGTGGACGAGCCGGTGGAGGAGCCGCCCGTGGAACCGGCCGTGGAGCCCTTCGAGCCGCTGCCGCCGTCGGTCGAGCCGCTCGTCGAGGCGCCGGTAGCGCCGGTGGAGCCCGAGCCGCCGCTCTTCGCCGCGGCCTGGTCCGTCGCACCCGCGGTGGTGGCCTTGTCGCCGGTGGCGCCCGTGGGCGCCTGCGCGGAGGCATTGCCCGCATCCTTGGCGCCGGTGGCGCCGTCCCCGCCGCAGGCGGTGAGACCGAGCGAGAGGGCGGCGACGGCCGCGGCGGCCAGGACGACGGACTTGTGGTGGTGACGCATGGTGGTTCTCCCCCGTGACGCGGTACGAGCCCTCTCCGAGTGGTGGGCCTCGTTCAGCTTCCGGCGCCGCACTGCCGTCCCGCTTGCGCGGTGCTAACGATCCGCTGTCAGCGGTGAAAGAGCGGCGCGGACGATCCACCGTCAGCGGTGAGGGAGCACCACGGACGATCCACGGTCGGCCACGAAAGAGCACCACGGACGATCCACCGTCAGCCATGAGAGAGCACCACAGACGATCCGCCGTCGACCACGAGAGGACGGCGCCGACGATCCGCCGCCAGCCATGGGAGAGCGTCTCTAGCGATCCGCCGTCAGCCGGGAGAGGTGTGCGGCGGCCCGCGCCGACCCCTCCGGGAAACCCGCCGCCTCGGACGCCACGATCGCCTGTTCCAGCTGGTCGGCGGCCTCTTCGAGGCGGCCGGAGCCCGCCAGCGCCTCGCCCCTGACGATCTGCAGCTGGGCCTGGACGACCACCGACTCCGGCGCGACGAGTTCCCCCGCGCGCAGGGTGTGCGCGAGCGCCGCCTCGAAGTCCCCGGCCTTCAGGCAGTGCGCCGCCAGGTGCTGGAGGGACAGCACCTGGGTGGACGGGTGCCCGATCCGGTCGGCGAGGGAGACCGCGTGCACCATCAGCAGCCCGGCCCGCTCGTGCTCCCCCGTCGCGTCCAGGACGGCGGCGTAGTTGACGTACGCGATGGTCTCGCTGATCGTGTCGCCGACCCGGGCGGCGAGACCGGGTGCCTTCTCCAGGTGGACGAGCGCCTCCGCGTTCCGGCCCTCCGCGTGCAGGATCCAGCCCAGCAGCGCCCGCACCCGGGACTGCGCGTCCAGGTCGGCGATGTGCTCGGCGGAGGCCAGCCCCGCCTTCAGGAGCGGTGTCCAGCCGTCCCCTATCCGCATCAGCATCAGCGGCCACTGCAGCAGGGCGAGCCGCCAGGCCCGGTCGTGCAGGCCGAGGGACGCGGCGGCGGTCACCGCGCCCTCCAGGGCGACGCGCTCCGCCACGTACCAGTCGAGGGCCGCCGTACGGTCCTCGAACTCCCGGGTGGCGGCGGGCCGCCGGGCGTCGGCGGGCAGCGAATAGCAGGGCTGGGAGCCCGGCTCGGCGGCGGCGTCCGCCGCGAGCCCGGTGTACAGGTAGTGGTCGAAGAGCCGGGGCAGCCCCTCCGGGTCGGCGTCCTCAGCGAGGTGCCGGGCGTACAGGCGCACCAGGTCGTGCGGCATCCAGCGGCCGGGCACCGACTCGGTGAGCAGATGGGCGGCGGCCAGCCGGTCCAGATCGGCGGACGCCTGCGCGGGCGAGGTCCCGGCGAGCGCGCCCGCCGCAAACCGGTCCAGATCGGACCCGGTGTGCAGACCGATCGCCCGGAACAGCCGGGCCGCGGACTCGGGCAGTTGCTGGACGGTGAGCCGCAGCGCCGCCGACACTCCCCGGTCCTCGATGTCCAGCAGCATCAACCGGCCCTGTTCGTCGGCGAGTTCACCGACCATCGCGTCCAGCGTCCAGCGCGGCCGTTCGGCCAGCCGGGCCGCCGTCACCCGCAGCGCGAGCGGCAGCCCGTCGCAGAGCCCGGCGAGCCGCGCGGCGGCGACGGGTTCGGCCGCGACCCGTTCCCCGCCGAGGACCGTGGTCAGGAGCGCGGCGGAGTCGGCCGGGGGCAGCAGCCCGAGGGGTACGGGCCGGGCCGCGTCGGAGGCCACGAGACCGCCGAGCCGGTCCCGGCTCGTGACCAGGGTGGTGCAGTGGTCGCCGCCCGGCAGCAGCGGCCTGACCTGCTCGGACGAGCGCGCGTTGTCGAGCAGGACGAGCAGTCTGCGGCCCGCCGTCAGGGACCGGAACAGCGCGCCCCGCGCCTCCACGGCCTCCGGGATGCGGCGCGGCGGGACGCCCAGGGCGAGCAGGAACTCCCGCAGCACGGCGGCGGTCTCGGGCGCCGGGGTGTCGCTGAAACCGCGCAGGTCGGCGAAGAGCCGGCCGTCGGGGTAGTCGGAGCGGCGCTCGTACGCCCAGTGGACCGCGAACGCCGTCTTGCCGACCCCGGCGGGCCCGGTGACCAGGCAGACCGGGCCGTCACCGCCGCGCACGGTCCGGTCGAGCACGGCCAGTTCGTAGCCGCGCCCGGTGAAACCGCGCGGCGCCCGGGGCAGGCCCTCCGGCGCGGGGGCCTCGGCGGGGGCGGCGGGGCCCGGCGCGGGCACCGGCTCGGCGGACCTCAGCAGCGTCGCGTACGCCTCGCTGAGGGTCTCGCCGGGGTCCACGCCCAGCTCCTCGGCGAGCAGCCGCCGGGTCCTGTGGTACCAGTCGATCGCGTCGGACTGCCGCCCGGAGCGGCCGAGGGCCAGCATCAGCGCGGCGGCCAGGGACTCCCGCAGGGGGTGCGCGACGGCCTCGGTCCGCAGCACGGCGGCGGCCCTGGCGTGCTCGCCCAGTTCGCCGTACGCCGCCGCCAGCGCCTCCACCGAGGCCAGCCGCAGCTCTTCGAGACCCCCAGCGGCGGCTTCGAGGGGACGGCTGTGCACGGTCCCGGTGAGCGCGGGCCCCTGCCAGTACGAGAGGGCCTCGCGGAGCATCCGTACGGCGTCGGCGGGTCTGCGCTGCACCCCGGCGAGTCCGACGAGTTCCTCGAACCGGTGGGCGTCGACGAGCGATTCGGGCATCCGCAGCACATACGCCGAGCCCTGGGTGGCCAGCTCGACCCCGTACGCCTCCGCGCCGTGCTCGGCGAGCAGCGCCCGCAACCGCGAGACATGCCCCTGGAGCACGGTCTTGGCGTGGGTGGGCGGCTCCTCCTCCCACAGTGCGTCGATCAACTGCTGTGTGTTCACAGCGCTGTTGGGGCGCAGCAGAAGCATCACGAGGAGGCTGGACCGCTTGGCGGGCCCCAGGGCAACGTCCCCGCCCTCCGTCACCAGCGCAACGGATCCGAGCAGCCGGAACTCCACCAATACACCTCCGCGGTCTTTCCCCCGTCCCCTTCCCCAGCAGTCGAGGATACGTGGGACACGGGGCCCGCCCGCGCCCCGGTGACCCCGGCGGACCCGCCTCGGCCGAATAACAGCGGAGGGGAACGGGAGGGGCCGCACCGGCCCGGTACCGGAGCGTTTCCGGACGATCACGGCCCGGGGTCGGGGCGGGGGACGGAGGGCGACACGGAGGCGGTACGGGGTGTTTTGGGCCTTCTGGGGGCGGGTGTCGGGGGCAGGCCTCGACCCCCGGGACTCGGGGGCGGGCCCGGGTCCGAGGTCCCGCGAGTCTGGGAAGTCGAGGTCAGGCGGGCGGACCGGGAGGAGGGTGAGGATCGGGGTTCGGGGGGCGTGGGCTGAAGGGTCGGGGGCGCGGCGGATTGGGGGGCGCGGCGACTGGGGGGCGCGGCGGCTGGGTCCAGAGGTCCGGGGGGGGAAGCCGGGACCCGGGGAAACAGGGGAAACAGGGGAAACCAGGCAAGCCGAGGAAGGCAAGGCCCCGGGCCGGGGCTCCGGCCCTCAGGCTCCCGGGGCGCCGGTCTCCGCGCTCAGCCGGGCCTGTTCGTCCTCGACGATCCGGCGGGCCAGCTCGACATCGGTGACGTCGACCGCGTCCGGGGTGGCCTCGGCCACGGCGGAACGCCGGGCGTACGCGTCGAACAGCCGGGTCTTGTCCTCCAGCATCCGCACCATGCGCTCGTCGACTCCCCCGATGGCGAGCAGCCGGTGCACCCGTACGGGCCGGACCTGTCCCATGCGATGGGCCCTGGCCACCGCCTGGTGCTCCAGGGTGGGCTTGATCTGCGGCTCGCAGAGGACGACGACGGACGCGGCCTGGAGGTTGAGGCCGACACCGCCCGCCTGGATCTGTGCGAGGAGCACCGCGGGGCCGCGGACGGCGGAGAAGTCGTCGACGAGCTGCTGCCGCCGGACGGCGGGAACGCTCCCGGCGAGCGGACCGAACACGGGGCCGAACGCCGGACCGGACACGGGACCGGACCCCGAAGCGCCACCACCGGAACGGCCGGAGGAAGCCCCGGCGGAACCGCCACGGGAACGGGCGCCGGAACCACCGGCGGAACCGTCGCCGGAGCCGCCACCGCGACCGTCGCCGGATGGATCGGCGAGGATCCCGCCGACCGCGTCGAGCACGTCCTTGAAGCAGGAGAAGACCACCGTCTTCTGCCCGTTCTCCCCGGCCTCCCGCACGATCTCCCGGAGCCGGTCCAGCTTGGCCGAGGTCGCGGGACGGGCGTACGCGGCCCGGCGCATGGCCATGAAGCCGCCCGCGCGGACGGCCTCGCGGTAGGCCTCCTCGTCGGGGCCGCTCAGCCGCTCCCACTCGTCGGTCCGCTGGAGGCTGGGCAGTTCGGTGAGCACGTCCTTCTGGTTGCGGCGCAGATAGACGGGAGCGACGGCCCGGCGGAAGGCGACCGAGTCGGTGGGGGCGGCCGAGTCGGTGGGGGCGGCCGAGTCGGTGGGGGCGGCCGAGTGGGTGGGGGCGGCCCGGCCGCCGAGGGAGCCCTTCCCACGGGACGACTCCCGCACGCCGGGGGATTTCCGGCCGCCGAGGGCCTTCGGTCCGCCGGTGGAGTCCCGCCCGCCGGTGGAGTCCCGCCCGTCGAGGGCGTCCGCGACCTCGGGGTCGAGCATCCGGACGAGGCTGCGGAACTCGTCGACGCGGTTCTCCATCGGGGTGCCCGTCATGAAGAGGCCGCGTTCGCAGCGCTCGGTCCACAGGGCGACCGCCTGGGAGCGTTTGGCCAGGGGGTTCTTCACGGAGTGGGCCTCGTCGACGACGAGCAGCCCGATCTCACCGCCGCCCGGCGGGGGGAAACCCCGGAGCGCGTCGAAGGTGGTCACGCCGACCCCGCCGTGCCCCTTCCAGTCGGCGAAGGCCCGGTGGCGGTCGGGTCCGTGGAGGAGCGTGACGCGCAGGGTGCTGCGGGCCTCGATCTCCCGGGTCCAGTTCACCAGGACACCGGCCGGGCAGACGACCATGAAGTGGCTCTGCCCCTCGGCGGCCAGGTGGGCGAGGACGGCGATGGCCTGGATGGTCTTCCCGAGGCCCATCTCGTCGCCGAGCAGCACTTTGCGCTGCGCGAGGACGAACCGGGCGCCGAAGGACTGGTAGCCGCGCAGCGAGACCCGGCGGTGGGTGTCGTCGAGGCGCTGGGCGCGTACCCGCTCGGCGACCGCCTCCGGCAGGAAGCCCTCGGCGGCGGCCGGGTCGGGCAGACGGCTGGAGACCTCCGCGAGGAGCCCGTAGTACTCGGCGGAACGCAGCTCGAAGTCGACCAGGGCGGCGGCGTCGGAAGGGAGCCCGCGCAGCAGGTCCACGGACGCCTGGGCGAAGAGACCGGGCAGGCCGGACTCCTCGGCCTCGTCCGTCAGGACACGCAGCTCGGCTACGGCCTCCAGGGCGCGGGCCCGCCCCTCCCGGCCGGCCAGGAGCATCCGGAACCGTCCGGCGACGGGCCGGGCGGCGGCGAGGAGGGGGTCGAGACGGCCGGTCAGGGCGGCGGCCCGGTCCACCGCGCGCCGGGCGTCGGGACCGGCCTCGACCAGGACGTGCAGGGCGGCGAGAAGCGCGGTGGTGCCAGGGTCCGGCCGGTCCACGTCGATGTGGATGGCAACCGTCTCGTCGACGGCTTCGGCGAACTGGCGTGCGGAGGCTATGAGTTGGTCGGCGGTGCGCTGCCCGACACCGGGTATCCGCCGGAGCCGGTGGGGCAGCTCGCCGAGGAGGTCCCCGACGGTGCGGAGCCCGCTCTTCTCGACGTTCCCCACCCGGAGGCGCCCCCCGGTGGCGTCCTGGAGCCGGGCGAGGGGGATGGCGTCCAGCTCCCGCCGGACGGCAGCCTCATGGAGGGGCCGGAGCGCCTCCCGTACGACCCCGACGGCCCGCCCGTGATCCCCGGCGACCGCCCGAGCCCCCTCCCCCAGCCGCACCCCCCGAGCGACAACCTCCCGCTCCCTACGCCCCACACCGTCCCCCTCTCTCCCGTCCCGCGCATCGTCCCACCCACCACCGACAGCCCCCGGTCCCCACCCCGAAGCCAGGCAGCCCCGGGACCTCCGCGATCCCGCGCCAACCCGAGAACACACAGCCCGGCCTTGTCCTGTTCGATCAGTTCGTCCCGCCCGTGACCGAATCCGTTCACGACGAGCGGCAGATCGCAAGGAAAGGAGAAGCGGAAGAGGCAACAGGCAACCCCGCCGAACCCCGATTCCTGAGGCACGCCTCGTGCCAGACTCACTCCCGGACGCGAAATGCGACTCCGTCGTCACGCTGGGTGTTCAGCACGCCGGTCGCCGCGTGCTCCAGTGAACGTCGGACGGAAGTTCCCTGTGAGGTGCACGGCTCTCACGGTCACTGTTCAAGAGGAGGTCAATGATGAGCACAACTCAGCCTTTCGGCCCCGAACTTCGCCGCTTACGACAGGAAGCGAGGCTTTCCCTGACCGAGTTCTCCGTAGCGCTCAACTACGACAAAGGACACCTCAGCAAGGTCGAACGGGGGGAGCGGTCCGCGTCCCTCGAACTGGCACGGCGGTGTGACGCCTTTCTCGGTGCGAACGGCGAGCTGCAGCGCCTGGCCATCCGCTCCGAGGCGGAACAGGACACGCCCGAGCCCGCCGCCACCCCGAGCCCTTGGGCCGTCGGGCGCCGAGAGGTCCTCGCCGCGGGTACGGGGGCGCTGATCGATCTCGGCCTGACGCTCGGTGGCCAGGCACTCCCCGCCGTCGCCGACCCGCTCCTCCCCTCCTTCCGGATGCAGTTCGACCAGCTGCGCAAGCTCGGGCAGTCCACCGCGCCGAAGGCCCTGCTTCCCCTGCTGGAGGCGCAGACACGCACAGTGACCGGGCTGGCAGCCAGCGCGGCGTCCCCCGCGAGGGCCCCCGCACTCCTGCTCGCCTCCCGGTTCGCGGAGTTCACCGGCTGGATGGCCCAGGAGGCCGGGAACAGCGACGCGGCGCTCGGCTGGACCGGAGAGGCAGCTGAACTGGCGCGCGCCGGAGGCGATCCGCACCTCAGCTCCTACGCACTCGTGCGACGCGCCCTGGTCACGTTCTACGACGGGGACGCCGCAGGCACTGTCGCCCTGGCCCGCCAAGCCCAGAGCAGCGGGCTTCCCCCACGCATCCGGGGGCTCGCCGCCCAGCGGGAGGCACAGGGACACGCGCTCATCGGCAACGAGCGCGACTGCCTCCACAGCCTCGACAGGGCGCGGGAACTCCTCGCCTCCGACGACGCCCGCAGCGGTACCGAGCCCGTGATCGGCACCACCCACGTGAGCGATCCGGCGGCAATGACGACCGGCTGGTGCCTGTACGACCTCGGTCGCCCCAGGGCCGCCGCCGAGATCCTCGACCGTGAGTGCCGCCGCCTCCCTCCGCACGCGCTCCGGACCCGCGCCCGCTACGGCTTCCGCAGGGCCCTGGCCCACGCCGCCTCCGGAGAGGTCGAGCACGCGTGCGCGATCGCCGGGGAGTTCCTCGGAGTGATGCCGGCCGTGCCCTCCGCGACGGTGAACAGCGACGTCCGGCGGCTCACACGGGAACTCTCCAGGTTCCGGAGCAGCCAGGCCGTCCACGACCTGCAGCCGGCGCTGGCGCGGGCTCTCGCTCCCTCACACGGCTGACACCACCCCCACGAACCGCACCGGCTTGAGCCGTCGGGCTCGCCGGACCGGCCGGTTTCCCGGGCCTTCCGGGATCCAGAACTCCTGACGGGGCCTTCCGCGCTTCCCTCTGCCGCGCCACATCGCAACCGGCGCCCCAGGGGGCTCCACAGCCCATGACCCCGGCACCGCGCCGCCCCCTTCCCACGGCCTCCGGACGCGCCATGCCCGCGCGCGGCCGGAGCGTCATGGCCGGGCGGCCTCACGTCCGGACCACACCTGTCATCCACCTCTCACGGAGGAAACCCTCATGACCGATGTCTTCGTCAACTACCGGACGGGCGACGAGGAGTCCGCAGCCGCCATGATCGCCCGGGAGCTCACCCGGCGGTTCGGTGAGGACCGGATCTTCTTCGCCAGCAACTCGATCGCGCCCGGACGCCGCTTCCCCTCGGAACTGGTCAAGGCCATGGAGAAGTGCGAGGCACTCCTCGCCGTGATCGGCCCGCGCTGGGCGGAGGTGCGCGGGGCGGACGGCCGTCCCGCCATCGAAGCCGAGCAGGACTGGACCCGTCGTGAGATCCGTACCGCGCTGGACCGTGGAGCCCTGGTGATTCCCGTACTCGTCGGCAAGGCCACGCGGATCGACCGCACGGCCCTCCCGGAGGATCTGTGGGAACTGGCGGACTGCCAGTACAAGCGGTTCGACCACCGCAACGCGGGGTCGGACCTGACGGCGCTCGGCGACACGCTCGTCCGGCTGCTGCCCGAGCTGAACTCGTCGGACCGCGACGGCCAGACGGCAAGGGATCGCAAGGAGGCACAGTTCCGCGAAGAGTCGGACCGGGACTCAGGACACACCAGGATGCGGACGCGCGATGTCGACCAGCGGGTGGACGGCGGCATCGGGAACCTCAACGGGGATCTGTCCGGCACGTTCGTCAACAAGCCGCAGGGCCCGGTGAACACCGGCCGGGGCCACCAGTACAACGCTCCGCACTTCGAGGGCGACAACACCGGCGTCCAGTTCACCGCGGGCGACAACAGTGGCACGGTCCACCAGCGTTTCGAGCGCGAGCGTCGGCGTTCGGACGACGGACGATGACGGAGCAGGGGCGGGAGCGGGATCCGGAACGGGAACCGGAGGGGGCATGGGAGTGGGCGTGGGAACACGTCACCGTCAACGACCCGAGCGGCCCGGTGAACAACGGCGCGGGGGCCCAGCACAACCACTTCTACCCCACCGCTACCCATCGGCGGGTCCGACGCGGGGCCGAGTCCCTTCGGATCGTCCGTGAGGACAGGGTGTACCTGGCGGACCGGTTCGTCCCGCCCCCGGAGTACCGCGTCGCCGCCGAGCGGCTGGAGAAGCCCGGATCGACGGTGTTCCTGACGGCCTCGCCGGGCAGCGGCCGTCGGGCGGCGGCCCTGATGCTGCTGCACGAGCTCGGTGAGGACGGCGGCGCCCACGAGGGGGACGTCCGGTTCGAGGAGCTTCCCGCCCGGGACGAGGGCGAGGACCACTTCGCCCCGCGTGAAGGCGACCGCTTCCTCCTCGACCTCTCCGCCATCACCGAAGAGGCCGCATACATACAGGCCCAGCGCCTCCTGGCCCTGCGCCGGTCCCAGGTGCGGGAGGCGGGGGCGCACCTCGTCGCCGTGCTGCCGTCGGGGCTCGGGCACGCCCTCGCACCGGACTTCCAGCCGCACGTGGTGCAGCTCGGGCGTCCCCGTGGGATCGCCGTCGTCACCCGGTACCTCCGGATGGACCGGGTGGCCTTCCGCCCCGAGGATCTGGGCGGCACGGAACTCCTGCTTCTGTGCGACCGCTCCCCGATGCGGGAACTTGCCCGGTTCGCGGGGCTGGTGAGGACCGCCCGCGAAAGCGGCAGGTTCGGCGGCGGCTTCGCGGACTGGCTCGACCAGGCGATGCACGCGGTGAAGGACCGCGCCGACGAGGCACGCGGTCAGGTGGCCGAGGTCCGCACCGCGCCCGAACGGGCCCTGCTGCTCGCGGCGTCGGTCTTCGAGGAGACCCACGCCGACACCGTCCACGAGGCGTGGCGCGTCCTGATGCGGACGGTGCGGCACGAGGAGGAGGCGGCGGACGGGCTCGCGAGGACGGACTTCGGGGAGCATCTGGAGTCGCTCGGGATCGAACGGGCTCTGGACGGGCGGCTCCGCTTCCGCCAGCTGGCCTACGCCGAGGCCGTGCGGGCGCACTTCTGGACCAACTTTCCCCATCTGCGAGCCGACTTCAGGGACTGGATCGGCCGGGCGGCCGGGCTCAGCGGGCTGACCGTCGACGAGCGCACGAACGTCGTGCTCCGCTTCGGCGAACGGGCCCTGGCCGCCGGACAGCCCGACCACCTCTTCGACCTCGTGGTCCACTGGGCGAAGAGCGCGACCGGGTCCACCTGCGAGCCACGGGCTCTGGCGGCCCTCGAACTCGGCATCAAACACGAGAAGTTGGGAGGCTGGTTCCGCAAGCGCATGTACGAGTGCGTCCGCTCCACCGACTTGCCGAACGGGCTCATCCGGGTCCTCAGCATCGCCTGTCTCCGGAGCCTCGGCCCGACCCACCCGCATCAGGCGATGGTCCGTCTCCGCTACCTCGCCCTACGGCGGGAGGAGGCCGCGAGCGAGGCCCGGAAGGCCCTTCTCGACCTGGTCGAGCGCGACCGCAGGCTCTACCGGCCGCTCGTCGAGGACCTGCGGAACCGGGCCCGCCGGAACCCGCGAGAGGCCGAGTCCCCTCTCCGGCTGCTCACCGAACTGCTGGGGAGCGAACGGACACCGGATCCGCCACCGTGGCCAGTTCTGTTCCAGGGCTGGGACGCGGTCTTCTCCCAGCCGCCGACAGAGCTCTGGAACCCGCTGGTGCGCGGCTGGCTGGACGCCGTGGCCGTCGACAGCACGCGGGGCATGGCCCTCGGCGTGATGGTCCGGGCCGCGCGCGGCCGCTCGGTCGCCCTCCACCGTCTCTACGTCATCGCCAGCGACTGGCTGCGGTCCCCGCGCCATCCCTCCCGGGAGGCCGTCGCCGACCACTTCTGGCAGCACATCGACCATGCGCAGTACGCCCGTACGAACCGTCCGGGCACCGGACCACGGACCACGGAAGAGACATGATGAGACACCGCGTCGCCAGCCTGCTGTTCGTCGCTCTCTGCGGCCTCGCACCGGCCGTGATCGGAAACCTCCAGCACTGGTCCGCCTGGCTGTGGGGCTTCATGTCCATGGTCACCGCCTCGGGCTCCCTGCTGCTCGTGATGACGCTCCTCAGCGGAGGACGAGCCCCGGCCGATCCGTACGACCACGGGGAACCCGAGCCGCCTGCGGCCCCGGCGGAGCAGCCGTACCGGGAGACCCGGGTGGTCGACGCGGGGCTGCCGAGCGCGGTGGACGGCTACGACTTCCTCTTCTCCGCCACCGTGTGGTGGAAACCCGGCCCCGAGCAGACCGACCGGTACGACGGCACCTTCGCGGCTCTCGCCGCGTCCTCGGTGGTCAGCCGGGCGCTGGAGGTCGTACGCGATGAGGAACCGGGCCGGGCGAGCTTCGCGCGGTACCTCCTGGAGGGGGAGCTGGGCGTCCCGCTCCCGGACCGCAGCGGACGGGTGAGGGCCATGGCCGCCGATGTGACGCTGACCCTCGCCCCCGCCGACCGCGAGCGCCTGCGGAAACTGGACGACCTGCGCAAGGACGAGGAGATCTGGGAACACGAGCGTCAGCACGAGCGCAACAAGCGGCGCTACCTCGGTGACGACGTGCTCAAGAGCCCGGGCAGCGCGGTGGTCTGGTGGCTGGCCCGCCACGAGAACGAGATCGACAAGGCGGTCGCCATGATCGGCCCGCTCGCCCAGATCACGGCGGCGGCCAACGACGAAGAGGTGCCCGAGCTCTTCCGCCACCTGCTCGTCCCGCCCGTGGTCGCGCCCAGTGAAGCAACCGTCGGCGGTCCTTCGTGGGACGGGTACGGCCGGGAGGCGGGAATGTACGGCCACGAGGCCGAAGCGGGGGCGTACGGCCGCGAGGCCGAGGTAGGAGCAGCGGATCGGCTGCTCCTGCTGCTCGCGGCGGTGGGCCTGAAGGCCGACATGGACGCGTACACGGTGTTCGTACGGCGGGTGATCCGGGATCTGGAAGCGACGGGGCGGCACGAGGCCGCCGAGGAGATCAGGAGGGCTTTCTTCCCCGCACCGGACGAGGGCGGGGGCGAGGATCCGGAGACCGGGCCTTCGGAAAGCGGCAGGGGCGAGCGGGACCAGGACCGGCACAAGTCCGGGCCTTCGGAGAGCGGCGTGTTCGAGCAGGACCAGAACCGGTACGAGCCGGACGAGTACGGCATGGCTCCCCCGTACTTCTGGGGCACCGGCCACAGCCCGCACCGGCCTGCGGAAGGGCGCGCATGGGTCGAGGACATCGAGGTGGAGGAGAACGACGGCACCGAGGACAACAACAGGAGCGAACGGAGCCACAGGGCCGACGGAGACGACAGGAACGGAGACTGACCGGCTGAGCGGACCACTCTCCTCGTCCGGTCTCCCGCCCGCACCACGGCGAGCCGTGAGCATCGTCCCGGCGCGGAGAGGACCAGGGGGCGGCTCGGAAGAGTCGCCCCCCTGCGGTCGACACCACCTGGTCCGCACCGGAGACACATGGATCGGCCGGAGGCGGCGCGGTCGCTTCCGGGACGGACGCCCGACTGTCAGTCAGTGACAGAGCCACGACCACCGGAACCCGCGTACGCGTATCCATGTCAGTGGTGGCTGCTTCCATGGCGTCATGAGCACCGTGCACGAGATCGCCGCCCTCCTTCCCGACCCGGCCCGCCTCCGGGCCCATCTGCGCGCCCTGGCCGTCCTGGACGCGGCGATCGGTGACGACCCCAGGTTCTGCGACTACGGCTTCGACGACTCCTGGGGGCCCGGCCAGGAGGCAGCCCTCATGGACAACGGCTCGGGGGACGACTTCTCCGTCCTCTTCACCCCGGCGGGCGTGCTCATACGCGGCTTCGACCACGAATCGGCGATGAGCCCGTACGCGACGGACGACGAGCGGGTCTGGCCCGGTGTCATCGACGACGTGCCCGCCTCGCTGCGCCCGCTCCTGTACGAACCCGCCTTCTTCGACGAAGGCATCGACGTCCCCCGGGTCACCGTCTGCCTGTGGCGGGAGACGGGCGACACCGCCTGGCGGACCGGCCCGGCCATCGTCTTCCCCTCCGGAAGCGAGGACCCGGACGGCTCGGACTTCCTGTTCGGCCTCCTCAAGGAGCGCTCCCCGGAGGCCGTCCAGGCCCACTTCGAGGACCATTACGAGCGTCCTGTGGCCCTCGACGCCATCCGTCACGTCCTCGACGGGCGCCCCGTCACCCCTGCGCTCGCCAAGGCCCTCAACCCTGCCGCCCTCTCGGACGAGGCGCTGCTCCGCAGGATCGCCGCGCATCCCGAGGCCGCTTCCTATCTGTCCCGCGACGGCGAGTTCGACCTCGCCCGCACGGACCCGATCGAAGCGATAGCACTGCCCAACGGCCTCCCGGTGCAGCCCGTCGCGGGGTGCAACGCAGGCGGCACCCACTACCTCTGCGGCCCGGCCGCCCCCGACGGCTCCCGTCCGGTGCTCTACACCGACTCCGAGGGCCAGGCGTCACTCATCGCCGAATCCCTCGCCGAGGCCCTGACCCTCGCCGTCGTCCTGCCGTCCTGGCACGAGGCCCTGGGAGGCCTGAGGCCCCCGGTCCTCAACTCCGACTACCTCGACGACCACCCGGACCATCCCGCCGTACGCGACCGGCTCCTCGCCGCACTCCGGCTCCCCCCGGCCACCGACGAGGACGTCCTGGACCGCCTGCTCACCACCGCGGCCCGCACCGTCCCCGACGGCTTCCTCCCACGGGTACTCGACGAGGAGGACTCCGCCTTCGAGCCGATGCTCGAACCGCCCACCTGGTAGGACGCGACCGGCCACCGCCGACATCGCGTCAGGACATCCAGCACCCATCCAGCACGGTGCGAGTCCATCCGGCCCATCCAGCACCACCACGCCGCGAGAGAGCCCCTCACTCCACCGACGGACCTCCCGGCCTCCCGACATGGATTGTGTACACATGGGACACTCGGTACGCTTGAGCGCATGACGCAGCCGCTGCCCATAGAGTCCATCCGCGACGTGCGCGCACACCTGGCGGAGGTCGTGGAGCGCGCGGACCGCGACGACGTACCCACAGTGATCACGCGCCGAGGCAAGGAAGTCGCCGCCGTCGTCTCCATCGAGGTGCTGCGCAAGTACCAGGAGTGGGAAGAGCGCGAAATCAACCGGATCATCGACGAGCGCATGGCCAACCCCGCACCCGGCATCCCGATCGAGGACATCATGAGGGAGACGCTGGCGCGAGGTGAGTGAGTACCGGACCGCCTTCCGCCCTGAGGCACAGGCCGAGCTCCGGAAGATCCCCCGCGACATGGCACTGCGCATCCTGGCCAAGCTGACCGAGCTGGAGAGCGATCCCCTCGGCTTCAACACCACGGCGCTCACGTCGCAGCCGGAACGCCGTCGGCTGCGAGTCGGCGACTACCGCGTCGTCTACACGATCGATAACGGAGAGCTCGTGATCTGGGTGGTACACCTCGGGCATCGCTCCACCGTTTACGACACCTGACCCCAGCTGACCAGGCGTCAGAATATCCAGCACCCATCCAGCACGGTGACGACGAAGGGGTCGACTCCCGGAGGAGTCGACCCCTTCTGACCTGCACGTTTGACGGTTCACCTGGCGTGCAGCAACAGACTGATCACACGTTGAAGCGGAACTCCACCACGTCCCCGTCCTGCATGACGTACTCCTTGCCCTCCATGCGGGCCTTGCCGGCGGCGCGGGCGTCGGCCACCGAGCCGGTTTCCACGAGGTCGGCGAAGGAGATGACCTCGGCCTTGATGAAGCCCTTCTGGAAGTCGGTGTGGATCACACCGGCCGCCTCCGGGGCCGTCGCGCCCTGCTTGATCGTCCAGGCGCGGGACTCCTTCGGGCCCGCCGTCAGGTAGGTCTGGAGGCCCAGGGTCGCGAAGCCCACGCGGGCGAGGGTGGCCAGGCCCGGCTCCTCCGCGCCGACCGACTGGAGGAGCTCCATGGCGTCCTCCTCGTCCAGCTCCGCGAGGTCCTGCTCCAGCTTCGCGTTGAGGAAGATCGCCTCCGCCGGGGCGACCAGCGCGCTCTGCTCCGCCTTGAACGCCTCGTCCGTCAGCTCCTCCTCGTCCACGTTGAACACGTAGAGGAAGGGCTTGGTCGTGAGCAGGTGCAGGTCGTGCAGGAGCTCCGTCTTCTCCGTGCCCTGGACGATGCCCTGCGAGAAGAGCGTGTCACCGCGCTCCAGGATCGCCTGGGCCGCCTCGACCGCCGCGACCTTGGGCGCCACGTCCTTCTTGATCCGCGACTCCTTCTGGAGGCGCGGCAGGACCTTCTCGATCGTCTGGAGGTCCGCGAGGATCAGCTCCGTGTTGATCGTCTCGATGTCGTCCTTCGGCGAGACCTTGCCGTCGACGTGGACGACGTTCTCGTCCTTGAAGGCGCGGATGACCTGGCAGATCGCGTCCGACTCGCGGATGTTCGCGAGGAACTTGTTGCCCAGGCCCTCGCCCTCGCTCGCGCCGCGCACGATGCCCGCGATGTCGACGAAGTCGACCGTCGCCGGGAGGACGCGCTGCGAGCCGAAGATCTCGGCGAGCTTCGTCAGACGGGCGTCCGGGACGCCGACGACGCCGACGTTGGGCTCGATCGTGGCGAACGGGTAGTTGGCCGCCAGTACGTCGTTCTTGGTCAGGGCGTTGAACAGGGTCGACTTGCCGACATTCGGCAGACCGACGATTCCGATCGTGAGCGACACGGTGGCGACTTCCTGAAGGTGTGGACGGGGGGCCGATCCCCCAGTTTACGGGCGGGCCGAACCGGCCAGTGACGCCGACCTTCGGTCGTTCTCGGGGGCAAGGTCACCCAAAGGGCGTGTCCCGGACCCGGTTCCCGCCCCTACCCGACCTACGTTGGGGGGGTGGAGCAGCACAGGACAAGTCAGCCGCAAGGCCGCCGACGGCCGCAAACCCCCGCGACGCCGCCCGGCGCGCTCGTGGAGGGTGCCGCCGTGTACCGGGTGACCGGCAGGACCCGGCGGGGCCCCGGCGGCGCCCGCGTCGAGCGGGCGGGAGCCCCGGGAGCCGCCGGGCGGCCGCCGGGCGGCCGTCCCGTGCCGCCCGTCGTCCTCGCCCTGCGGCGCCTTCCCGCACCCCGGCTGACCGGGCTCGGCGCCGGGCTCTTCGCCTCCGCCGTCATGCTGGCGCTCGGTTTCCTCGACCTGCTGCTGTTCGACGGCTCCCCGCTGGTCTACGGGCTGCTGTTCCTGCCGGTCAGCGCCCTCACCGCGCTCTGGGTACGGGCCGCCGACCTGGTCACCGCCCCCATCAGCGTGCCCATCGCGTTCGCCGTCGGCGTCGTCCCCGTCGCCGGGGGCACCGGGGGCTTCGGCGGGCAGGCCATGGCCGTCGTGACGGCGCTCGCCGTGCACGCCGGGTGGCTGTACGGCGGCACGCTCGTCGCCGGGCTCATCGCCAGCGTCCGGAAGGTACGGGAGATGGGGCGGCGCCGGCACCCCGCCCGGCTCTCCCCCGCGCCCGCGTCGCCCAGCGCCGGAGCCGGAGCCCCAGCCGCAGCCGGGAAGGGCCCCGGGGGTGTTTCCGGGGCCGGTACGGGTGCCGGGCCCGGGCCCGGGTCCGGTGCCAGGCCCGCTCCCGGATCCGCGTCCGGGCCAGTGCCTGGGGAGGCCGCCCGTAATACGGCCCCGCGCCGTCGTCCCGTGATCTGAGAGGCACCCCGGCGAACAGGGGGCCCGGGTCCGGCACCGGGGCCCGACGCCGAGATCCAGGACCGGCGTCAGGGCCGGGCCCAGAGCTCGGGCATCATCCCCCGAGCCCGTCATCTGAGCGGAACGCCCCCGGACCGGCCCGCCATCCGAGCAGGCCGCCCACCCCTGGTCCGGCCCGTCAGGGCCCGTCCGGCCCGGCTCGCCCCCACCCGCCCCGGACCGGCCCCTTCCGGCCCCCGTCCCGGCGACGCCCGGACCCGTACCCCTGCCCCCGTCCCGTACGCCCTGATCAACCCCTGATCAACCCTGCTCAGCCCCTGCTCAGCCGGTGCTCAGCCGGTGCTCAGCCCGTCCCCGCCGTCATTCCCGCGCCCACGATGCCCGCGTTGTTCTGGAGTTCCGCCGGGACGATCTCCGCCCTGATGCCCTCGATCAGCGGCAGGAACCTGTCCGCCTTGCGGCTCACCCCGCCGCCGATGATGAAGAGCTCCGGCGAGAACAGCATCTCCACGTGCGCGAGGTACTTGGTCAGACGGCGCTTCGCCCAGTGCTCCCAGCTGAGGTCCTCGTCCTCCTTGGCCTTGGTCGAGGCCCTGGTCTCGGCGTCGTGGCCCTTCAGCTCCAGGTGGCCCAGCTCCGTGTTCGGAACCAGCCGGCCGTCGACGAAGAGCGCCGAGCCGATGCCCGTGCCGAGGGTCAGCAGGATCACGGTCCCCTCGCGGCCCCGGCCCGCGCCGTAGGTCATCTCGGCGATCCCGGCCGCGTCGGCGTCGTTGAGGACGGTCACGGGCCGGCCGCCCAGCCGTTGGCTCAGCAGGGCGCCCGCGTCGACGCCGACCCAGGACTTGTCGACGTTCGCGGCCGTACGGACCGTGGAGCCGGTGACCACCCCGGGGAAGGTCACCCCCACGGGTCCGGTCCAGCCGAAGTGCTCCACGACCTCGACGACGCAGCCCGCCACACCGTCGGGTGTGGCGGGCTGCGGGGTCAGGACCTTGTGGCGCTCCTCGGTGAGCGCGCCGCGCTCCAGGTCCACGGGGGCGCCCTTGATGCCCGATCCGCCGATGTCCACTCCGAAGACGTTCATGGACCCCACGGTAAGGGCTGCGGCGCCGAGTTACTCCTTGACGGGCGTGGTGGCGAGGAGCTTCGCCGCCTCGGCCCGCAGGTCCTTGTTGCGGAGCTCCTTGGGCAGCGAGAAGGTGAGGGACTCGTCGGCCGTCTTGACGATCTCCACGTCCACGTAGCCGCGCTCGGAGAGCCACTCCAGGACCTCCTGCACCAGGATGTCCGGGACGGAGGCGCCGGAGGAGAGACCGATGCTGGTCACGCCCTCCAGCCACGCCTCGTCGATCTCGGTCGCGAAGTCGACCAGGTAGGCGGCGGGGACGCCCGCCTGCTTGGCGACCTCGACCATGCGGATCGAGTTCGAGGAGTTCTTCGAGCCGACGACGATCACCAGCTCGGCCTGCCCGGCCAGCTCCTTGATCGCGATCTGGCGGTTCTGGGTGGCGTAGCAGATGTCGTCCGACGGCGGGGAGATCAGCTGCGGGAACTTCTCCTTCAGCGCGTCGACCGTCTCCATCGTCTCGTCGACGGAGAGCGTGGTCTGGGAGAGCCAGACGACCCGGGCGGGGTCGCGGACCTCGATCTTCGCCACGTCGCCGGGGCCGTCGACGAGCTGGATGTGGTCGGGGGCCTCGCCGGAGGTGCCGATGACCTCCTCGTGGCCCTCGTGGCCGATGAGGAGGATGTCGAAGTCCTCGTTGGCGAAGCGGACGGCTTCCTTGTGGACCTTGGTGACCAGCGGGCAGGTGGCGTCGATCGTCTTCAGGAGCCCGTCGCGGGCCTCGTCGTGGACGGTCGGGGCGACGCCGTGCGCGGAGAACATCACGATGTTGCCCGGCGGCACCTCGGTCGCCTGGTCGACGAAGATCGCGCCCTTCCGCTCCAGCGTCTGGACCACGTACTTGTTGTGGACGATCTCGTGACGGACGTAGATCGGCGCACCGTACTGCTCCAGGGCCTTCTCCACCGCGATCACGGCACGGTCCACACCCGCGCAGTAGCCGCGGGGGGCGGCGAGCAGGACACGCTTCGGGCGGTTCGTCGCAGCGGCGGAATCGGGCGTCGGCGCGGGCGTTGCAGTCATGCGTCCCATCGTAAGGCCGCGTCGGTGAAGGCTTTGATCCGCATCGTGGCCGAAACTGTGCCCATGGCCGAGGATTCGCAGGTGGCGGCGCGCGGTGACGGCGCCGGGCATTCGGGGCTTCGTCGGAACCTGGGGTTCCGTGATCTGGTCGTCTACGGCCTGCTCTTCATCGCCCCCATGGCGCCCGTCGGCGTCTTCGGGACGCTCGACGCCAGGTCCGGCGGGGCCGTCGCACTGGTGTACGTCGTGGCCACGGTCGCGATGGCGTTCACCGCGTTCAGCTACGCGCAGATGGTGCGGGTCGCCCCGCAGGCCGGTTCGGTCTTCGCGTACGCCCGCAAGGGCCTGGGAGAAGGGCCGGGATTCATCGCCGGGTGGATGGCGATGCTCGACTACCTGCTGATCCCGGCCGTCGCGTACCTCTTCGCGGGCATCGCCATGGAGTCCCTCGTCACCTCGGTCGACCGGTGGGTGTGGACCGGTATCGCCGTCGTCGTCACCACCCTGCTCAACCTGTGGGGCGTCCGGGCCGCCGCCCGCGTCGGGCTCGCCGTGCTCGCGATGGAGATCGTGGTGCTGCTGGTCTTCGTGGTGTCCGCCGTGGTGGTGCTCGTACGGGACGGGGCGCGGCGCGACTGGTGGTCGCCGCTCGTCGGGGACGCCTCGTTCTCGTTCGCGGCGGTGGTCGGGGCGGTGTCGGTGGCCGTCCTGTCGTACCTGGGTTTCGACGCCATCGCCTCCTTCGCCGAGGAGGTCACCGGCGGGTCGGCGAAGGTGGCGCGGGCGGTGCTGTGCTGTCTGGCCCTCGCGGGGGTGCTGTTCGTCGCGCAGTCCTGGCTGGCCGCGCTCCTCGAACCGCTCTCCTCGGCCGAGCTGGCCGCCGACCCGGAGAAGCAGGGAACGGCCTTCTACGACGCCGTCAACGCCTCGGTGGGCAGCTGGCTGCACGACCTGGTGGCGGTGTCGAAGGCGATCGGGGCGGCCTTCGCCGCGCTCGCCGGGCAGGCGGCGGGCGGGCGGCTGCTGTTCGCGATGGGCCGCGACCGGCGTCTGCCGCACGTGCTCGCCCGCACGGACGGGGGTGTGCCGCGGGTCGCGCTGCTCGTGTCGGCGGTGGTGACGATGACCGCGGCGCTGTGGGCGGCCCGGCGGAGCGACGGCCTCGACCATCTGGTGTCGGTGGTCGACGTCGGCGCCCTGACGGCCTTCGTCCTGCTGCACGCGAGCGTGGTCGGCTGGTTCGCGGTCCGGCGCGCCGAGGGGCCGCCGCACGTCCTCAAGCACGTGGTCCTGCCGGTGGTCGGCGCGGCGATCCTGGTCGCGGTGATCGTGGGGGCCTCACCGGCGGCACAGGTCGTCGGCGTGGTCTGGCTGGGCGTGGGCCTGGTGGTCCTGGCGGTGCAGGGCGCGGGCAGGACGCCGGCGGAGCGGTGAGACGGTGCGGGAGCGGTGCGCCCGAACGGTGCGGGGCCAGGCCGTCCGGCGGCAGCGGCGGTGGCAGTGGCAGTGGCAGTGGCGAGACTGGGCCGAGCAGGGCCGCGCGGCCGGGGGCGGTGTGCCGGGACCGGACAACGTCACACGGCGCGCCGAAGCCGGGACCGGGGCTGGGGCTGAGGCCGGTGCCGGGCTGGGGCCGGGACCGGGGCCGGACGGAGCCACACAGCCCGGTGGGGGCGGTGTGGCGGATGAGGACCGCCGTGCCGTACTCCCCCGTCCCGCACCCCTGACGTTGTCGTACCACGCCGTTACGCTCGGTCCATGGCTCTGACTACGTCCCCCGAAGCGCCGCTTCCCGTCGGCGAGGTCTCCCGGCTGATCGGGAGCTGGATCGACCGGCTCGGGGCGATCTGGGTCGAGGGGCAGATCACCCAGCTGTCGCGGCGCCCCGGTGCCGGGGTCGTCTTCCTGACCCTGCGCGATCCCTCGTACGACATCTCCATCGGCGTCACCTGCTACCGCCAGGTCTTCGACTCGGTCGCGGACGTGGTGTCCGAGGGGGCGCGGGTGCTCGTGCACGCGAAGCCCGAGTGGTACGCGCCGCGCGGGCAGCTGTCGCTGCGGGCGGCGGAGATCAAGCCGGTCGGCATCGGCGAGCTGCTCGCCCGGCTGGAGCAGCTGAAGCGGAGCCTGGCCGCCGAGGGCCTCTTCGCCCAGGACCGGAAGAGACCGCTGCCGTTCCTGCCGCACCGGATCGGGCTCGTCTGCGGGCGCGCGTCGGCGGCGGAGCGGGACGTCCTGGAGAACGCCCGGCGGCGCTGGCCCGCCGTCGCCTTCGAGGTGCGGAACGTGGCGGTGCAGGGCGTGAAGGCCGTTCCGCAGGTCGTGGGGGCGGTCCGGGAGCTCGACGCCCACCCGGAGGTGGACGTGATCGTGGTCGCCCGGGGCGGCGGCAGCGTCGAGGACCTGCTGCCGTTCTCGGACGAGCAGCTGATCCGCGCCGTGGCCGACTGCCGTACGCCGGTGGTCTCGGCCATCGGGCACGAACCGGACTCGCCGCTGCTCGACCTGGTGGCCGACCTGCGCGCCTCGACCCCGACGGACGCGGCCAAGAAGGTCGTACCGGACGTCGGGGAGGAGCTGGACCGGGTGCGGGGGCTGCGGGACCGGGCCCTGCGGACCGTACGGGGGCTCCTCGACCGGGAGGAGCGCGGGCTCGCGCACGCGCTCGCGCGACCGGTCATGGAGCGGCCCCTGCGGATGGTCGAGGTCCGCGAGGACGAGGTCGCCGCGCTCCTCGCCCGGAGCAGACGGGTCCTGGGGCATCTGCTGGACCGGGCGGACTCGGAGCTGTCGCACACCCGGGCGCGGGTCCGCGCGCTGTCGCCCGCCGCGACGATGGAGCGGGGGTACGCGGTGCTCCAGCGGGCGGACGGGTCCGTGGTCCGCTCCCCCGAGGAGGTCACGGAGGGCGAGGACCTGCGGGCCCGGGTCGCGGAGGGCGAGTTCGCGGTCCGCCGCGTACCGGACGCGACCTGACCGGGTCTGACCTGGGCGGTCCTGAACGGTCCTGAACGGTCCTGGCCGGGTCCGGTCGCAGCGGGCGGCCGAAGATGTACGTGAGACAGCACCCCGGCGGCGGAGCCGGGGACGAGACGGAGGGAGCGGCAGATGGCGAAGGGCGCGGGGACTGTGGAGGGCGCGGAGGGCGCGGGCGCGGACGGGACGGTGCTCGGGTACGAGGAGGCGCGGGACGAGCTGATCGAGGTCGTCCGGCGCCTGGAGGCGGGCGGGACGTCCCTGGAGGAGTCGCTCGCGCTCTGGGAGCGCGGCGAGGAGCTGGCGAAGGTGTGCAGGCGTCGCCTCGAAGGGGCGAGGGCCCGGCTCGACGCCTCCCTCGCGGCGGAGCGCGCGGCCGAGGAGGGCGGGGAGCCGGAGCAGCGGTAGCCCCCCGCAGAGGCTGTACCACCCGGGGCCGCGCCGCCCCGGCAGGCGGGAGAAGCACTGATCCGGCGCGGCGTGCGGGGAGGGTCAGTCCCACGCCCCCGGACGCGAGGAAAGGCCGTGCCGCCCCGCCGGATGCAAGGAAGGACGTGCCGCCGCCGGACGCGAGGAAGGACCGCGCCAGCCGCCGCCGGATACGAGAGAAGCGGGCCCATCCGGCCTGATGCGGAGAGGGGCCTTGCCGCCCCCTCAGGCGCCAGAGACGAGAGGGACCCCGGCCCGCCGGGCGCAAGGCGCCATGCCCCACGCCGCCCGCACCACACCGGCACCGGCACCGGCACCGGCAGTCAACGCCCGCACCCGATCGGCGCCCGATCGACGGCCCTCCGCTCCTCTCCTCTCCCGCCCCTCTCTCCCCTCTCACCCTGCCGTAGACTCGAACGTGAAACGGATCACTATCCGGATGGGTTAGTTGAAGTTTCACCAATCAAGGGCGTACTGTCCAGGACATCGCTTGAACCCCACGAGCGCCCCCTTGTGCAGTCCGGAAGGTACGCCGCATGTCTCTCGTTCTTGACCCCGCCGCCCAGGACCTCCTCTTCCGCGAGGCCCGCACCGCCAACACGTTCACCGACGAGCCGGTGACCGACGAGCAGGTCCAGGCGATCTACGACCTGGTCAAGTTCGGCCCCACCGCCTTCAACCAGAGCCCGCTGCGCGTCACCCTGGTCCGCTCCCCCGAGGCCCGCGAGCGCCTGGTCAAGCACATGGCCGAGGGCAACCAGGCCAAGACCGCCACCGCGCCGCTCGTCGCGATCCTCTCCGCCGACAACGAGTTCCACGAGGAGCTCCCGGCGCTGCTCCCGCACTTCCCGCAGGCCAAGGACCTCTTCTTCGGAGAGCGCCCGGTCCGCGAGCAGTCCGCCGTCATGAACGCCGCCCTCCAGGCCGCGTACTTCATCGTGGGCGTCCGCGCCGCCGGTCTGGCCGCGGGCCCGATGACCGGTCTGGACTTCACCGGCCTCCAGAAGGAGTTCCTGGACGACGACCACACCCCGCTGATGGTCGTCAACATCGGCAAGCCGGGCGAGGACGCCTGGTTCCCGCGCTCCCCGCGCCTCTCGTTCGACGAGGTCATCACCACCGTCTGATCACGGACGACGGCGCCGCGACGACGCGGAGAAGGCCCCGCACTCCAACGAGTGCGGGGCCTTCCCCCTACCGAAATACCGAAGAACCCAAGAACCGAAGACCGGGTACCCGAAGGACCCGAAGTCCCGAAGAGCGCCGGGGAGCGCCGAGGAGCGCCGAAGCTCCTCCGGCGGTCCCTACGCCTTCTTCGCCTGGAGCGAGCCGGCCATCTCGGCGAACCGTTCGAACGAGGCCGTGCCGGTGACCACCGTCGTCGCGCCGCCGTCCGTCCGGACGAGCGCGTCGTACTTCGGGCCCTCCCAGCGCTGCCAGACCTCACCGGCCACCGTCTGGGTCTTCCCGGTGTTCTTCGCCTGCTGGGTGACCTTCGGCACGAACGTCCCCGGCGAGGTCGTCGACTGGTGGATCGCCACGTACTGGGTGTCCGGGGAGAGGAAACCGAGCTGCCAGGCGTCGCCGTCCGCGCGCTTGTACGAGACGACCGTCGCCTTCCATCCCTCGCCGAGACCCTCGGGGGCCAGCACCGGATACGGCGCCGCCCGCTGGGCCGTCAGGAGTTCGACCCGGTAGTCCTTCGCCGGGACCGGGTCGGCGCCCTCGTCGTGCGGGATGAAGTAATACATCACACCCGCGGCGACCAAGATCACCCCGAGGGACTGGATCATCCCGCGTACCGTCTGCCTGCCTCGCTTAGCTGCCACGCACACCATGGTCGCATCAGGGTGTCGCGCTCATACGTGGGCCCCTCTGCTCATTTTATCGGCCTAGCGATAGAGTCACAGCACCCTCTTTTTTCCGGCCGTCGCCGTACAGAAAGGTGCGTTCCGATGACCGAGCAGCAAAACCTGCCGCCCGAGCTCCTGGTCTCCCCGGAGGCCCCCGACCGCAACCTCGCCCTCGAACTGGTCCGTGTCACCGAAGCCGCCGCCATGGCCGCGGGCCGCTGGGTCGGCCGCGGCGACAAGATCGGCGCGGACGGCGCGGCGGTCAACGCCATGCGGACCCTGATCTCCACCGTCTCGATGAACGGCGTCGTCGTCATCGGCGAGGGCGAGAAGGACGAAGCCCCCATGCTCTTCAACGGCGAGCGGGTCGGCGACGGCACCGGCGCCGAGGTCGACATCGCCGTCGACCCGATCGACGGCACCACGCTCAACGCCAAGGGCATGCCGAACGCGATCGCCGTCCTGGCCGCCGCCGACCGGGGCACCATGTTCGACCCGTCCGCGGTCTTCTACATGGACAAGCTGGTCACCGGCCCCGAGGCCGCCGAGTTCGTCGACATCGACGCCCCCGTCTCGGTCAACATCCGCCGGGTCGCCAAGGCGAAGAACTCCTCGCCCGAGGACATCACGGTCGTCATCCTCGACCGCCCCCGCCACGAGGGCATCGTCAGGGAGATCCGGGAGACCGGCGCCCGGATCAAGTTCATCTCGGACGGCGACGTGGCCGGTTCGATCATGGCCGTCCGCGAGGGCACCGGCGTCGACATGCTCATGGGCGTCGGCGGCACCCCCGAGGGCATCATCTCCGCCTGCGCCATCAAGTGCCTCGGCGGTGTGATCCAGGGCAAGCTGTGGCCGAAGGACGAGGCGGAGCGGCGGAAGGCGCTCGACGCGGGCCACGACCTGGACCGGGTGCTCTCCACCGACGACCTGGTCAGCGGCGAGAACGTGTTCTTCGTCGCCACCGGCATCACCGACGGCGAGCTGCTGCGCGGGGTCCGCTACCGCGCGGAGACCGCGACCACGCAGTCCCTCGTCATGCGCTCGAAGTCCGGCACGATCCGCCAGATCGACTCCACGCACCGGCTCTCGAAGCTGCGCGCGTACAGCAAGATCGACTTCGACCGGGCGAACTGACCGGGACGGTCCGGCCGGTCGAACGGGTCCGGCGGGCCGAGCGGGAAGACGACCGGACGGTACGAAGAGGGGCGCCCCCATGTGCGGTGGGGGCGCCCCTTCCCGTACGGGTCGGACGCCCTCGGGCCGGGTGCCGGTCCCGTCGTCAGCCCGCCTGTGCGATCCGCTCGCCCGCCGCGGCTTTCCGCATCTCCACCTCACGGCGTCTGCGCCGGGCGAGGGCGACCCGGCGCTCCGCGGCCGTCAGCCCGCCCCACACCCCGTACGGCTCGGGCTGGAGCAGCGCGTGCTCGCGGCACTCGATCATCACGGGACAGCGCCCGCAGACCCGCTTGGCCGCCGCCTCGCGCGCCAGCCGCGCGGCGGTGGGCTCCTTGGAGGGAGCGAAGAAGAGTCCCGCCTCGTCCCGGCGGCAGGCCGCCTCACCGTGCCAGGGCCCGGCCTCGTCCTCCCGGGCAGGGGCGCGCTGTGGGGGGACGGCGGCGACCTGGAGGGGCTGATGCGGCAGTTGCAGCACGGTCTACTCCTGACGACGGCTTCGCGAGCGAGCGGCGATGCACCAGCCCTACCCGCTGTACGCGTGCCTATGCACCGCGTACCCGCGCCGTTCCGCACTGCGGAGACCCGACGACGAATTCCGGTCACCCCGAAGGGGGTTCACCGGCCGTCAGTCGAGGTGCTTGCGCAGCCGGTCCTGGAGATTGGTGATCCACTTGCCCCGCTTGGGTCTGGCCTCCACGTTCCCGAAGACCGAGTAGCCGTTGATGACGACGACGGGGGCCTGCGGGTCGACGCCCTCCAGGGTCACGACCTCGAAGTTCCCGAAGATCCCGCTGCCGTTGCCCCGCAGGCTGATGTTCTCCGGGACGCGCACCTCCACGTTCCCGAAGATCGACGTGGCGTTGATGGTGGTCAGACGCTGGGCGAAGATCGCCTCGGTCAGGTCGATCTCGATGTTCCCGAAGAGCGCGAACGCGTTCGTCCGGCGGCTCACCCGCCAGCGGCCCTTGCGGGTGGTGCTGGAGAAGATCGCGACGAGGTTGTCCGGCGGGCCCTCGGAGTCGTCCGGGCCGTACGCGAACGCGGGCTCGGACTCCTGGTGGGTCCGGGCGCCGGGCAGATCGCGGACGATCGGCTCCAGCTCCCCGACGGTCTTCGCCCGGTACACCGCGTCGATCCGGTCCGAGTGCTCCTCGGCGTCGAGGCGGCCCTCGGCCAGGGCGTTCCCGAGGATGTCCGCGATCCGGTCCCGGTCCGCGTCCGAGGCCCGCAGCGAGCCCGGCGGATCGGCGTAGACGGTCTCGGCCGGGGCGTTCTCGGCGGGCGAGACCGGGCGCTGCGGCTGCGGCTGGATGTCGGGTTCGGGCTTCTTTTCGAGGTCCACGGACCCAGCCTAGCGAAACGCGATAGATCGCGACCAGGGGGCGGGGCCGTCGCCTGTGGAAAACCCGCCGCGCACACCGCCGTTCGCAGCACGGCCGCCCACCGTACGGCCCACGGGACGGCCCACGGTCCCGGCCACGCGGAGCCACCCGCCTCCCGCACCACCTCCCCTCCCTCCCCTCCCTCATCTCCCTCATCTCGTACCGACCGCACCGACCGCACCGAGAGTCGGACCGGACCCCACCGGACCCCGACCCCGACCGGCCCCAGCCCCAGCCCCGGGCCCCGGCTCGACCCCACCCCCGACCGGCCGGAAAGACCGCCGGAGCCCAAGTGAGCCTTACCTCACAGGAACGCACCGCGGCCCTCGTTCTACGCTGGAGGGCGCACGGCCAACGGAGGCGGTGCGCCGTCTTTGCCGAGTGAGGAATGGCCCCCATGCCAGAGTTTGCGTACTCCGATCTGCTCCCCCTGGGAGAGGACACCACGCCCTACCGGCTGGTGACCTCCGAAGGCGTCTCCACCTTCGAGGCCGACGGCCGTACGTTCCTCAAGGTCGAGCCGGAGGCGCTGCGGACGCTCGCGGCCGAGGCGATCCACGACATCCAGCACTTCCTGCGCCCGGCGCACCTGGCGCAGCTGCGCCGGATCATCGACGACCCCGAGGCGTCCTCGAACGACAAGTTCGTCGCCCTCGACCTCCTGAAGAACGCGAACATCGCCGCCGCGGGCGTCCTGCCCATGTGCCAGGACACCGGCACCGCGATCGTGATGGGCAAGCGCGGCCAGAACGTGCTGACCTCGGGCCGCGACGAGGAGGCCCTGTCGAAGGGCGTCTACGACGCCTACACCAAGCTGAACCTGCGGTACTCCCAGATGGCCCCGGTGACCATGTGGGAGGAGAAGAACACCGGCTCGAACCTGCCCGCGCAGATCGAGCTGTACGCGACCGACGGCGGCGCGTACAAGTTCCTCTTCATGGCCAAGGGCGGCGGCTCCGCCAACAAGTCCTTCCTCTACCAGGAGACGAAGGCCGTCCTCAACGAGGCGAGCATGATGAAGTTCCTGGAGGAGAAGATCCGTTCGCTGGGCACGGCCGCCTGCCCGCCGTACCACCTGGCGATCGTCGTCGGCGGCACCAGCGCCGAGTTCGCGCTGAAGACCGCGAAGTACGCCTCCGCGCACTACCTGGACGAGCTGCCCACCGAGGGCTCGGCCGAGACCGGCCACGGCTTCCGCGACAAGGAGCTGGAGGAGAAGGTCTTCGAGCTGACGCAGCGGATCGGCATCGGCGCGCAGTTCGGCGGCAAGTACTTCTGCCACGACGTCCGGGTCGTGCGCCTGCCCCGGCACGGCGCCTCGCTGCCCGTCGCCATCGCCGTGTCCTGCTCGGCCGACCGCCAGGCCGTCGCGAAGATCACCGCCGAGGGCGTCTTCCTGGAGCAGCTGGAGACGGACCCGGCGCGCTTCCTGCCGGAGACCGAGGACTCCCACCTGGAGGCGGGCGAGGTCGTGACGATCGACCTCAACCAGCCGATGGACGACATCCTCGCCGAGCTGACCAGGCACCCGGTCAAGACGCGCCTCTCCCTCAACGGGCCGCTGGTCGTGGCCCGCGACATCGCGCACGCCAAGATCAAGGAGCGGCTCGACGCGGGCGAGGAGATGCCGCAGTACCTGAAGGACCACCCGGTGTACTACGCGGGCCCGGCGAAGACCCCCGAGGGGTACGCCTCCGGTTCGTTCGGGCCGACGACGGCGGGCCGGATGGACTCCTACGTGGAGCAGTTCCAGGCGGCGGGCGGCTCGAAGGTCATGCTGGCCAAGGGCAACCGCTCGCAGCAGGTCACCGACGCGTGCGGCAGCCACGGCGGCTTCTACCTGGGCTCCATCGGCGGCCCCGCGGCCCGGCTCGCCCTGGACTGCATCAAGAAGGTCGAGGTCGTCGAGTACGAGGAGCTCGGCATGGAGGCGGTCTGGCGGATCGAGGTCGAGGACTTCCCGGCGTTCATCGTGGTGGACGACAAGGGCAACGACTTCTTCCGGAACCCGGCCCCGGAGCCGACGTTCACCCACATCCCGGTCCGCGGCCCGGGTCTCGGCTGAGCCTCGCCGCCTCCCGCGACGGCAGGACGGACGCCCCTCGGTCCCGCCGGACCGAGGGGCGTCCTCCGTGGGGCGGGGCGCTCGTCGCGCGAAGGGCTTCGCGGTGCGGGCCGGCGCCCGGCAGCGGACCTTCGAACTCCCGGACCACGGCGGGAGACCGTCCTGGCCGAAGGCGGCCCCGGGGCGGCCGAGAGCGGCTCCGGGACGACCGGGGACGGTTCCGGGGGCGGCCGGGGCCGGTTCCGGGGGCGGTCCCCGGCCGCCGGTGCTTCCGGGCCCGTGACTAGCCTGGCGCGCATGACACCTCCCACCCGGACCGTCCCCGTCCTCGCCGCGCTCCTCGCGGGGGCGCTGCTCACCGGCTGCGGCGGCCCCGAACCCGTCGCCGGGGCCACCCCGGGTCCCCGCCCCACGTCCGCCCCCGCCGTCACGCCGTCCGGCGCGAGTGCCGTGGCGAGTGCCGTCGCGCGGGTCGGGGCCGACGGCAGCGCCTGCCCGCTGCCCGTGAGCTTCGGGATCGCCGCCGGGTGGAAGCCCCGGGCCGTCGAGGCGCCGAAGGACCCGGACTTCGCCGAACTCCTCCGCCAGGGGCCCGCCGAGCTGGTCTGCGAGATCGACGCGAAGCCCGCCGGGAACATCGGCTTCCTGCGGGTCTGGACGGTGCGCGGAGGGGCCGCGCGGGCCGCGCTCGAAGGCTTCGTGAAGGCCGGGGAGAAGGCTTCCGCGATCGTGCACCGGAAGACCGTGGCCGGGACCGGGTCCGTGCCGGCCGCCGAGGTGACGTACACCGTCCTTGACGGGCTCACCGAGGAGGACAAGGAGGAGCGGGCGTTCGCCGTCGCCGCGCCGGGCGGCACCGTGATCGTGCACCTCGGCGGGTTCGACACGGCGGAGCACCGGGCGATGCTCCCGGCGTACGAACTGGCCCGTACGAGCCTGAGGACGGCCCCCTGAGCCCTGCACGGCCCGTCCAGGGCCTCCCGGGAGGCCCTGGACGGGCCGTGGCCCCCGCCCCCCGGTGAGGGGGCGGAGGCCACGGCGTCCGCTCGGGTCACACGGACCTGGTCCGCTGCACCCGCTCGGGTCACACGGACTCCTGATCCGCGGAACCCGCTCGGGTCACACGGACTCCCGGCCCGCGGAACCCTCTCGGGTCACACGAACTTCTGGTTCGCGGACCCGTCGCAGTTCTGGAGGCGGACCGGCTGCTTCGCCGCGCTCTGGGTGAGGCAGAGACCGGTCGCCGAGGCCGGACGGATCGTGGCGCCGTCACGGACGAACTTCTGGTTGGCCGCGCCGCTGCAGTTCCAGATGATGAGCGCCTTGCCCGTCTGGTAGACGGCTCCCGGCACGTCCAGGCAGCGGTCCTGGGTCAGCTGGGTGTGGACGGTGCTCCGGGCGGAGTCGTACCACCAGCCCTGGTTGCGGCCGCCGTGGCAGTCCCAGCCGAGGACGGCGGTGCCGTTGGCCGAGGAGGAGGAGTCGACGTCGAGGCAGTTGCCCGTCGCCTGGTTCCTCAGCGGCTGGTAGACGTCGTCCCAGGCGAGCGGGAAGAGCGTCGGCGTCCCGGAGGAGTTGACGTCGGCGCAGCTCGCCTCGCGGGCGCCCGAGCCGTAGAGCTGGGTGAGGCAGGACGCGAAGGCCGCGTGGCCGCGCGCGTTGGGGTGGAAGGACTGCCGGACCGAGTTCTCGTCCGGGGTGCCCGGCTTGGACAGGTCGATGTAGAGGCCGCGCGCCCAGGTGTCCTCCATACAGACCTCGTGGCCGTGGAAGAGCCGGGAGTTGTCGAGGTAGACGGCTCCGGTGGAGGCGGCCACCGCGCGCATCCCCCGCTCGAAGGCGGGTACGGCGGTGTTGCGGCCCCAGACGGTGTCGGAGTCGTAGCCGAGGCCGCCGCAGATCAGCTTGCCGGGGAAGTCGGGGTTGTCCTTGAAGTCGGGGCCGATGGGGCTGGGGTAGCCCATGACCACGAGCTTGTAGTCGCCGTCGGCGTACCCGGCGTCGCGCATGACGGTCTTGAGGTCGCGGACGGTCTGCTCGACCTTGGGCACGAGTGCGTCGACGCGTGCCTGCCAGCCGGAGGCGTACTTGGGTTCGCAGGCGCCCTGGCTGAGCAGGTAGCGGGTGACGCAGTCGGTCATTACGGGACCGAACTGGAGGTCGTCATTGGCCCCGGCGACGAGCAGGACCATCTTGATCCGGGTGTTGCGGGCCTTGATCGCGAGGCTGTCGCTCTGGACCAGTTCGTCGGCGTACTGCTTGGAGCCGCCGACGCGGATGTTGCCGGTGTACGCGCCGGAGCAGGCCACGTTGAACGTGAGGTCGGCGGGGATGCCGGTACGGTGGATGGCCGCGTCGGGCGAACGGTGGCACCAGTTGGTCGGGCCGTTCGTGGGGGATTCGTAGCTGCCGACGCCCTCGCCGGAGATCTCGCTGTCGCCGAGGGAGATCAGACCGGTCTTGCGCTGCGCGAGCGGGCGCTCGGCCGGGTCGCCGTAGATCCTGGTGGCCTCCGCGGCGCGGATCGCCTCCAGATCGGGCGGGAGGGGTGCGGCGGTGACCGCGGAAGTGCCGGTGGCCGTCGCCGCGGCGGGGCTCGCCGCGGTCATCGAGCCGAGGGCCGCGGCGGCTGCGGCGACGACGGCGATGGGCCAGCGGAGTCTGTACCTGGTGCGCCTCATTGCGCCTCCTGGAAGTGGGGTTACCCACGGTTTTTACTGGCCGGTACGCCCGATGGGAATACATGGAACAAGACAAGTGCTCATCTTTTCTGGGAGGTTGAGAGACATGAACGAGAACGACCGGGCCGAGAACGACCGGGCCGAGGGCTACCGGACCGAGCACGACTCGATGGGAGAGGTGCGGGTGCCCGCGCACGCGAAGTGGCGGGCGCAGACCCAGCGGGCGGTGGAGAACTTCCCCGTCTCCGGGCAGCGCCTCGAACGGGCCCACATCGAGGCGCTGGCCCGGATCAAGGCCGCCGCCGCCCGGGTCAACGCCGAGCTCGGGGTGATCGACCGGGACCGCGCGGACGCCATCGCCTCGGCCGCCGCCGAGGTCGCCGGGGGCCGCTGGGACGACCACTTCCCCGTGGACGTCTTCCAGACCGGCTCGGGCACCTCGTCGAACATGAACGCCAACGAGGTCATCGCCACCCTCGCCACCGAGCGGCTGCCGGAGGGGCGCGAGGTGCACCCCAACGACCACGTGAACGCCTCGCAGTCGTCCAACGACGTCTTCCCCTCCTCCATCCACATCGCCGCCACCGCCGCCGTCACCGGCGACCTGATCCCCGCCCTCGACCATCTGGCCACCGCCCTGGAGCGAAAATCAGCCGAATTCGCGACGGTGGTGAAGTCCGGCCGCACCCATCTGATGGACGCCACACCGGTCACCCTCGGCCAGGAGTTCGGCGGATACGCGGCACAGGTCCGGTACGGCGTCGAACGACTGCGCTCCGCGCTCCCCCGGCTCGCCGAACTCCCGCTCGGCGGTACGGCGGTGGGCACCGGCATCAACACGCCGCCCGGCTTCTCCGCCGCCGTCATCGCGGAGGTCGCCCGCGCGACCGGGCTGCCGCTGACCGAGGCCCGCGACCACTTCGAGGCGCAGGGGGCGCGCGACGCGCTGGTGGAGACGTCGGGGCAGCTCCGCACGGTCGCGGTCTCCCTCACCAAGATCTCCAACGATCTGCGCTGGATGGCCAGCGGCCCCCGCACCGGACTCGCCGAGATCAACCTCCCCGACCTCCAGCCCGGCTCCTCGATCATGCCGGGCAAGGTCAACCCGGTGATCCCCGAGGCCGTCCTCATGGTGGCCGCGCAGGTGACCGGAAACGACACCACGGTGGCGGTGGCGGGCGCGGCGGGGAACTTCGAGCTCAACGTCATGCTGCCGGTGATGGCGAAGAACCTCCTGGAGTCCGTACGGCTGCTCTCCCGGGCGTCGCGGCTGCTCGCCGACCGCACGGTGGACGGGATCACGGCCAACGTCGAACGGGCGCGGGAGTACGCCGAGTCCTCGCCGTCCGTGGTCACCCCGCTGAACAAGTACCTCGGCTACGAGGCGGCGGCCAGGATCGCGAAGAGGTCCCTGGCCGAGCGGAAGACCGTCCGCCAGGTGGTGATCGAGTCCGGCCACGTGGAGCGCGGCGACCTCACCGTCGAGCAGCTGGACGAGGCGCTGGACGTGCTGCGCATGACCCGGCCGTGAGCTCATCCGTGCGGGCCCGCGCTCACCGAACGCAAGTGACCAACGGGTAGGGGCAGGCCGGTAGCAACCCATTCGTGATCTGTACCGCAGCGGCCGTGGGAGCTCGCCCCTAAGATCTGCGCATGACAGGATCGGACGGCTCCCAGCACTGGGCGCCGGGGGATCACATCCTCTGGCGCTACCGCGGCAACGGCACCGGAGCGGTGCACATCTGCCGGCCGGTGACGGTCGTGCGCGACACGCCCGAGCTGCTCGCGGTCTGGATGGCACCCGGCACCGAGTGCGTCCGGCCGGTGCTCACGGACGGGACCTCCGTCCACGACGAGCCGCTCGCCACCCGCTACACCGCCGCCCGCACCACGGAACGCGCGCGCTGGTCGGGCAGCGGGGTGCTGAAACTGGCCCGGCCGGGCGAGCCGTGGTCGGTGTGGCTGTTCTGGGACCGCGGCTGGCGGTTCCGCAGCTGGTACGTGAACCTGGAGGAGCCGCAGGTCCGGTGGGCCGACGGGGTCGACTCCGAGGACCACTTCCTGGACATCTCGGTCTATCCGGACCGCAGTTGGCTGTGGCGGGACGAGGACGAGTTCGCGCAGGCCCAGCGGTCCGGACTGATGGGCCCCGAGCAGGCCGGGCGGGTACGGGCGGCCGGGCGGCTCGCGGTGGACCGGATCACCTCCTGGGGCGCGCCGTTCGCGGACGGCTGGGAGGACTGGCGGCCAGATCCGGAGTGGAAAGTTCCGGAGTTGCCGGCCGACTGGGACCGCACACCGGCGCACACGGCACCGTGAGACCCTTGATGCGCCCCCGGGGTTCAAACGTAGGATCGTCCTCCGCACGGCGGAGGCGGATCCGACGGCACTCCGGACCGGCTTGACGGCGCGTCGGACCGGACCGACGGCACGTCAAGGTTCCACCGCAGCGCAGGACCTGACCAGAAGTCACCCATGAGGGGGAGAGCAGTGCCGGACGTGTGCCCGGGTGTTCCCACCCCTGCCGTTGCCGCCGCTCGCGGAGCGTCCACATCCACCGCCCAACAGGGGTTTAGTCCCGCTGAAGGCGCGGCATCGGCGAGAAGAGCGAGTGCATCGCACCACCGGCCCGGACGGACGGAACCCCACGCGTGACGGAGCATCCCACCTCCCACGAAGGCCGGCAGCCCCTGGCAGCCCGGCCGCAGGAACACGCGCGCCCCCGCCAGGAGGCGCCGGTCGGCCTGCCCTCCGACGCGCCCGCCCCCTCGGGCGGACCGGCGGTCCCGGCGCCCGCCCCCATCCCCTCGGCGGACGCCCCGCCGCCTCCCCCGGCACCCGGCGCGGTCGCCGTCGCCGTGTCGCCGCAGCCTTCCGGCGGCGCCACCACCATGCGGCGCGAGGGCGAACGGCTGCGGTTCGTCGGGGCGGCGACCCGGCGCATCGCGCGCGGCATCGACCTGGACGAGATCGTCCTGGGCCTCTGCCGGGCGACCGTGCCGACCTTCTCCGACGAGATCCTCGTCTACCTCCGCGATCCGCTGCCGGTGGGCGACGAGCGCCCGGTGGCACCGTTCGTGCTGCGGCTGCGCCGCACCGACCGGCTGCGGCTGAGCGACCTGGAGGGCGAGGAGCTGATCCTGGTACCCGATCCCGACCCGACCCCCGCGGCCGAACTCTGCGAGGTAAGGGCCGGCGGGGCACTGGCCGAGGTGCTGCGCGGAGTACGGCCGGTCTTCGGCGACTCCGCCGCCGCGAAGGCGGCCCTGACGGAGCTGCTCGGGGTCGAGCACCCGCTGCCCGGCGGGCTGCGGGCGGTCCTGGCGCCGCTGCGCGGCAGACGCCGGGTGATCGGCGCGGCCGTCTTCATGCGCCGCGCCGAGCGGGCCGGTTTCGAGCCGAACGACCTGCTGGTCGCCGCGCAACTGGCCACGCACACCGCGCTCGGCATCGACAAGGCGGTGCTGTACGGGCGCGAGGCGTACATCGCGGACGAGCTCCAGCGGACGATGCTGCCGGACTCGCTGCCGCAGCCGACCGGCGTCAAGCTCGCCTCGCGCTACCTCCCGGCGGCCGAGACGGCCCGGGTGGGCGGCGACTGGTACGACGCGATCCCGCTGCCCGGCAGCCGGGTCGCCCTGGTCGTCGGCGACGTCATGGGCCACTCGATGACCTCCGCGGCGATCATGGGCCAGCTGCGCACCACCGCGCAGACCCTCGCCGGGCTCGACCTGCCGCCGCAGGAGGTCCTGCACCATCTGGACGAGCAGGCGCAGCGGCTCGGCGAGAACCGGATGGCCACCTGTATGTACGCGGTCTACGACCCGGTCTCGCACCGGATCACGGTCGCGAACGCGGGCCACCCGCCGCCGATACTGCTCCATCTGGGTGGTCGTGCCGAAGTGCTGCGCGTTCCGCCCGGTGCCCCGATCGGGGTCGGCGGGGTGGACTTCGAGGCGGTCGAGCTGGACGCCCCGGCGGGAGCCACGCTGCTGCTGTACACGGACGGTCTGGTCGAGTCCCGGCTGCGGGACGTGTGGACCGGGATCGAGCAGCTGCGGGAGCGGCTGGCGGCGACCGCGCAGCTGACGGGCCCCGACCACTCGCCGCCGCTCGAAGCACTCTGCGACGACATCCTGGACATGCTGGGGCCGGGTGACCGGGACGACGACATCGCGCTGCTCGCGGCCCGGTTCGACGGGATCGCGCCCAGCGACGTGGCGTACTGGTTCCTGGAACCGGAGGACGCGGCGCCGGGCCGGGCCCGCCGTCTCGCCCGGCGGGCGCTCACCCGCTGGGGCCTCGAAGAGCTGACGGACTCGGTCGAGCTGCTGATCAGCGAGGTCGTGACGAACGCGGTGCGGTACGCGGAGCGGCCGGTGACCCTGCGGCTGCTGCGGACGGACGTGCTGCGCTGCGAGGTCGGCGACGACTCGCCGCAGCTGCCCCGGCAGCGGCGGGCCCGGGACACCGACGAGGGCGGACGCGGTCTGTTCCTGGTGAACCGGCTGGCCCGGCGCTGGGGTGCGACCCGGCTGTCGAGCGGCAAGGTGGTCTGGTTCGAGCTGGCGACCCCGTAGGGGCCCGGGAGCACGGATCGGAAGCGGTGGTCGGCGCGCGTCCCGGATGCGGGGCGCGCGCCGTCGTGCGTCCCGCCGGGTCCGGGGCCGTGCCCGTACGCGCGTGCGGGTCAGCGGTTGCCGATCCTCCGGCGGCGGAGTTGACTTCGGTGGTGGACGCAGCGGCCCGACCCCTGATCCCCCCACCGACGGGAAGACGCTCGTGACCTACACGACGAACAACGCCGGGAATCCGATCGAGAGCGACGAGCATTCGCTGACGGTCGGCCCCGACGGCCCGGTCCTGCTCCAGGACCACTATCTGATCGAGAAGATGGCCCAGTTCAACCGGGAACGGGTCCCGGAGCGCGTGGTGCACGCCAAGGGCTCCGGCGCGTACGGCTTCTTCGAGGTGACGCAGGACGTCAGCCAGTTCACCCGGGCGGTGCTCTTCCAGCCGGGCGCGCGCACGGAGACGCTGGCCCGGTTCTCCACCGTGGCGGGCGAGCAGGGCTCCCCGGACACCTGGCGTGACCCGCGCGGTTTCGCCCTGAAGTTCTACACCGACCAGGGGACGTACGACCTGGTCGGCAACAACACACCGGTGTTCTTCGTCCGGGACGCCACCAAGTTCCAGGACTTCATCCACTCGCAGAAGCGGCATCCGGTGACGGGGCTGCGCGACCACGACATGCAGTGGGACTTCTGGACGCTCTCGCCGGAGACCGCGCACCAGGTGACGTGGCTGATGGGCGACCGGGGCATCCCGAAGTCGTACCGGTTCATGAACGGCTACGGCTCGCACACCTATCTGTGGATCAACGCCGGTGGTGAGCGCTTCTGGGTGAAGTACCACTTCCTGACGGACCAGGGCGTCGACTTCCTGCCGCAGGCGGAGGCGGACGCGCTGGCCGGTACGGACGGGGACCTGCACCGCCGGGACCTGCACGAGTCGATCGCGTCCGGGAACGCTCCCTCGTGGACGCTCAAGGTGCAGGTGATGCCGTTCGAGGCGGCGGCGGACTACCGCTTCAACCCGTTCGACCTGACCAAGGTGTGGCCGCACGGCGACTTCCCGCTGATCGAGGTCGGCCGGATGACGCTGGACAGGAACCCCGAGGACTACTTCGTCCACATCGAGCAGGCGGCCTTCGAGCCCTCGAACATGGTGCCGGGGATCGGCCCCTCGCCGGACAAGATGCTGCTCGGCCGCCTCTTCTCGTACCCGGACGCCCACCGGTACCGGATCGGCCCGAACTACGCGCAGCTGCCGCCGAACCGGCCGCACGCGCCGGTCCACTCGTACGCGAAGGACGGGGCCATGCGGTACGAGGCCTCGACGGCCGCCCGGCCGTACGCGCCGAACTCGTACGGCGGCCCCTCGGCCGACTACGGGCGCTTCGGGCAGCCCGCGAGCTGGGCGGCGGCGGGCGAGCTGGTGCGGGAGGCGTACACGCTCCACGCGGAGGACGACGACTGGGGGCAGCCGGGCACCCTGGTCCGTGAGGTCCTCGACGACGCGGCCCGCGACCGGCTGGTGTCGAACATCGCCGGACACCTGAAGGCGGGGGTGAGCGCCCCGGTCCTGGAACGGGCGGTGGTCTACTGGCGGAACGTGGACCGGACCCTCGGCGACCGGGTGGCCAAGGAGGTCGGCGTCGCCTGAGCCCGCGCCACCGCCGGAGGAGATCGGTGTCGGCCGACCCGGCGCCACGGCCGTACGGCTGAGGGCCGGACCCCTGGTGGGGGTCCGGCCCTCAGTGTGCCGTCACTCTCCTGGGCGGGTGCCGCCCTGCTCGCCGCCGCCTCCGCCGTCCGGCGGGCCGGTCGTGGGCGGCGGGGAGGTCGGTTCCTCGGTCGCCGGGGGCTCGGTGGTCGCCGGGGGCGTGGTCTCCGGGGTCGTCGGCCGGGTCGGCGGGACGGTGGTGGGTGCCGTCGTCGGCGGGACCGTCGTGTGCGGCGACGTGGTGGTCGGCGTCTGCGTGGGCTCCTCGGGCGCCTCGGTGGTGCGGGAGGGGTCCGGGTCCGGCTCGACCGGGGCCGAGCCGTCGGTCTCCAGGTCGAAGGTGGCGTCGGAGCCGCCGCCGAGGGCGCCGGTGGTGTAGGCGCCCCAGATCTGGGCGGGCGTACGGCCACCGTTGGCGCGGCCCGGGTTGATGGTGTCGGTGAGGGTGACCTGGTTGCCCTTGGTGTCCTCGCCGAAGAGTCCGACGGCGGTGACCAGTTCGGGGGTGTAGCCGACGAACCAGGCGGAACGGTTGTTCTCGGAGGTGCCGGTCTTGCCCGCGGCCCGGTAGTCACCGGCGGCGCGGAAGCCGGAGCCGTTCAGCACGACGCCCTCCATGCCCTTGGTGACGGTGTCGGCGGCCTCGCGGCTGATGACCTGCTCGCCGATGGCGGGGGCGGGGGTGACCGTGCGGTCCCGGTGGGCGGCGGACTTCACCAGGGTCGGGGTGACCTTCACGCCGTGGTTGTCGAGGGTGGCGTAGACCCCGGCCATGTCGAGGGTGGAGGCGCCCATGGTGCCGAGGGACATGGCGGGCGTCTGGCCGAAGTCCTGGCCGTCCTTCATGCCGAGGGCGAGGGCGGTCTTCTTGGTCTTCGAGGGGCTGACGTCCACGATCATCTGGGCGAAGACCGAGTTGATCGAGCTGTTGGTGGCCTTCTGCACGGTGACGGGGCCGTAGCTGCGGTCGTCCTCGTTCTCCGGGGAGAAGGGGATGGTGCTGCCGACGACCGGGCGCTTGCTGGTGCCGTCGTAGACGGTGCCGAGGCCGATCTTCCGGCCGTCCTGGGTGGTGGCGCCGTTGTCGATCGCGGAGGCGAGGACGATCGGCTTGAACGTCGAGGCGGGCTGGTAGTCCCGGCGGGTGGCGTTGGAGAGCCAGTGCTCGGTGGCGCCGACACCGCCGTACATCGCGACGACCGCACCGGTCTTCGGGTCCACGGAGGTGGCGCCCGCCTGCACGGTGGCGTCCTTCTTGTCGCCCTTGCGGTCGAGCTTGGCCTCCAGCTCGTCGTTCACCGCCTTGACGAGGGCCTTCTGCTTCTTCTCGTCGATGTTGAGGGTGATCGTCCAGCCGCCGGCCTTGATGTCCTCCTCGCTGACGCCCTGGCGCATCAGCTCCTCGTTGGCGGCCTCGACGATGTAGCCGGTCTGGCCCTCCATGCCGGGGGCGGGCCGGGCCTTCTGCGGGACCGGGAACTTCATCCCGGCGCGCTCGTCGGCGGAGAGCCAGCCCTCGCCGACCATGTTGTCGAGGACGTAGTTCCAGCGCTGCTCGACGAGCTTGCGGCCGGTGGTGCTGGCGGAGGTCCAGTCGTACTGGTTGGGCGCCTGGAGCAGCGAGGCGAGGTAGGCGCCCTGGGCGGTGGTGAGCCGGGTGGCGTCGACGCCGTAGTACGAGCGGGCCGCGGCCTGGACGCCGTAGGCGCTGCGCCCGTAGAAGCTGGTGTTCATGTACCCGGCGAGGATGTCGCTCTTGCTGGTCTCCTGGTCGACCTTGAGGGCGATGACCATTTCCTTGAGCTTGCGGGTCGCCGTCTGGTCCTGGCTCAGGTAGTAGTTCTTGACGTACTGCTGGGTGATCGTCGATCCGCCCTGCTTGCCCTTGCCGGTGATGGTCGACCAGGCGGCGCGGGTGGTGCCCTTGATGTCGACGCCGTTGTCCTGGTAGAAGCTCTTGTTCTCGGCGGCGACGAAGGCCTTCTGGACCTTCTCGGGGATCTTCTCCAGGCCGACGATCTCGCGGTTTATCTTGCCGGTGCGGGCGAAGATCCTGCCGTCGGCGTACTTGTATATGTTGCTCTGCATGGTCGCCTCGGCGTTGGCCTTCGGCACCGGGACCATGAGGTAGACGACGTACAGGGCGCCCATGGCGAGCAGGCAGAAGACGAAGAAGGTGCCCAGGAGCTTCTTCCACGAGAAGAAGCGGCGCAGTCCGCGTTTCTTCGCCTTGCCCTTGTCAGGTCCGCCCATGTGTCCTGTCGCTCCGCTCGTCGTGTGTACCGGCACCCCGGTCCCCGTCCCGCCCGCTCCGGGCGCGCTCAGCTAGCCAGCTAACACCGGCGACGCGGACAAAGAACAACCGATCACGTCTTTTCAGGACGTGAGAATCAGCACCCATGTCCAGAGGAACCGACGTCCGGGCGTACCGGATGGTTGCCTGAAGGCCGTATTCCGTTTGTCCGGAGGTTCTATACATACTGGGTATACACCCGGTGTACAGTGACCGCCATGTCCATCGGTCACACCCTCCTCGGGCTCCTGGAGTCCGGCCCGCGCCACGGCTACGACCTCAAGCGCGCCTTCGACGACAGGTTCGGCCACGACCGGCCGCTGCACTACGGCCAGGTCTACTCGACCATGTCCAGACTCCTCAAGAACGGCCTCGTCGTCGTCGACGGGGTCGAAGCGGGCGGCGGCCCGGAACGGAAGCGGTACGCCATCACCGACGCGGGCATCACCGACGTCGCCCAGTGGCTCGCCACTCCGGAGAAGCCGGAGCCGTACCTCCACTCCGTCCTCTACACCAAGGTCGTCCTGGCCCTGCTCACCGGCCGGGGCGCCGCCGAGCTCCTCGACGGCCAGCGCGCCGAGCACCTGCGCCTGATGCGCGAGCTCACCCGGCGCAAGCGGGACGGCGACCTCGCCGACCAGCTCATCTGCGACCACGCCCTGTTCCACCTGGAAGCCGACCTGCGCTGGCTGGAACTGACCACCGCGCGCCTCGACCAGCTCGCCGAGGAGGTCCGCCGATGACCACCGGACCCCTGCTCCTCGCCACCGGCCTCGACAAGGCCTACGGCCCCACGCCCGCGCTCGCGGGCGCCTCCTTCGCCCTCCGGGCGGGCGAGGTCGTCGCCGTCATGGGCCCCTCCGGCTCCGGCAAGTCGACCCTGCTGCACTGCCTGGCCGGGATCGTCCGACCCGACGCGGGCACCATCACCTACGACGGACGCGAACTCACCGCCCTCTCCGACACCGCCCGCAGCTCCCTGCGCCGCACCGACTTCGGCTTCGTCTTCCAGTTCGGCCAGCTCGTCCCCGAGCTGACCTGCGGGGAGAACGTCGCCCTGCCGCTCCGCCTGGGCGGCGAGAAGCGGAAGGCCGCCGAGGCCAAGGCCACCGAGTGGCTGGCCCGCCTGGAGGTCGAGGACATCGCGGGCAAGCGCCCCGGGGAGATATCCGGCGGCCAGGGCCAGCGGGTCGCGGTCGCCCGCGCGCTCGTCGCCACCCCCCGGGTGATCTTCGCCGACGAGCCCACCGGCGCCCTCGACTCCCTCAACGGCGAGCGGGTCATGCGGCTGCTCACCGAGGCGTCCCGGGACACCGGCGCCGCCGTCGTCCTCGTCACCCACGAGGCCCGCGTCGCCGCCTGGTCCGACCGCGAGGTCGTCGTGCGCGACGGAGCCGTACGGGACGCGGAGTGGGCCACGTGAAGCTCCGCACCTGGGCCCGCGACCTGGGACTCGGCGCCCGCTTCGCCGTCACCGGAGGCCGTCCGGGGCTGCTCCGCACCCTGCTGACCGCGACCGGCGTCGGCTTCGGCGTGGCCCTGCTGCTGCTCGCCTCCTCGCTGCCGAACATGATGTTCCAGCGGGAGGTGCGCAGCTCCGGCCGCGCCGTCGACGCCAGCACCGAGATCACCGCCCCGGGCCCCGCCACCTTTCTCCACCTCACCCGGAACACCACCTACCGGGACGCCACGGTCTCCGGGCTGCTGCTGCGGCCCGACGGCGACGCGCCCACGCTCCCCCCGGGAGCGGACGCGTTCCCCGCGCGGGGGTCGATGCTGGTCTCCCCCGACCTCCGCGAGCTGCTGGAGTCCCCCGGGGGCGCGCTGCTCAGGGAGCGCCTCCCCTACGAGATCTCCGGAACCCTCGGCAAGGACGGCCTCATCGGCCCGGCCGACCTGCGGTACGTCGCCCACGTCGGCTTCCTCACCGCGGACAACGCCGACGGGCGCGGCACCGACTACGGCTGGTCCGTGCCCGAGGAGCCCTTCAACGGCTTCCTGCTGCTCCTGGTCGTCGTCGCCTGCGTCGTCCTGCTCCTCCCCGTGCTGGTCTTCATCGCGACCGCCGTCCGCTTCGGCGGCGAACAGCGCGACCGGCGGCTCGCCGCGCTGCGCCTGGTCGGCGCCGACACCGCCATGACCCGGCGGATCGCGGCGGGCGAGTCCCTGGCGGGTGCCCTGCTCGGCCTGCTCGTCGGCGCCGGTCTCTTCGCGGTGGCCCGGCGGTTCGCGGGCGCCTTCACCATCTGGGACGTCAACGCCTTCCCGTCCGACGTGGTCCCGATGCCGGCACTCGCCGCGGTCGCCCTCCTCTCCGTGCCGGTGGCCTCGGTCGTCGTCACCCTCGTCGCGCTGCGCGGGGTGGCGATCGAACCGCTCGGCGTCGTCCGGACCTCCACCCCGCGCCGCCGCAGGCTCTGGTGGCGGCTGCTGCTCCTCGCGGCGGGCGCCGCCCTGCTGGTACGGATGGCGGGCCAGGTCCGGATCGACGAGACCAGCATCGACACCGCCGGGGTCGTGGCGGGCACCACCCTCGCCCTGGTCGGCCTCACCACCCTGCTGCCCTGGCTCGTCGAGGCGGGGGTGAAGCGGCTGCACGCCGGGCCGGTGGCCTGGCAGCTCGCGGTCCGCAGGCTCCAGCTCAGCAGCGGCACCGCCGCCCGCGCGGTCAGCGGGATCGTCGTCGCCGCGGCCGGGGCCATCGCGCTCCAGATGCTCTTCCAGTCGATGGAGTCCGACTTCACCCATGCCTCCGGCGAGGACACCAGCCGGGCCGAGATCACGGTCGGCACGGACGCCCGCACCTCGGCCGAGGCCCGCGCGACGATCGAGCGGATCGGCTCCACCCCGGGCGTCACCAAGGTCATCGGCGTCATGGAAACCCATGTGTGGCGAGCCGGGCCGCTGCGCAAGGGCGAGGAGTTCGCCCCCATCACCCCGATCCGGGTCGGCGACTGCCCCTCGCTCCGCGAGTTCGCGAAGCTGCCCTCCTGCGAGGACGGGGACGTCTTCATCGTCCTCACCCGGGGCCTCCAGGGCGCCCCTCCCGACAGCTGGGTCACCCAGACCGCGCGCCCCGGCGCCACGGTCGCCCTGCGGGACCCCTTCCCGCACCCGGACGCGCCCCGTCGCCCCGCGAACGCCCGTCCGGCCGAGTGGCGCATCCCGGCCGAGGCGCGGAACGTGGACTCCCGTCCCGACCCGACGGGCACCCCCCAGTACGGCGTGCTCGCGACTCCGTCCGCGATCGACGCCACCCGGCTCGACGCACCGCAGGCGCTCACCATGGTGCGGCTGGACCCGGCGGTCCCGGACGCCGCCGAACTCGTACGGAACACGGCGGCGGCCATCGACCCGACGTCCTCGGTCCGCACCCTCAAGGACACCGAGCGGAGCAGCCAGTTCAGCAGCGTCCGCACCGGGATCCTCGTCGGTTCGACCCTGACGATGCTGCTGGTGGCCGCCTCGCTCCTGGTGACCACCCTGGAGCAGCTCAGGGACCGCAGACGGCTGCTCTCCGCGCTCGTCGCCTTCGGCACCCGCCGCTCCACGCTGAGCTGGTCGGTGCTGTGGCAGACGGCCGTGCCGATCGTCCTCGGACTGCTCCTCGCCGTGGCGGGCGGGCTCGGTCTCGGCCTCGTCCTGCTGCGCACGAGCGGACAGCGGGTCCAGGACTGGTGGGTCTTCCTGCCAGTGGTCGGCATCGGCTTCGGCCTGATCGCGGCGGTGACGCTGCTGAGCATGCCCGCGCTGTGGCGTCTGATGCGCGCGGACGGCCTGCGCACGGAGTGACCCTCCGGGCTGATGTACGAGGGCGGGCGGCGGTTCCCGGCACCGGGGGGTGCCGGGAACCGCCGCCCGTCCTCGCGTACCGGCGCGGCGCCGGGGCCGTCGGCACGGGAGCGGTGGACCGGCCGCCGCTGCCGTGCCGACGGCCGCGACGGTGGGGACGGCACCCTCAGGAGTCGCCGTCCACCACCCGGACCGGCAGCCCCCGCATCTCCTCCCGCAGGGCCTCCGCCAGCTCGCCGAACTCGGCGTGCCGGGCGGCCCCGGCCCGCATCGCCAGGGCGACCCGCCGCGCGGGCGCGGGTCCGGTGAACAGGCCCGTGCGCAGAGCGCTGTTGCGGGCGGTCTCGACCGTGACGGCGGTGCGCGGCAGCAGGGTCACCCCGAGGCCCCCGGCCACCAGCTGGACCAGGGTGGAGAGCCCCGCCGCCGTGGTGGTGACCTCGGCGCCGTCGGCGCGCCCGGCCTCCCGGCAGATGTCGAGTGCCTGGTCGCGCAGACAGTGCCCCTCGTCGAGGAGCAGCAGCCGGAGTTCCCTCAGCGCCTCGCGGGGGATGTCGTCCCGGCCCGCCAGTGGATGGTCCCGTGGGGCGACCAGGACGAAGTCCTCGTCGAAGAGCGGGAGTTCGGTGACGCCGGGCACACCGAGGGGCACCGCGAGCAGCAGCAGGTCGAGACGTCCGGCGGCGAGTCCCTCCAGGAGCGAGGAGGTCTGTTCCTCGTGGACCTGGAGGTCGAGGTCCGGATAGCGCCGGTGGACCAGGCGCAGCACGGTCGGCAGCAGGTACGGGGCGACGGTGGGGATCACCCCGAGCCGCAGCACCCCGGTGAAGGGCGCCTGTGCCGCCTCCGCCTCCTCCATCAGCTCGGACACCGCGTCGAGGACCGCCCGGGCGCGGACCGCGAGCCGTTCCCCGGCGGGCGAGAGCAGGACCTTGCGGGTGGTCCGTTCGAGGAGCTGGACACCGAGCGCCTCTTCGAGCGCCGACACCGCGCCCGAGAGCGCGGGCTGGCTCATGCCGATGGCGGCGGCCGCGTCACGGAAGTGCAGGTGCTCGGCGACTGCGGCGAACGCCCTGAGCTGGGAGAGGCTCGGCTGCTTGCCACGGTTCTGGGGGTGCGGGGGACTGTACGGGGATGCCACTGATAACCACCTTCGATCAACACGAACCACTCTAGCTATTTCACTGATCAATGCACCCCGTGCCATGCTGTGACTTGTCCAACCCCCACGGAAGACCCCAAAAGGGACCCTTCCTGCCTGCAAGGAGAGCGCGTGCTCACTGTCGGTGACAAGTTCCCCGCCTACGACCTGACCGCCTGCGTGTCGCTGGAGAGCGGCAAGGAGTTCGAGCAGATCGACCACAAGTCCTACGAGGGCAAGTGGCGCGTGGTGTTCTTCTGGCCGAAGGACTTCACCTTCGTCTGCCCCACCGAGATCGCCGCCTTCGGCAAGCTGAACGACGAGTTCGCCGACCGCGACGCCCAGATCCTCGGCGTCTCCGGCGACTCCGAGTTCGTCCACCACGCCTGGCGCAAGGACCACGCCGACCTGCGTGACCTGCCCTTCCCGATGCTGGCGGACTCCAAGCACGAGCTGATGCGCGACTGCGGCGTCGAGGGCGAGGACGGCTTCGCCCAGCGCGCCGTCTTCATCGTGGACCCGAACAACGAGATCCAGTTCACCATGGTGACCGCCGGTTCCGTCGGCCGTAACCCCAAGGAGGTCCTGCGGGTGCTCGACGCCCTGCAGACCGACGAGCTGTGCCCCTGCAACTGGAACAAGGGCGAGGGCACCCTCGACGCCGCCTCGCTCCTCTCGGGCGAGTGAGCTGAGATGGCTCTCGACGCACTCAAGTCCGCCCTGCCGGACTTCGCCAAGGACCTGAAGCTGAACCTGGGTTCGGTCATCGGCAACAGCGAGCTGCCGCAGCAGCAGCTCTGGGGCACCGTCCTGGCCTGCGCGATCGCCTCGCGCTCGCCGAAGGTCCTGCGCGAGCTGGAGCCCGAGGCCCAGGCCAACCTCAAGCCCGAGGCGTACCAGGCCGCCAAGTCCGCCGCCGCGATCATGGCGATGAACAACGTCTTCTACCGGACCCGGCACCTGCTGTCGGACCCCGAGTACGGGACGCTGCGCGCCGGTCTGCGGATGAACGTCATCGGCAACCCGGGCGTCGACAAGGTCGACTTCGAGCTGTGGTCGCTGGCTGTCTCCGCGATCAACGGCTGCGGCCAGTGCCTGGACTCGCACGAGCAGGTCCTGCGCCAGGCCGGTGTCGAGCGCACCACCATCCAGGAGGCCGTCAAGATCGCCGCGGTGATCCAGGCGGTCGGCGTCACCCTCGACGCGGAAGCGGTGCTCGCCGCCGCCGAGTAGGCGGGCCGTGCGGTCCGATCCGGTCCGAACGGTCCGGGTACGGTCCGAGCCGTACGAGAAGGGCCCCGGGGCAGCACGCCCCGGGGCCCTTCCGCGCTGCCCGGCGCACCGGGCCGGTCACTTCCTGAGCGCCTCCATGAGCGCCAGCATGTCCTGGGTCATCGGGACCTCGATGCCGGAGAGGTCGAGCGGCTTCGTCTCCTGGATCACCTCGCCGTCGGCGTCGGTGCTGTACTGCCGGTACAGGGTCAGCTCGATCTCGACCTGCCCGTCGAGGACCCGCAGCTCGCCGCCCTCACCACCGCGGTCGTCGAAGAACGCCTGGTCACCGATGCCCTCGATCGGGGTCTTCAGGTCGTAGTACTTCGCGTGTGCCGCGAACTCCGGCCCCGGATCCGTCACCTTGTGCAGGGTGTACCTCAGGGAGAGCTGGTAGCCGGTCTCGGCCGAGCCGAAGGCCATGTCGCACGAGGTCATGTGGAGGCCCGGCTCGTTCAGCAGGGCTCCGTCCCCGGCTCCACCGGGCTTGCCCAGGATGCCGCTGAGCGCCTTGAACTTCGCCTTCCCGCAGAGTTCGGCCCCCACCACCCCGTACCCCCGCAGGTCGGGGCCCCGCTCCTGCCGCTGCTCGTGCGCGTAGAGCCCACCGCCCCAGACCGCCGAGGCCAGGACCGCGCCGCCGAGCGCCCACAGCCACGGGCGCCGGGCCCGGGGAGCGCGCGGCGGACGGACCTCCGTCAGCACCTCGACCGTGTCGAAGCCCGTGCCGCCGTCGAGTTCCGGCTCGGATATCACGTGTCCTCCCCCTTGGCGGCGAGCGTGCCGGGGGCGGGCGTCGGCGCCACTTCGAACGCGGTCGCCCCGCGCGGCTCCGGCGTGCCGCGGAGCGCCTGTTCCCTGCTGTACGCGCGGAGGTAGCCGACCACGGTGTTGGCGACGGCGACCAGCGGCACCGCGACGACGGCGCCGCCGATGCCCGCGGTCAGACCGCCCGCGGCGACCGCGAGGACGACGGCCAGCGGGTGGACCCGCACCGCGCGTCCGAGGATGAACGGCTGGAGGACATGGCCCTCGATCTGCTGGACCGCGAGGACGACGACGAGCACCATCAGGGCGGTGAACGGCCCGTTGGTGACGAGGGCGACGACACAGGCGAGCGCCCCGGAGAAGACCGCGCCGACCAGCGGGATGAAGGCGAAGAGGAAGATGAAGACGGCGAGCGGCACCGCCATCGGCACTTCCAGGAACCAGAGTCCGAGACCGATGAAGACGGCGTCGATGAGGGCGACGAGGACCGTGCCCCGCACATAGGCGGTGAGGGTGCGCCAGGCGCGCGGCCCGGCTCCGGCGACGCCCGGCCGTGCCTGGGCGGGCACCAGCTTGAGCGTCCACTCCCAGACCTTCTTCCCGTCGTACAGCAGGAAGAGGGTGGAGAACATGGCGAGGAGCATGCCGGTCATCGTCTCGACGACGACCGTGACGCCCTGGAGTCCGACCTGGGTGATCTGTTCGGCGTTGGCGCCGACGGAGTCGCTGAGGTTCTTCGCGATGCCGTTGATCTGCTGCTCGGTCACATGGAAGGGGCTGTCGAGGAGCCAGCGCTTCAGCTCCTCGATCCCGTCCTTGATCTGGTTGGACAGGTTGTCGATGTTGTCCACGACCTGCCAGACCACGAACCAGCCGACCAGGCCCATCACCACGAAGCCGGAGACGGCGGTGACGGCGGTGGCGAGTCCGCGCGGCAGGCCCCTGCGGCGGAGCATGGTCACCGTGGGCTGGAGCAGGGCGGTGACGAGGAGCGCGGCGACGAAGGCGAGGACGACCAGCTGGACGGAGCTGATCACCTTCATCAGGACCCAGACGGTCCCCGCGAAGACGAGGAGGCGCCAACTCGCCTCGGCGGCCACCCGCATGCCCCAGGGGATCGCGTCGACCGGATCGGGCCGGGCGGCGACCGCCGGGGCGTAGGTGGGGGGCGCGGGGACGGAACGGCCGGATTCGGACGCGGTCGTCTCCGGGAGGGGCGCGGCGGTGTCCGGGTCCGGGCCGGGCACCCGCGCGGCGCCGTCCCAGGCCGGGTCCTCGGCGGTCCCGTGGGGTCCGACCGGTTCGTCCCGTTCCGCCTCGGCCCTGCGCTCGTCGAGACGTTCACCCATGCGGCTCAGGCTCTCGCCCAGCCGTCCCAGCCACGCCGGCACTCTCGCCATCTCTTTCCTCTTCCCCCCGACGACTCCGTTCCCGCCGGCTCCCCCGGAGGCGGTGGACCTTCGAACCTACACGCCGAAGCCCCTCACCGTAGGACGGCGAGGGGCTTCCGGAGGTTGAGCGCCCCGGACCTAGTACCAGCGGTTGGCCTGCCAGAACGTCCAGGCGCCGCAGGGGCCGCCGTACTTGGAGTTCATGTAGCTGAGGCCCCACTTGATCTGGGTGGCGGGGTTGGTCTGCCAGTCGGCGCCGGCCGAGACCATCTTGCTGCCCGGGAGGGCCTGGACGAGACCGTAGGCGCCCGAAGAGCGGTTGACCGCGAGGTAGTTCCAGGTGGACTCGTGGTTCACGATGTTGCTGAAGCACTGGAACTGCGAGGCCGGGACCATCTGGCGGGCGATCGCCTTGACCTCGGCGACGGAGTAGGAGCTCTGGGGCGCGAAGGACGAGGCGTCGCGGGCCGCGTCACGGCTGGCGCGCTCCTCCTTCTCCTTGCGCTCCTTCTCGGCCTTGGCCGCCTTGTCGGCGGCCTCCTTCTTGGCCTCGGCGTCCTTGGCCGCGCGGAGACGGGCGGTCTCCTCGGCGGACTTCTTCGCGACGGAGTCCGCGGCGGCGGCCTGGACGTCGGCCTGCTCCGCGAGGGACGAGACCTGTACCTGGGCCTGCTCGCCCGCAGGGATGTCCGCGAGCAGCGTGGTGTCGGCCGCGGCGGCCTCGAAGTTGTCGTCCGAGGGCTGAGCGGCGTTACCCGAAGCAACGCCCACGACGGCGCCGACGGTGGTGACCGCGGTGGCCGAAGCCACCGCGAATCCCCGGACCGAGATCCGGCTCACACGGTTTCCTTCCAGCATCGCTCGCACAGGTGACCACGCGAGCGAAATCGTGCCCCTGGCGCTGGTCTCCGACGTACGGGGTCACAGGAGACACGGGCCCGTGGTGCTGTGGGCGGCATACGGCTGACGGCTGTTGAGTTGTGGTGACGCTGTGGCACCCCTGAGGGTGCACGTGTGCCGTATGCGGGGCCTGACGGAAGCAAGACTTTGCCGGACGGCGCCACCGCAAGGCAATTCCCGCCCGGGTGTGAAAGCTCACACCCGACCGGGGGCACGTGTTCGGGAGGATACGGCGGACACGGCGGCGCCGCCCGGCTAAGCTCCTGCGCCCGGCCGGACGGCGCCAACTTCCGTACGCGTACGGATACGTACGAAACGGTCAGATCTGTCCGTCCTCCAGCATCTCCGTGACGAGCGCCGCGATCTGGGAGCGCTCGGAGCGGGTGAGCGTGACGTGCGCGAAGAGCGGATGACCCTTCAGCTTCTCGACCACGGCGACGACTCCGTCGTACCGGCCGACCCTGAGGTTGTCCCGCTGGGCCACGTCATGGGTGAGCACGACCCGCGAATTCGCCCCGATCCTGGACAGAACGGTCAACAGGACGTTCCGTTCCAGGGACTGGGCCTCGTCGACGATGACGAACGCGTCGTGCAGCGAGCGGCCCCGGATGTGGGTCAGCGGCAGGACCTCCAGCATCCCCCGGCCGAGCACCTCCTCGATGACCTCCCGGCCCGCGACCGAGGACAGCGTGTCGAAGACCGCCTGGGCCCACGGGCTCATCTTCTCGGCCTCGCTGCCCGGCAGATAGCCGAGCTCCTGGCCGCCGACCGCGTACAGCGGACGGAACACCATCACCTTCTGGTGCTGGCGGCGCTCCAGGACCGCCTCCAGGCCCGCGCAGAGCGCGAGCGCGGACTTGCCCGTACCGGCCCGGCCGCCCATCGAGATGATGCCGACCTCCGGGTCGAGCAGCAGGTCGAGGGCGATCCGCTGCTCGGCGCTGCGGCCCCGGAGCCCGAAGGCCTCCCGGTCGCCCCGGACCAGCCGCACGTTCCCGTCGGGGGTGACCCGGCCCAGCGCCTTCCCGCGCTCGGACTGGAGCACCAGGCCCGTGTGGACCGGCAGCTCGGCGGCCTCCGGCACGTACAGCGAATCCTGGTCGTAGAGCAGGTCCACCTGGTCGGCGGAGAGCCCCAGCTCCGTCATCCCGGTCCAGCCGTTGGCGTCCGTGATGGCCAGCTCGGCCCGGTACTCCTCGGCGAGCAGCCCGACCGAGGAGGCCTTGATGCGCAGCGGCAGGTCCTTGGAGACGACCGTCACGTCGTACCCCTCCGCCTGGAGGTTGCGCGCGACCGCGAGGATCCGTGAGTCGTTGTCACCCAGCCGGTATCCGGCGGGCAGGACGGAGGGGTCCGAATGGTTGAGTTCGACCCGCAGGGAGCCGCCCAGATCCCCTATGGGGAGCGGGGCGTCCAGACGTCCGTACCGGACCCGGAAGTCGTCCAGGAGGCGCAGCGCCTGCCGGGCGAAGTAGCCGAGCTCCGGATGGTGCCGCTTGGCCTCCAGCTCCGTGACCACCACGATCGGGAGCACTACCTCGTGCTCCTCGAAGCGGGAGACCGCGTTGGGGTCGGCCAGCAGGACGCTGGTGTCGAGAACATAGGTGCGCCGGTCTGAAAGGCGGCGCTTCGTGCTGGTCACCACGGAAGGACAGACCCCCTCGGAAGACCCCTGTGAGGTCGGGGTGCGACGGAACAGGTGTCGCTGCGGAATGGGACCGGGTGCGGGCCGCCGTGCGCGGGCCGGACCTCGGCCCTCCGCTTCTCCCGTGCGTGTCCCGCACGGTCGTCCTGGTGCAAGGGGCCTCCCGGGTGGCGGTCTCCGTGCCGCTCACTTCACCGTGAATATGCCCTCGAACAGGGGCCGCCATGCAGCCACCCACGACGACGTGTTCGTGAACACCGGGTGAGGAGTTCCGGTCGGGTTCCGGGGAGGTCCCAGGGAGGTTCCGGGGAGGTTCCGGGCCGGGATCAGGTCCCGTAGCGCCGGTGGCGGGCCGCGTAGTCGCGCAGCGCCCGCAGGAAGTCGACCTTGCGGAAGGCGGGCCAGTGCACTTCGCAGAAGTAGTACTCGGAATGGGCACTCTGCCACAGCATGAAACCGGAGAGCCGCTGCTCGCCGCTGGTGCGGATCACCAGATCCGGGTCGGGCTGGCCGCGCGTGTAGAGGTGCTCCGAGATGTGCTCGACGTCGATGGTCTCGGCGAGCTCCTCGAAGCTCGTGCCGCGCTCCGCGTGCTCCAGGAGCAGCGAGCGGACCGCGTCCGCGATCTCCTGCCGGCCCCCGTAGCCCACCGCCACGTTGACGAGTATCCCCGTGTTGTCGTGGGTGTTCTGCTCGGCTTCCTTCAGGACGGTCTGCGTCCGCGCCGGGAGCAGGTCCATCGTGCCGACGTGGTGGACCCGCCAGCGGCCGTCGGAGGCGAGCGCGCGCACGGCGTTCTCGATGATCCCGAGCAGCGGCCCGAGCTGTTCCTCGGGCCGGTTCAGGTTGTCCGTGGAGAGCATCCAGAGCGTGACGACCTCGACGTCGGTCTCGGCGCACCAGCCGAGCAGCTCCTGGATCTTGTCCGCGCCCGCCCGGTGTCCCTGCTCGGGGGTCCCGCCGGACGCCTTGGCCCAGCGTCGGTTCCCGTCGAGGATGACCCCGATGTGCTTGGGCACCTGGGTGTGGTCGAGGCGGCCTTCCACCCGGCGTGCGTAGAGCCCGTACACCAGGTCGCGCAGGTTCACCGTTCTTTACCCCTCCGTGCAGCGGCGGGTCCGCCCCACCGCGGCGGTCCGCAAGCCGCCACACTACTGCGCACGGGCGACGCCCTCCCAGCCCGGGACTGTCACAAGTCCGTGATAAGCAGAGATACGTGACTGATTCCCCCCTGTACCGCGCCTCCGCGGACCGCTACGACTCCATGGAGTACCGCCGCTCGGGCCGCAGCGGCCTCAAGCTCCCCGCGATCTCCCTCGGCCTCTGGCACAACTTCGGCGACGACCGGGCGCTCGACACCCAGCGTGCGATCCTCCGGCGCGCCTTCGACCTCGGCGTGACCCACTTCGACCTGGCGAACAACTACGGGCCGCCGCCCGGCTCCGCCGAGCTGAACTTCGGCAAGCTCTTCGCCCAGGACTTCGCGCCGTACCGGGACGAGCTGATCGTCTCGACGAAGGCGGGGTACGAGATGCACCCCGGCCCGTACGGCGAGTGGGGCTCCCGCAAGTACCTGCTGTCCTCGCTCGACGCCTCCCTGAAGCGGATGGGCCTCGACCACGTCGACATCTTCTACTCGCACCGCTTCGATCCGGACACCCCGCTGGAGGAGACGATGGGGGCCCTGGCCTCCGCCGTCCAGCAGGGCAAGGCGCTGTACGTGGGCGTCTCCTCGTACAACAGCGAGCAGACCGCCGAGGCCGCGCGGCTGCTGCGCGAGATGGGCGTGCCCGCCCTGATCCACCAGCCCTCGTACTCCATGATCAACCGCTGGACGGAGGAGGACGGCCTGCTCGACACCCTGGAGGCGGCCGGGATGGGCTGCATCTCCTTCGTGCCGCTGGCGCAGGGCCTGCTCACCAACAAGTACCTGAAGGGCATCCCCGAGGGTTCCCGGGCGACCCAGGGCAAGTCCCTCGACCCGAACCTGCTCTCCGACGAGGTGCTGCGGCGCCTGCGCGGTCTCGCGGACATCGCGGAGCGGCGCGGGCAGTCCCTGGCGCAGCTCGCGCTGTCGTGGGTGCTGCGGGACGAGCGGATGACCTCGGCGCTGATCGGCGCGTCCAGCGTCGCGCAGCTGGAGGAGAACGTGGCGGCCCTGGCGGGTGCGCCGCTGACCGGCGAGGAGCTGGCGGAGATCGACTCGTTCGCCGTCGACACCGAGGGCACGAACATCTGGGCCGGCCGGGGCTGAGCCCCGCCCCGGGCCCGGATCCGTCGGCGGATCACCGGACGGATCGCCGGGCGGACACCGGGGAAGAAAAAAACGGGCCGGTCCGTGGGGGGGGATACGGACCGGCCCGAGGGGGGGTTTCCACCATAACCCTTCGATAGTCGTGGCGCGCGCCACGCGCGCCGGGGGAAGTAGCCGGAACGGGCCGGAGCCCTTGTGGGACAAGGGCTCCAGGGGCCTGTGGCGGGTTTGCGCCCCGGCGTGGCGGCGGGGTTCCGTCCCTCCCAGGAGGGACCGGTCAGGGCCGGCCGTTGACGTGGGGGCGGGCGGCCGGAGCCCCCGCGGAGCCCCCGGAGGTCCCGAAGTGCCTCAGGAGACGGCCGTGAACGCGCCGAGGAGCAGACCGAGCAGTGCGCCCCCCAGCATGAACGGGCCGAACGGGATCGCGGCGGAGCGGTCCGCCCGCCGCAGCAGGACGAGCCCGAGGCCGTACACCGCGCCGAACAGGAACCCGGCGAACGCCCCGACGAACAGGACGCCCCAGCCGTACCAGCCGAGGGCCGCGCCGAGCGGCAGCGCCAGCTTCACGTCACCGAGGCCGAGCCCGCTCGGGTTGACCAGGAAGAGCAGCAGGTAGGCGCCGCCCATGGCGAGCGCGCCGAGCAGCGCGTGCCGCCAGGAACCGGCTTCGTACGGGAGGAGCACGGCGGCGCCCAGGAGCAGCGGGACGGCGAGGGCCAGCGGCAGGGTGAGGCCGTCCGGGAGCCTGCGCACCCGCGCGTCGACCCCGGCGAGGAGCACCGCGACGGGCGCGCCGAGCAGCCACACGGCCAGTTCGGGCCGGGGGCCGCCGGTGGCGGCGGCGAGCGCGGCACAGCTCGCGGCGGTGAGCAGCGGGGCGGTGAGCGGGGCGGTGGCCGTCGCGCACTCCCCCCGGCCGGGACCGCCGAGCCAGCCGCGCGCGGGCCCGGCGAACGGGTGCCCGGCCGGGCAGCGGTCCCGCCGGGGCTCGTCGGAGGCCACCGCGAGCCGGTAGGCGGCCCGCGGCACGAGCAGACCGGCGGCGGCTCCCCAGAGGGCGGCGAGGACGATCAGGGTGACGTACACGGGGCTGACCCTAGGGGCTGGTGTCGCCCGACTGGTGTCGTTCGTCGGGCCGAGGCGGAAGCGGGGATCCGGTGGACGGGGATGCGGTGGACGGGACTCCCCGGGGCCGGGGCGGCGCTACGGTCTGGGGCATGGGGAGATGGAAGGACGGGGCCGGGACGCTGACGGTGCCCGGCGGGGTGGGGGTGCCGCTGGAGGTGGCGGCCTCGTACCGCGCGCGGCGGCGGGGGCTGCTCGGCCGGGACGGGATCGCGGGGGCGCTGCTGATCGTGCGGACGAACAGCGTCCACACCTTCGGGATGCGCTTCCCGATCGACGTGGCGCATCTGGACGGCTCGTTCAGGGTCCGGTCGGTCGTGACGATGCGGCCGGGCAGACTCGGCATGATCCAGCCACTCGGCCGCCATGTCCTGGAGGCGGAGGCGGGCACGATGGCCGCCTGGGGCCTGCGGCGGGGGGTACGCGTGCGCGTGGAGGGGGAAACGGGAGACGTGTCCGGAAACTGACGGCGTGGAGTGGTCCGGGTGGCCCGGAGAGGTCCCGGCGGAGGCCCTCGGCGGGACCGGGGCACAGGGCCGGGGCTCGCGGGCGCCGCGCGGTCCGGCGGGGGCTCGGCGGGACCCGGGGCCGCCGTGGCCCGGCTCGGCCCGGCGGCGGGGGCCGACGGGCGGTCGGCGGCGGGACCCGGCGGGCGCCGGGATGCCCGCCGTCCGGGTCGCCGTGGCGGGCCCGGGGCGCCGTGGACACCCCGCGCCCGCGACCGGGCGACTGGGGGCCCAGAGCGCGCCGGGGCGCGCCCGCCGGTCGTCACGGCGGGCCCGGACCGAGGAGGGTGAACGCCCCGTACCCGGCGGAGGCGAGGGCGAGGACGGCCAGGACCGGGACGACCGTGCGGGTCCGCAGCCGGGCGAGGGCCACGGCGGGCGGCAGCAGCAGCCCGAAGGCGGGCATCATCAGCCGGGGCCGGGACCCGAAGTACGCGGCGCCGACGAGCGAGACGAGGACCACACCGACCGTGTAGACGAGCAGCGGCAGCGGCTGCCGCTGCCGGACGCAGAGCGCGACCAGCCAGCCCAGGAGGGCGAGCGCGGCGCAGAGCCCGAGGGCGGCGGGCCAGGGCAGCCCGGCGATGAACCGGGCGAGGGCGACCCCGCCGTCGATGGAGTTCCCCCAGGCCGCCTGGACCTCGAAGTAGGCGGTCGCCGACCCCTGCCGGACACCGACGTACACGATGTACGCGAGCCAGCCCAGCGGCGCGAGCAGCACCCCCGCCACCGTCCTCAGGGGCAGCCGCCGGTCCCGTACCAGCGTGACGAGGGCCGTGATCCCGAGGGCGGCGATCAGGGCGACGGCGGTCGGCCGGGTCAGTCCCGCCGCCGCGCACAGCGCGCCGGCGAGGAGCCAGCGCCCGCGCAGGACCGCGTACAGCGACCAGGCGGCGAGGGCCGTGAACAGGGTCTCCGTGTACGCCATCGACTGCACGAACGCGGTCGGGTACACCCCCCAGAGCACCGCGAGCAGGACCCCCGCGCGCGGGCCGAAGGCGAGGGTGCCGCACCGGTGGATGCCCCAGGCGGCGACGAGACCGGCGGTCCACGAGACCACGAGACCGGCGGTGGCCGCGTCGATCGGGAGGACGGTGGACAGGCCGCGTTCCAGGGCCGGGAAGAGCGGGAAGAAGGCCAGGTCCGCGTGGAGGTCGCCGTTCGGGAGGGTGACCTCGTACCCGTAGCCGTGCTCGGCGATGCGCCGGTACCAGACCGAGTCCCAACGGCCGTTGAGCCGGTGCAGCCCGTCCTTGCCGGTCAGGGCGGCGGCGAGGGCGAGGACGGCCAGACCGACGATCCGGGTGGCCGCGTAGCCGCCGACGGCGAGGAGGGTGTGGCGGTCGGGACGCGAGGTACCGACGGGGCGGGTGGTGCCGGTGGGGCTGGGCGGGGACATGCGCCCGATTATCCAGGCGCCCCCGCCGTCTCAGCCGCGCGGCCTTATGCGGCCGTACCTCGCGGCCATCAGCGGACCCAGCTGGTCCACGATGGCGTGGCCCGGCTCCTTCGCGGAGGGCAGGTCGCCCAGGAACGAGGTGACGATCACCTCGTCGACGCCCAGGACGCCCCGGCGGGACTGCTCCTCCAGGAAGGCGAGCGTCCGGCGCCAGTCCACCGTGCCCTTGTCCTCGCCGAGGAAGGAACGGACCGTGTCCTGGACGACGTCCCAGAAGAACACGTGCGGCTGCACCGCGCCCTGATGGAAGACGTGACTCTCGTACCTGCCCCGGAACTCGGGCAGCCGGGTGACGAGGTCACTGACCAGCTGCACACCCGGGGATTCACCCGGCGTCGTCGTCATGTGTCCAGAATGCTCCCGCCCACCGGGGGTGTCCCCCCACTTTTGCGCTTTCCTGACGACACCTTTCGCCGGGTTTTCCCAGGACCATACGGAACGTCCTCCTTCCGAGTGCTTCGGTAAATTCGCACGGTTCACCGGTCCCGGAAGGGGTCCCTGCCCGGACCGGCGCGGGAGGCGCGATCCGGACAGGAACAGCAGCCCAGGACGGCCCAGGGCTGCTCAGGGAGCCGAGGGCGCGGAGGGTGCCGAGGTGCGGGGGAAGGAGATCTCGACCCGGCGGTTCTTCTTCCGGCCCTCCTCGGAGCCGTTGTCGGCGATCGGGAAGTCCTCGCTGTAGCCGCGGATGTCGAAGGCCGTGCCCGGCGGGAGGCTCCGCGACAGCACCTGCTGCACGGCGACGGCACGCTCCTTGGAGAGCTTCAGTCCGTGCTCGTACGTCCCCAGGTCGTCGGTGAAGCCGAAGATCCGGACCCGTCCGGAACCGAGCCTGGTGACCTCGGCGGCGACGGCGGCGATACGGCCGTGGGCGGCGGGGCTCAGCTTGGCGCTGTCCTTCGGGAAGAGGACCTCGGCCTGGAGCGCGAAGGTCACGTCCACGTTGGTGTCCTGACGGCGCTCCTCACCTCCCTCGTCCTCGACGATCTGCTTGATGTCGAGGACCTTGGCGGGCGCGAGGGTGGCGCCGTCGGGCAGCATCAGGCCCGGGGCGGCGGAGTCGATGGCGGGCGGCGGGGAGGAGGTCCCGGCGGAACCCGGCGGATCGTCGGCGTGGGCGACGGGACCGGTGAGGGTCCCCAGGACCACGGGAACGACCACGAGAGCGGCGAGGCGGCGGTATGTCGTCGTCATGGCGTCGCCTCAGGAGAGCTTGAGGGTGGCGGGTTCGAAGGTGGGCAGCTGGAAGGAGACGTCGGTGGTGGCGGGGGGCGGGGCGGGGAACTGGAGGAAGACGGCGACGGACTCCCCGGCCGACAGGATGCCGAGCCCCGTGGTGGTCAGGGGGCGGCCGTCCGTGTCCCGCAGGACGTAGTAGCGCTTCTTGCCCGCGGAGTCGAGGAGGGTGGCCCCGCCCAGTGAGGTCCCGTGCTTGAGCACCTCGGTCTCGTCCCCCCGCAGGGTGTCGGGGACCGCGCGCCCCTCGTTCTTGGTGTTCTTGAGGCTGCCCTTGACCGTCAGGAATCCACCGGCGTCGCGCACCGCGGAGTTGATGGTCAGTTCGAAACCGTCCTGCCCCTTGAGGAGCGCCAGCGTCTCGGCGGGCTCCTCCGCCCCCTGGGTGCTCTGCGCGGGAGCGCCCCCCTTGGGGGAGGCCGCCGACGTCTTCGCCGGGGGCTTCTCGTCCTTCGGGGTGTCCTGGGCCCCACAGCCGACCACGGACAGCGCCACGACAGCGACGACAGCCAGAGCCCTGTGGGGCTTCCTCCCGTACCGTGCTTTCATTACCGCCCTTTTCTGTACTCGCCGTCGCAGCTCAGTCGGTCAGTCGGTCAGTCGGTCAGTCGAACGGTGAAGAGGTCCTTGGCGCCGGGAAGCACCGGGTCCGCCGGGTCGATCTCCCACTCCTCGCCGTCACAGGTGAGGCCGGTGACCACCTCGGGCTCCTCGGGCCCCGGGTCCTCCGGCTGATCGGGCCCTCCCGGTTCCGTCGGTGGTGCCGTCGGCTCCGTGGGTGGTGCGGTCGGCTCCGGCGGGTCGAAGCTGCAACGGGGCTCGATCACCGCCTCGGCGGAGGCCTCGGCGCGCTGGGACTCCGTACCGGGGACGAGGGACCGTCCGACCGTCCCCGTGGTGCGCACGGTCACCCTGAACCCCTCGTCCCCCGTCGCCAGCGGCTCGCAGCCGCCGCTCGCGGCCAGCGCGGCACCGTTGCGGTCCGCGAGGTCCGCCGCGCGCCGGCAGGCGGGGCCGTCCAGGTAGCCCCTGCCCCGCAGGATCGGGTCCCACTGCGCGGGGTCCCCGATGACGCTCAGCCACTCGGTGCGCAACTGGTCGCGGGCGTCCTGGGCGGCGGCCAGCGCGGCGGCGTCGGCCGCGGTCTGGGCGCCGCCGCGGAGGGTGGTGGCCGCCCCGACCACGAAGTAGGCGAACGCCAGGAAGAGCAGGCCCGCGATCACGGCGATGTAGACGGGGAAGGCCTGTCCCGAGTCGTCGCGCCCGCGCACGCACATGCTCAGCCGGTGAGTTTGGCGATCTTGTTCTTGATGGCCGTCAGGATCGTGCTTCCGATGTCCGTGCCCGTGATCGCGATCACGATCGCCACCACCACCACGATGATCCCGAGGTACTCCACGGCCGTCTGGCCCCGGTCCCTGCGGGACAGGGCCGTGGTGGTGTGGACTCTGGCCTTGGTCAAGAGCTTCAGCATCGCGTCGTTCATCGTGGTCCCCTCCGCGTCCGGACGCCTGCGCACCGGCACTGTACGCCCGTGCGTTCCTCACTACCCAGGGCCCCGGGACCCGTTCGTCAGGTCCGGTCGTGGGCGGGGCCCGGTGCCCAGCCTGGAGGCTATGGCCTCGGTGCGGTTCCGGGTGGGCAGTTTGACGAAGATGTGTCTCTTGACCGCCTTCTCCGTACAGCCGCGCCTCGCGGCGGTACGGCGGCCGCTGGGGCTCCCGGGCCCGTTCGCCGTTCCTCATCCCGTCCCCCTCACTCGCCCGTGACCGAGCCGAAGTCGGTGCCGGTGCCGAGGAAGAGGCCCGCGCCGAGCAGGATGATCGTGGCGGGGACCATGAGCGTGGTGATGACCATGGTCGCTTTGGGGACCGCCCTGGCGGCCTTGCGGCGGGCGTTCTGGGCGTCGGTGCGGCGCATGTCGTCGGCGATCTGGATGAGGGTGTCGACGATCGGCGCGCCGAGCTCCTCGCCCTGCTGGAGGGCGGTGACGAACTGGGCTACCTGTTCCGAGTCGTTGCGGCGGCGCAGTTCGTCGAAGGCCTGTCTGCGGCTGACGCCCATGTCCATCTGGCGCAGGGTGATGCGGAGTTCGTCGGCCCAGGGGCCCTCGTACTTCTCGGCGACGCGTTCGAGGGCCTGGCGGAAGCCGAGTCCGGCGGAGACGACGACGGCGAGGACGTCGAGGAAGTCCGGCAGGGTGCGTTCGATCTGGTCCTTGCGGATGCGGACGGCGGACCAGATGCCGACCTCGGTCCAGAAGGCGCCGAAGGCGAGGAGCAGCAGGGCGGTCAGGTACGAGCCCTTGCCGAGCATCACGAGGGCGCCGAGGAGGCCCAGGAAGCCGTAGACGGCCCGGCGGGCCCCGTACCGGTCGATGGTGAGGCCGCCGGGGTTCCCGGCAAGGTCGATGCGGCGGCGGACGGCGTTGACGCGCGTGGGGCCCATGAGCCGCAGCACCGCCGGGGACCAGCGCATCCCGAGCCGGTCGACGGCGGAGTCGACGGCTCCGGTGCGGGTGGCGCCGACCTCCAGGGCGAGTCTGAGGTCGTCGGGGAGCTTGGCGTCGGCGCGGTAGAGGCGCAGGCCGTAGCCGATGCCCGCGACGGAGAGCCCGGCGAGGAGGGAGAGGAGGAGTCCCATGGCGCGGCCCCTACACGTCGATCTTGGAGAAGCGGCGGATGACGACGAAGCCGACCGCGTACAGGGCGAAGGCGGCGACGACGGCGGCCTGTCCGATCCCGGAGCCGGTCATGCGGTCGAGGGCGCCTGGCTGCATGTTGTCGATGAGGAAGAGGGAGCCGATGCCGATGACGGGGACGGAGTACGCGGTCATGCTGACCTGGGAGAGCTGGGTGCGGACCTCGCGCCGGGTCTCCTTGCGTTCCTCCAGGGTCTCGGTGAGGTTGCGCAGGGAGGAGACGACGGTGCCGCCCGCCCGGTTGGCGAGGACCAGGGTGGTGACGAGGACGACGAGTTCGCGGGAGGGCAGGCGTTCGGCGAGTTCGCCGAGGGCGTCGTCGAGGGAGGTGCCGACGGCCAACTGCTGGGCGACCTTCTCCAGTTCGTCACCGGCGGGGGATTCGAGCTCGTCGGCGGCGAGGCTGAGGGCCATCCGGAGGGCGAGTCCGGCCTGGGTGGCGTTGGCCAGGATGCGGGAGAGTTCGGGGAGTTGGTTGATGAACTTCTCGATGCGTTTCTGGCGCTGCCAGTTGAGGTAGCCGAGGGCGGCCCAGATGCCGACGAGTCCGCAGATCGGGCCGAAGAACGGGGACAGCGCGGCCTGTCCGGCCGTCCAGAGGACGACGACGGTCACGGCGAGGGCGACGGTGAACTCGCCGGGGGTGATGTCCCGTCCGGTGGCCGCGATCCGCAGTTCCAGTCTCCGGCCTAGGGCGGTGCGCCGGACCCGCCGGTCGATGCCCCGGAAGGCGCGGCGGCGACCCCCGGTGCCGGGTGCGGCGGTGTCGTCGAGGCGGGCGACGAGGGCCGCGTGGCGGCGGGCACCGCTCGCGTACAGCTGGACGCCGGTGATGCCGAGCGCGCAGGCGAGCAGCGTCACGGCCACCGTGAGCCAGAAGGGGTCGGTCATCATTCCGCCTCGCGGGTGGTGAGGTGGGCGTCGGTCGGGGCCACGCCGAAGGCCTGCGGGAGGGGCTGGCCCGCCAGGTAGAGGCGTTCGGCGACGCGCCGGGGCAGCGGGTGGTAGGTGAACTGTCCGTACACCCGGCCGTCGGCGGCGAGCGGCTGGGCGTGGAAGCGGCAGACGGTGGCGAGCAGGAAGCGTTCCCTGCCGTGCGAGGCGAGGACGGAGATCTCGGTGATCCTGCGGGTGCCGTCGGGGTGCCGGGTGAGCTGGACGAGGACGTCGACGGCGCTGTTGATCTGGTCGCGGAGCGCCTCGAAGGGGACCTTGACCTCGGACATGGAGGCGAGGGTCTGGAGGCGCATCAGGGCGTCCTCGGCGGAGTTGGCGTGGACGGTGGCCAGGGAGCCGTCGTGGCCGGTGGACATGGCCTGGAGCATGTCGAGGGTCTCGCCGCCCCGGACCTCTCCGACGATGATCCGGTCGGGGCGCATCCGCAGGGAGTTGCGGACGAGGTCGCGGATGGTGATGGCGCCCCGGCCCTCGATGTTCGGCGGGCGGGCTTCGAGCCGGATGACGTGGGACTGCTGGAGCTGGAGTTCGGCGGAGTCCTCGATGGTGATGATGCGTTCGCCGTCGGGGACGAGGCCGGAGAGGGCGTTGAGGAGGGTGGTCTTCCCGGTGCCGGTGGCGCCGGAGACGATCAGGTTGAACTTGGCCTGGACGAGCCCGGAGAGCAGCAGCAGCATCTGCTCGTCGAGGGAGCCGAGGCCGACCATCTCGTGGAGGGTGTACGCGCGGGGGAAGCGGCGGATGGTGAGGGTGGCGCCGGTGAGGGAGAGCGGCGGGATGATGACGTTGACGCGTTCGCCGGACGGGAGCCGGGCGTCGACCATCGGGTTGGACTCGTCGACGCGCCGGTTGACGGTGGAGACGATCCGCTCGATGGTCTGCATCAGCTGGTCGTGGGAGGCGAAGCGGAGCGGCAGGAGTTCGACGCGGCCCGCGCGTTCGATGAAGATCTGGTCGGGGCCGTTGACCATGATCTCGGTGATGGAGGCGTCTTCGAGGAGCGGTTCGAGGACGCCGAGTCCGAGGGCCTCGTCGACGACCCGGCGGATCAGCTGGGAGCGTTCGGCGGTGGAGAGGACCGGGCCCTCGCGGCTGATGATGTGGCCGAGGACGCGTTCCAGCCGGGCCCGGCGCTCGGCGGCGGCCAGCGCGGACATCTCGGTGAGGTCGATCTCCTCCAGGAGCTTGGCGCGGAAGGCGGCGACGAGGTGGCCGTCCTCCCGGGCCGAGGCGGGGCCGCCGCGCTCCTCGGGGGCGTTGATCCTGGACCGCAGGCTCATGGCCGGGCCTCCTCGTCGCTCAGGGGCATGGTGGCGGTCTTCTTGACGGGGTCGAATTCCCAGAGGAAGGGCACGACGGAGGGGACGCGGACGGTGACGGTGGCGACGGCGACGTCGCCTTCCTGGCCCGCGTCGACGGCGGTGGCCCAGGGGGCGGCGGCCCAGCCGACGGCGTCGGGGTCGGGCCCGAGCGGGTCCTCGGCCCGCACCGCCTCCGCCCGCGCGGCGGCGCGTGCGGCGGTGCCCGCCTGCTGGGCGGCGTACGCGGCGAAGCCGAGCTGGAGCCCGGCGAGTCCGACGAGCAGCAGGACGGGCAGGAAGCCGAGGTACTCGATGGCGACCTGGCCCCGGTCACGGTGCCGGGCGGACGGTCCGGTCGCCCGGGTGGCCCGGTGGGACGGGAGCGCGGCCGTCGCCGCGGGGGCGGGGTGCGTGTCCGGGGCGGTACGGAGGCGGGGATCCGGGACCGTACGGGCGCGGGGCGCCGCTCCCGCACGCGGGGCCGTCGCCGCACGGGCCCGGGAGCCCGGCGCGCGACCGGCGCCGGGCGCCTTCGCCGTGGCCGGTCCCGTCTCCGTACGAGCACCGGCCGGGGCCGTCTCCGGGGCGGGCGCGTCCATCTCTGTACGAGCACGGCCGTCCGGGGCCGTACGAGCACCGGCGCGGGGCGCCGTCACCCTCGCCGGGCCCGTCCCCGTACGAGCACCGTACGGGTCCGGGGCGGGCGTTCCCGCCCCCGTACGAGCACCGTCCAAGGCCGTCTCCGGGCCGGTGAGGGGGTCCGGGAGTGAGGGAGCGTCGCCCCGTCGAGGGGGTCTCCCGGCGGTGCGCGTACGGAGACGGGTCCGGTTCTCGTGTGTCATCGGCCGAGGTCCTCCTCGTCCACCGCCGCCGCCTCGGCCTTGACCGGGAGGAGGCTTCCGAGGCCCGGGACCAGGAGGGGGACGTCGATCGTGACGACCGCCGTCACCATGCCGCCGCCCTTGGAGCAGTGCGGCCGGGCGCCGGAGGCCCAGGCTCCGTCGAGGTGGCGCAGGGCCGCCTCGCCGCAGTCGCCGCCGACCGCCGCCGCGCGGGCCGCCTCGTCCGCCGCGTTCCCCGCCAGGGTGTACGTGTAGCCGACCAGGACGATCTGCCAGAGCAGGGCGAGGGTCAGCAGGATCACCGGCACCATGCCGACGAACTCCACCGCCACCTGTCCCCCGTCGTCGTCCCGGATCGCGGTCACGGCTCAGCGTCCTCCGGTACGGCGGCGCAGCCCGAGCGAGCCCCGGTCGCCCGCGCGCACGAGCTGCTTGCCGGGCCGGTCGGCGGCACCGGCGGCGGCCGTCCCGACGAGGCCCAGCTCCCCGGCGAGCGCCCACAGGGCCTGCTTGACGGTGGACTTGGCGTCGAGTTCGTGCAGCTTGCCCGCGTCGACGACGGCCTGGAGCTCCTTGAACTGCGCGGGGACGGAGACGCCCGCCACCCGGGTGCCGGTGATCTTCTGGACGAGGGGCGGCTGGATCTCGGCGGAACGGCTGTGCCGGTTGACGACCGTGACGGTCTCCTCCGCCTTGCGGACCTGGAGCCGTTCCCACATGCGGACGGTCCGCCGGGCGGCGCGGACCGCGACGACGTCGGGGGTGACGACGAGGAGGGCGGTGTCGGCCATCTCGACGGCGGCGGCGCCCGCGCCGCTCAGCTGGGAGCCGCAGTCGACGACGACGACCTCGTGACGGCCGCGCAGGGCGCTGACGATCTGGCGGGCGGCGCGGTCGGTGACCTCCTCGCCGCGTTCGCCCTCGGCGGGCGCGAGGAGCAGGGAGAGCCCGGTCTCGTGGACGTACACGGCGTCCTGGAGGACCCTCGTCGAGATGTCGGTGATGGTGGCCAGGTCGGCGACGGAGCGGCGGAACTGGACGTCGAGGTAGGAGGCGAGGTCGCCGCTCTGGAGGTCCATGTCGACCAGGGCGACGGTCCGTCCCGAGGCGCGGGCGGCGAGGGCCAGTTGGACGGCGGTGACGGTGGTGCCGACACCGCCCTTGGCGCCGCTGACGGTGACGACCGTGCCGCCGGGGCCGGTGATCTGTTCGGCGCCGCCGCCGAGGTGGCGGCGGACGCCCAGGGACCACTGGGCGGCGGCCTGGACGCGGCTGGCGAGTTCCTCGTAGCCCAGCGGGAGGGTGACCAGACCGCGCGCGCCGGAGTCCATGGCGGCGGAGAACAGGACGGGGCTGGCGTCGGCGGTGATGAGGACCACGCCGACGGCGGGGAAGCGGAGGGCGACCTCGCGGACCAGTTCGAGGGCCGGGACGGGTCCGATCCGCTCGTGGACGAGGACGACCTCGGGGAGTTCGTCGAGGGAGGCGGCGGCGAGCCGGGCGAGGGTGTCGACGAGCTGGGTGGAGTCGGTGACCGGCGGGGCGGGTTCGGCGTCGGGGAGCTGGCCGATCAGCGTGGTCACGGACCGGGCCGCGTCGGGGTCGCCGACGGCCGGCAGGATCCTGATGGTCATACCGGCCTCACTTGTCCTTTTCGAGCGTGTAGGTGCGGTCGCCCTTGTCGGCGGGGGCGCCGCCGGTGCTGGGGGCGACGAGGGCGAGGCGCACGTGCTCGGCGAAGGACTCGGCGTACGCGACGCGCTGGGTGTCGAGGGTGGAGAGGGCGAAGGTGATGGGGACGGCGGAGGTGGCCCGGTCGGCGCGGTCGGAGCGGTCGCCGATGGGGGTGAGGCGGCCGACGTCCATGACCCGGGCCCCGGCGACGATCATGCGGGACTGGGCGGCTTCGCCCTTCTTCTCGCCCGCGAAGGTGGCGTAGATGTTGACCGTGGCCCCGGCGGTGATCTTTCCGGCGACACCGGTCCCGGCGTCGATCATGATGGCGATCTCCTGCTGTCCCGGCTGGAGTTCGGGCCGTTTGACGATCATGTCGGACTGGAGGAGGGAGCCGGCCTTCAGCCGGGTGACGGCGATCTTGCCCTCGATCTGGCGCAGATCGGTCACGGCGGTGCCGGAGAGCCAGCGCTCGGGGACGCTGAACTTCTCGAACTGGTTCGGGCGCAGGGCGGTGTAGGGGGCCACGTCGTCCTTGATGCGGTACGCGGTGGTCTCCGGTCCGACCTTGGAGTTCACGTCGCTGATGACGGCGAGGACACCGGCGAAGGCACCGAGGGCGCACAGGACGGACAGCAGCAGCAGGATGACGCCGCGGCGCTGGCGGGAGTTCATGGCCGGACTACCTCGATCGGGGGCGTGGGTCGGAGCGGGCAAGGGCGGTGCCAGTCTCGGTGCCGGTCACGGTGCCGGTCACGGTGCCGGTCACGGTGCGGCGTCCCGCGCGGGCGTCGGCACGGGGTGCCCGGCGACCGGGGCGGCGCAGAATCCGCAGCGGTCGCCGATGAGGTCCATGGCGCACCAGTGGCAGGTCTCGCGGCGCACGGAGGAGACGAGCTGGTAGAGGACCGGCAGGTCGGGGAGGTACGCGGCGAACTCGACGAGTTTCCCGGTGCCCCACCAGCCGGGCGAGGCCCCGGGCAGCGGTGCCTCCTGGATCTGGCCCCCGACGCCCCAGCCGGGGGCGAGGGTGGTGGCGGGCCAGTCGGTCTGGAGCTGGCCCCGGGCGAGGAGGAGTTCGGTGGCGAACTCGGGCCCGGCGAGGCTCTCTCCGCTGTTGCCGAGGCGGATCATCTGGGGGGTCGGTCCGGCGAGGACCGCGAAGTGGGCGCCGGGGAGCCAGCTCTTGAGGTGGGAGCCGAGGCCGACGGGGACGCGGTCGAGGCGGGAGACGCTGCCGAGGACGGCTCCGGCGTAGATGTAGTGGGCGAGCAGCCGGGCGGCGGAGGCGAGGACCCCGGGGCTGAGGTCGCAGCCCGCGAGCTGGCGGAGCTGGCGGACGAGGACGGCGGCGCCCAGGGGTGGCAGGTCGGTGCGGACCAGGGCGATCCGGTCGCTCTCCAGCAGGCCCCGGACGGCGCGCAGCCGGTGCTCGACGGGCGCGGGGGCGGAGGCGGGGCAGACCACGACCACGTGTCCGTAGCGGGCGAGGAGCTGCTGCATGTCGGCGACGGAGGCGTCGAGCGGCTGGGTCCCGGGGGCCGGGAGGACGGCCGCCTGGGGGGTTCCGGGGTCGGTGGGGGGCAGCACCAGATCGGCGCTGGTGACCGCGATCGCTGTCGGCACGTCGGACCCCCCGTCCCCGTCGGCCTCCCGCGTCCCGGGTGCCGCGGATCACTTACCGCGTTCGGGGCGTCACCGCAGGCGCCGCCGCCTCTGCACCCTATCCAGGCCACCCGGGGTGGTGAACACACAATCCACCAAGCTCCTCCCTTTTCTTCGGGCCGGGGACCCGGGGCCGGGCCCTTCCGCCCGCGCGCCGCCGCGACTTCCGCCCGCCCTCAGCCCCGGCGTCCGCTCCGGCCCACGCCCCGTCCTCCACCACGAAGCCACCACGCCCTCCGCCCCGTCCTCCACCACGACGCCACCACGCCCTCCGCCCGGGCTTCCGCCCCGCTTCCCGCCGCGCCCTCCGCCCCGGACTTCCGCCCCCGCTTCCGCCGCACCCTCCGCCCGGACTTCCGCCCCGCCCCCACCCCGCCCGAACAGCCCTTGCTGCCAGAGGTCTTGACAACGGGATTGGTCTGGACCAGCTTGTTCCGACAACGGTGGCCGCCGTCCGCACTCCCCGCACCTCTTCGTACACCGCACGTTTTCCGTACCCCCGCACGCCCCGTACCCGTACGGGGCACCGTACGACGACGTACGGCACCTCCAGATCCCCACAACTCCCCCACCGGAGGACGCACGTGGACCGCACCACCATCCGCCCGCACGGACGCCGCTGGCTCGGCGGCGCCCTCGCGCTCGCCGTCGGCACCGGGCTCGTCCTCGTCGGCGGAGCCGGCACCGCCCAGGCGGCCGACGTCAACGTCGCCAAGAACGCCGGATTCGAGAACGGCCTGGCCAACTGGGCCTGTTCCGCCGGGAGCGGCGCCGTCGTCGCCACCCCGGTCCGCACCGGTGTCGGCGCCCTCAGGGCCGCCCCCGGCGGGCTCGACAACGCCAAGTGCACGCAGAACGTGACCGTGAAGCCCAACTCGACGTACACGCTGAGCGCGTGGGTCCAGGGCGGCTACGCGTACCTCGGCGCCGCCAACACCGGGACCGGCACCGGCACCGTCTCCACCTGGACGCCCGACAGCCCCGGCTGGAAGCAGCTCACCACCACCTTCACCACCGGCGCGAGCACCACCTCGGTGCAGATCTACACCCACGGCTGGTACGGCACCTCCGCCTACGTCGTCGACGACGTCAGCGTCTTCGGCCCCGACGGCGGGGGCATCCCGGACCCCGACCCGGTGATCCCGGCCACCCCGGCCGGTCTCGCCACGGGCACGGTCACCTCCTCGTCGGTGGCCCTGAGCTGGAACGCCGTCGCCGGAGCCACCGCCTACAAGGTCTACCGCGACGGGGCCAACCCGCAGACGGTCACCGGCACCTCGGCCACCGTCTCCGGTCTCACCGCCGACACCGCGTACCAGTTCCAGGTCGCCGCGACGAACACCGCGGGCGAGTCCGCCAAGTCCACGGCCGTCGCCGCCAGGACCACCAAGGACAACACGGGCCCCGGCCCGGCCGTGCCCAAGCACGCCGTCACCGGCTACTGGCAGAACTTCAACAACGGCGCCACGGTCCAGAAGCTCCGTGACGTGCAGTCCCAGTACGACATCATCGCCGTCTCCTTCGCGGACTCGACGACCACGCCCGGCCAGATCACCTTCAACCTGGACCCGGCCGTCGGCTACGCCTCGGTCGCCGACTTCAAGGCGGACGTCGCCGCGAAGAAGGCCGCGGGCAAGTCGGTGATCATCTCCGTCGGCGGCGAGAAGGGCAACGTCACGATCAACAGTGACGCCAGCGCCACCGCCTTCGCGAACAGCGCCTACGCCCTGTTCCAGGAGTACGGCTTCAACGGGATCGACATCGACCTCGAACACGGCATCAACTCGACCTACCTGACCAAGGCGCTGCGCCAGCTCTCCGCCAAGGCGGGCTCCACCATGGTCCTGACGATGGCCCCGCAGACCATCGACATGCAGAGCACGGGCACCGAGTACTTCAAGACGGCGCTCGCGGTGAAGGACATCCTCACGGTCGTCAACACCCAGTACTACAACAGCGGCGCCATGCTGGGCTGCGACGGCAAGGTCTACAGCCAGGGCTCGGTGGACTTCCTCACCGCGCTCGCCTGCATCCAGATCCAGGGCGGTCTCGACCCCTCGCAGGTCGGCCTGGGCGTCCCCGCCTCCACCCGGGGCGCGGGCAGCGGTTACGTCGACCCGCAGATCGTGAAGAACGCGCTCGACTGCCTGACCAAGCTCACCGGCTGCGGCACCTACAAGCCGACCCAGGCGTGGCCGACCCTGCGCGGCGCGATGACCTGGTCGACCAACTGGGACGCGACGGCGGGCAACGCCTGGTCGAACGCGGTCGGCCCGCACGTCCACGGCCTGCCGTAACCCGTCCGCCGCGACCCGGTACGACACCCGTCCCGCCGGGTCACCGCACGACACCCCGTCGCGGGCTCCGTCCGCCGCGACACCCCGCCGTACGGCCGTCCGCTCCGGTCCGGCCGTACGGCACCCCACCCGCAGCGCCGCCGCTCCCCCGGCGGCGCTGCGGCGCGTCCGGCCCCGGCGCCCCCGTGCCGCACGGCCCTTCCGCCATCCGGCCCCCGCGCGGCCCGGCCTCCCCCCGCCCCGGCGGCGGCCCCGTACCGTTCTCGCCCGGCTGGTGCCCCACGACACGCCCCCGAGGGTCTCGCGCGAGCCACCGTGGCCGAACTCCTCACCTTGACCGGTCCATGACATGGCCCCACCATGTGGCCGGACACCCGCACGCGTTTGTCGCACTCCCCCACACTCCCCACCCAGGAGACACCATGCGACGTCCCACCCGCGGCAGAAGGACCGCCACCCTCGCGGCCCTCGTGGCGCTCGCCCTCGCGGCGCCCCTCTCCGCCCTCTCCACCCCCGCCGGGGCCGACCCGGCGCCGACCGCCGCCCGCATCGCCTCCGGCGCCGAGGAGGTGATCCGGCAGTACGAGGTCGCCGGACCCGCCACCGCCGCCGACCGCACCGCGCTCGCCGCCGCCACCGGCGTCTCCATCGACGAGGTCGACGCCCGCTCGGTCGTCGTCAGCGCCAACACCGAGCAGCTGAAGCGGCTCAGGGCGCTCGGCCACCGGGTCACCGCGCTGCCCGCGCCCCCCGACCGGGGCGAGTCCGCCCGGTCCGCCCTCGGCCCGCTCGACTTCCCCTCCGCCGACGCGAGGTACCACAACTACGCGGAGACGAACGCGGAGATCGCCCAGCGGCTCGCCCAGTACCCGTCGATCATGAGCAGGCGGGTGATCGGGAAGTCGTACGAGGGCCGGGACATCGTCGCCATCAAGATCAGCGACAACGTCGCCACCGACGAGAACGAGCCCGAGGTCCTCTTCACCCACCACCAGCACGCCCGCGAGCACCTCACCGTCGAGATGGCGCTGTACCTGCTGCGCGAGCTGGGCGCCGGGTACGGCACCGACAGCCGGATCACGAACATGGTGAACAACCGTGAGATCTGGATCGTCCCCGACCTCAACCCGGACGGCGGCGAGTACGACATCGCCACCGGCTCCTACCGCAGCTGGCGCAAGAACCGGCAGCCCAACTCCGGCTCCTCGTACATCGGCACGGACACCAACCGGAACTGGGACTACAAGTGGGGCTGCTGCGGCGGCTCCTCCAGCTCCAAGAGCTCCGAGACCTACCGGGGCACGGCCCCCGAGTCCGCCCCCGAGGTGAAGGTCGTCGCCGACTTCGTGCGCACCCGGGTGGTCGGCGGCAAGCAGCAGATCACCGCGGCCATCGACTTCCACACCTACAGCGAACTGGTGCTCTGGCCCTTCGGCTGGACCACCGCGAACACCGCCCCCGGCATGACCCAGGACGACCGGGACGCCTTCGCGAAGGTCGGCACCAGCATGGCCGCGAGCAACGGCTACACGCCGGAGCAGTCCAGCGACCTGTACATCACCGACGGGTCGATAGACGACTGGCTGTGGGGCTCGCAGCGGATCTTCGGGTACACCTTCGAGATGTACCCGGCCTCGGCCGGCGGGGGCGGCTTCTACCCGCCCGACGAGGTCATCGAGCGCGAGACCAGCCGCAACCGGGACGCCGTCCTGCAGCTCCTGGAGAACGCGGACTGCATGTACCGCTCGATCGGCAAGCAGGCGCAGTACTGCGCGGCCTGACGGTCCGTACACGCGCGTGAGGGCGCCCCGGCCGCGCGGCCGGGGCGCCCTCCTCGTGTTCCGCCGGGGCTCGGCCCGGGACGGCGTGTTCCGCCGGGCTCAGCCCAGGACGGCGTGTTCCGCCGGGGGCTCAGCCCAGGACGGCGAGCGCGTCGATCTCGATGAGCAGACCGGCCGGGAGGCCGACGTAGACGGTCGTACGGGCCGAGGCGGGGGCCTTGAGGCCCTGTTCCTCGAAGTACTGGTTGTAGATCTCGTTCATCTCGGCGAAGTGGTCCACGTCCGTCAGGTAGACGCGCGTCATCATCACGTCGTCCCAGCTCGCGCCGCCCTCCTCCAGGATCGCCTTGACGTTGGCGAAGGTCTGGAGGGTCTGCTCGCGCAGGCTCGGACCGGCGACGGTCGGGGCCTGGCCCTCGACGGCGGGCAGGAAGCCGACCTGTCCTGCGACCTGGAGGATGTTGCCCTTCCGCACGCCGTGCGAGAACTTCGCGGGCGGGGTGGTGTGCGTGGCGGGGGTGATCGCGGTCTTCTCGCTCATGCGGTGTCCTTGGTCGGGGCGGTGCCGGGGTACTCGCGGTCGGCGCCCGGGGCGGTGCCGGAGTACTCCCGGCTGATGGCGTCCGCGGTGCGGCGCACCTGCGGGAGGAGGGTGAGGAGTTCCTCGGCCGTGACGACCACGTTGGGCGCCGAGACCGACATCGCGGCGACGACGCGCCCGTCGGCGCCGCGGACGGGGGCGCCCACGCAGTTGATGGACTCCTCGTGGCCGCCGAGGTCGGTGGCCCAGCCCTGTTCGCGTACGGTCGCCAGCTCCTTGAGGAAGGCGGCGGCGTTCGGGGTCGAACGGGACGTGTACGGGGGGTAGTCGAGCTTCGCGGCGATGGCGCGCCGCTCCTGCTCGGGGAGGTCGGCCAGGAGCAGTTTGGCGACGGCGGCGACGGTGATCGCGACGGGCTTGCCGATGCGCGAGTACATCCGGACCGGGTAGCGGCTCTCGACCTTGTCGATGTAGAGGACCTCGCCCTCCTCGCGGACCGCGAGGTGGATCGTGTGCCCGATCCGCTCGTTGAGCGCGGTCAGGTAGGGGTGGGCGATCTCGCGGAGGTCGAGGTTCTCCATGGCCTCCTGGGCGAGGGCGAAGAGCCGGGCGCCGAGCCGGTACCGCTGGTCCTGCTGCCGGTGCACGAGGCCGTGCTCGTGGAGGGTGCGCAGCAGGCGCAGGGCCGTGGACTTGTGGACGCCGAGCCGGTCGGCGACCTGCCCGAGGTCGGCGGGGCCCTGGGCGAGCAGCGGCAGGATGTTGAGTGCCCGGTCGACGGTCTGGCTCATGGGGTGCGTACCTCCTGGTCGTCCCCGGTCCAGCCGGGGCCGAGGTGAAGTGTGCCCCAGGCGGCGTCGTCGAGCGCGGCCAGCCGGTCGGCGTGGGCCCGGCGGGGCGGGGGCGCGAGGTCGCCGGGGACGGTGAGCGCGGCGGCGGCGGCCAGGTGTCCGTGCCGGAGCCGGGCCCGGACGCCGAGCCCGCGCAGGGTCGCGGAGAGGAACCCGGCGGCGAAGGCGTCCCCGGCGCCGACGGGGGCGACGACGTCCACGCGGGGGGCGGGGACGCGGGTGACGGCGGGGGCGGCCGTGCGGTCGCGGCGGTCGACGGCGAGGGCGCCGTGCTCGCCGAGCTTGACGATCAGCAGGGCGGGCTCGGGGAGCGCCGCCACGACGGCGTCGACGTCCGCCAGGCCCCACACCTGGGCGGCCTCGTCGGCGCCGACGAAGAGGAGGTCGGCGCGGCGGGCGAGGTCGAGGAGGACGGGTCCGGCGGCGGCCGGGCCGCCGGGCCAGAGCGCGGGCCGGTAGTTGAGGTCGAAGGAGACGAGCGGGCGGCCCGGCCGGGCGGCGGTGAGCTCGCGCATCAGGGCCAGGCAGTCGGCGGAGAGGGCGGCGGTGATGCCGGAGAGGTGCAGGACGCGCGCGTCGGCGACGGTGTCGTACGGCACGGTCGCGGGGGACATCGCGGAGGCGGCGGAACCGGCCCGGTAGTAGGCGACCTCGTGGGCGTCGGTGGAGCGGTCGGCGGCGGTGCGGAAGTAGACGCCGGTCGGGCGGCGCGGGTCGCGGCCGACGTCCCGGACGTCGACGCCGTGGGCGGCGATGGTCTCGACGAGGTGGTCGCCGAAGCCGTCGCGGCCGACCCGGCCGACCCAGCGGACCCGGTGTCCGGCGGCGGCGAGGGCGCAGGCGACGTTGGACTCGGCGCCGCCGATCGCCCGGGTGAACGCGGGCACGTCGGCGAGCCGCCCCGGCCGGGTGGGCAGGAAGGTCACCATGGACTCGCCGAGACAGACGACATCGGGCCCGCCGGACCCGGGCGGCACCTCGGCCGCCGCCTCCGCCGGTACCTCGGCCGCCACCCCTGCCGACGCCCCCGCCGGGGACTCCACGTGTACGGGCACGGGTGCCGGGGACGGGGCCCCCGTGGCCGCGGGTGCCCGGACCCCCACGGGGCCGGAAGCGGCCGCCGGTGCCACGACGGCCGGCGGGACCGCTGCCGGGCCGGGGCCGGGCGCCGGGCCCGCACCGGCCTTCCGGCCGTCCGTACGGACCGGTCCCGTCGCGTTTCCCGGCGTCCCGCCGGGAGCCGCGTCCCCGCTCGGGTCCGCGGGCGCGTGTCCGCTCACTCTCGGGCTCCCCGTGGCTCGACTCCCCGGATTCCATTGACCCGGCCTCGGCCCGGATGTTAGACAGCGATGAGCAATATGCGCAATGAGTGTTGCACATCCTGCAACACCCTCGATGAGGAGGCCTCATGCCCGACCTGGCGAACGAGCGCGTCGACCACCGATTCAAGGCCCTGCCCCCGGACGCCGAGGGCCTGACCGTCGGCGAACTCGCGGCCCAGCGGCGCAACCTCTTCACCGGTGGTTTCACCACTCCCGTCCTCGCCCTGTCCGCCGAGTCCGTCGAACACAACCTGCGCCTCCTGGAGACGTACGCCGAGCGCCACGGCCTCGCCTTCGCCCCGCACGGCAAGACCTCCATGGCCCCCCAGCTGTTCGACCGGCAGCTCGCGCGCGGCGCCTGGGGCATCACCGCCGCCGTGCCCCACCAGGCCCGTGTCTACCGGGCCCACGGCATCGCCCGGATCTTCCTCGCCAACGAACTGGTCGACGCCGTCGCGCTGCGCTGGCTCGCCGCCGAGCTGGACGCCGACCCCGGCTTCCGGTTCGTCTGCTACGTCGACTCCGTCCGGGGCGTGGAGCTCATGGACGAGGCCCTGAGCGCCGCCGGGGCGACCCGCCCGGTGGACGTCGTCGTCGAACTGGGCGCGGGCGAGGGAGCCCGTACCGGAGCGCGCACCGAGGCCGAGTGCGCGGCGGTCGCCGACGCGGTCGCCGCGACCGGCACGCTCCGGCTCGTCGGCGTCGCCGGGTACGAGGGCGAGGTGCCGGACGCCGACGGCGAACGGGTGCGGAGCTGGCTCCGCCGGCTGACCGCCCTCGCCGCGCGCTTCGACGCGGCGGGCCGCTTCGACCCGGCGATCGGCGAGATCGTCGTCAGCGCGGGCGGCAGCGCCTGGTTCGACGCGGTCGCCGAGGTCTTCGCGGAGATCCCCGCGCTGTCCCTGCCCGTCCTGCGGCTGCTGCGCTCCGGCGCGTACGTCTCCCACGACGACGGCCACTACCGGAAGCTGACCCCGTTCAACCGGGTCCCCGAGGAGGGCGCCCTGGAGCCCGCGTTCCGGCTCTGGTCGCAGGTGGTGTCCCGCCCGACGCCCGAGCAGGCGTTCACCAACGCGGGCAAGCGCGACGCCGCCCACGACCTGCACCTGCCGGAGGCCCAGGTGGTCCGCGACGGGCGCACCGGCGAGATCCGGCCCGCCGACGGCATCACCGTGACCGGCCTCTCCGACCAGCACGCCTGGGTACGGACCGGGGAGGGCGCCGCCCTGGAGGTCGGCGACTGGCTCGGCATGGGGCTCTCGCACCCGTGCACGGCCTTCGACAAGTGGCAGCTGATCCCGCTGGTGGAGGCGGACGGCACGGTCGTCGACTACGTCCGGACCTTCTTCTAGGAGCGGGAGGGAACGGAGAACAGGACAGCCATGGATCTCGTCTTCCGTGACGCGGAGGTCGTCGACGGCACCGGCGGCCCCTCCTACCGGGCCGACGTGGCGATCGAGGGCGGCCGGATCGCCGCGATCGTCCAGGAGGCCGCGGCGGCCGGGTGCCGGCGGCCCACCGCCCGGCGCTCGGTGGACGCCGAGGGGCTCGTGCTGGCCCCCGGCTTCATCGACATGCACGCCCACAGCGACCTCGCGCTGCTCCGCGACCCCGAGCACCTGGCGAAGGCCGCGCAGGGCGTGACCCTCGAAGTGCTGGGCCAGGACGGCCTCTCGTACGCACCGGCCGACGACCGCACGCTCGCGGAGGTCCGCCGGGCCATCACCGGCTGGAACGGCTCCGGCGACGACATCGACTTCGACTGGCGCACGGTCGGCGAGTACCTCGACCGTCTCGACCGGGGCCACGACGGCCGGGGCATCGCCGTCAACGCGGCCTATCTCGTCCCCCAGGGCACGGTCCGGATGCTGGCCGTGGGCTGGGACGACCGGCCGGCCACCGGGGCGGAGCTGGACCGGATGCGGCGGCTGGTCGCGGAGGGCCTGGAGCAGGGCGCCGTCGGCATGTCGTCCGGCCTCACGTACACCCCGGGGATGTACGCGCCGGACGCCGAGCTGACCGAGCTGTGCCGGGTCGTGGCCGAGTATGGCGGCTACTACTGCCCGCACCACCGTTCGTACGGGGCGGGGGCGCTGCGGGCGTACGAGGAGATGGTGCGGCTGACCCGGGACGCGGGCTGCGCGCTGCACCTGGCCCACGCCACGATGAACTTCGGGGTGAACGAGGGCCGGGCGCCGGAACTGCTGGCGCTGCTCGACGCGGCCATGGACGCGGGCGCGGACATCAGCCTCGACACGTACCCGTACACACCCGGCTGTACGACCCTGGTCGCGCTGCTGCCGAGCTGGGCGGGCGAGGGCGGTCCCGAGGCGGTCCTGGCCCGGCTCCGGGACGACGCGACGGCCGAGCGCATCCGGCACGATCTGGAGGTCGTCGGCTCGGACGGCTGTCACGGGGTGCCGGTCGACTGGGAGACGATCGAGATCTCGGGGGTCTCGGAGCCGGGGCTCGCGGAGCACGTGGGCCGCCGGGTGGACGGCTGGCCGACGGCCCGCCGCCTGCTCCTGGCGGACCGGCTCGGCTCCACGATCCTCCAGCACGTGGGCCACGAGGAGAACGTCCGGACGATCATGCGGCACCGGGCGCACACCGGCGGCTCGGACGGCATCCTCCAGGGCACCAAGCCGCACCCCCGGGCGTACGGCACCTTCCCCCGCTACCTGGGCCGGTACGTGCGCGAGCTGGGCGTCCTCTCCCTGGAGGAGTGCGTGGCCCATCTGACCGGGCGTCCGGCGGCCCGGCTGCGGCTGCCGGACCGGGGTCTGGTCCGCGAGGGGTACGTGGCGGACCTGGTCCTCTTCGACCCGGAGACGGTCGGCGCGGGCTCCACGTACGCCGAGCCCCGGACGCTGCCGACGGGCATCCCGCACGTCCTGGTCGACGGGCGTTTCGTGATGGAGGACGGGCGGCGCACGGACGTCCTGGCGGGAAGGTCGGTCCGCCGGACCGAGTGACCGGCCGGGCGGTCGGCTCGGGCGGACCCGGCGACGGTCACCAGACCTGCCCCGGGGCCCCGCCCCGCGCCCCGGCGCCACCGCCGGAAGCGGCGGAAGCGGCGGGACCCTACCGCCCGGCCGCCACCGCCCCGGCGGACGAGTCGGCGGGCGGCTCGACCGGCGGGCCCGCCTGCGGGCCGACGGACGGCCCGGCGGACGGGCCGGGTGCGAGCTCCCCCGCCCGGGGCCACGGGTCCCGCCGCGCCCACAGCAGACCGGCCGCGAGGACCGCCCCGGCCAGCGCGAAGCCGTACCAGGGGGTGCGTCCGGACGGGGCCGTCTCCCAGACGAGCGCCGCCGAGAGCACCGCGAGGAGCTGTCCCGACCGGCTCCGCCACGCCGTCGCCGCGACCACGGTCGTCCCCCACAGCAGGTACCAGGGCTGGACCATCGGGGAGAGCGCCACCAGGGCGGCGAGGGCGAGGCCGAGGCCCAGGACCGGGTCGATCCGGCCCCGCCAGGCCCGCCGGGCCAGCTCCAGGATGATCACGGCGGCGAGGAGCAGCCCGAGCTTCTGCACGACGTTCTTCACGGGGTCGGGGTCGTCGCCGAGGAGCAGCCCGAGGCCGAGACCGAGGTCGCTGGTGACCGAGAGCGCGGTGTGGATGGTCCCGGCGACGCTCTGCGTCCGCAGCCAGCCGAAGCCGGTTCCGGCGGCGACCGTGGCGGCGGCGGCGACCGTCGCGGCGACCAGCCCCGGCAGGACGAGCCCCTTGAGGACGCCCCGGACACCGCCGTCGCGCCGGGCGACCGTCACACCGATGAACAGCAGCGCCACCGCCGCGGGCGACTTGACCATCATGGCGAGTCCGACGAGGACGCAGCCGAGCACCCAGCGCCCGCGCACCGCGAGCACCACGCCCGCCAGCATCAGCCCGGCCATCAGACCGTCGTTGTGGGCGCCGCCGACGACATGGACCAGCAGCAGCGGGTTGAGCGCGGCGAGCCACACCGCGCCGTCGCGTCCGCCGGGTCCGCCGCCGAGCGCCCGGACGGCCCAGACGATCAGGGCGAGCGCGCCGACCGCGAGGAGCCGCATGCCGAGCACGGCGGGGACGACCGAGCCGCCGGTCAGTTCGACGACCAGCCGGGCCAGGACGAGGAAGGCGGGCCCGTACGGTGCCGGGGTGTCGGTCCAGTGGCCGCCGACGGACGCGGCGGCGTCGGCGCCCAGCTCGCCGGGGCCGAGGACGGCGGGCCCGCCGCCGTACACGTCGTGCCCCTCGACGACCATGGCGCCCTGCGCGATGTAGCTGTAGACGTCGGCGCTGTGCAGCGGCGGGGCGAACAGCAGCGGCGCGGTCCAGCAGGCGAGGGTGGTGAGGACGCCGTGGCACCGCCCCCGGAGGAGCAGCACGCCGTACCGCCACCAGGCGGCGACGAGCACGGCGAGGCCGAGGTACGCGAGGAGCGCGCCGGCCAGGGTGAGGGCGGAGCCGCGCGGCTCCCACAGCCCCCCGCCGCCGAGGACCGGCAGCGTTCCGGCGGCCCACCCGCCCGCGGCGACGGCGAGCGATCCGGCCACACCCAGCCACCGGCATCCGGAGGCGCTGAAAACCCACATGACCGCCCAACCTATCCCGCCGTCCGGGTGACTCCGTCCGCCCGGCGGCCCACGGACGGCCGAACCCCCGTACCACCGGGCCCGCGGGGTGCTCCACGTGGTCCAAAACACGAGGCGGCCCGGCCCGCCCGGCCGTAAGCTCTCGGCATGCAGGTGATCCAGTCCACGAAGCTCGCCAACGTCTGTTACGAAATCCGGGGTCCGGTGCTCGAAGAGGCGATGCGGCTCGAAGCCGCGGGTCATCGCATCCTCAAGCTGAACACCGGCAATCCGGCCGCCTTCGGCTTCGAGTGCCCGCCTGCGATCCTGGAAGACGTCCTGCGCAACCTCTCCGAGGCGCACGGCTACGGGGACGCGAAGGGACTGCTCGCGGCCCGCCGCGCGGTGATGAGCCACTACGAGACCAAGGGCATCCCGCTCTCCGTCGAGGACATCTACCTCGGCAACGGCGTCTCGGAGCTGATCCAGATGTCGATGCAGGCGCTGCTCGACGACGGCGACGAGGTCCTCGTCCCGGCCCCGGACTATCCGCTGTGGACGGCGTCGGTGTCGCTCGCGGGCGGGACGGCCGTGCACTACCGCTGCGACGAGCAGGCGGACTGGATGCCGGACCTCGCGGACATCGAGCGGAAGATCACCGACCGCACCAAGGCGATCGTGATCATCAATCCGAACAACCCGACCGGCGCGGTCTACGACGACGAGATGCTGCGCTCCCTGACGGAGATCGCCCGCCGCCACGGTCTGGTGATCTGCTCGGACGAGATCTACGACAAGATCCTCTACGACGGGGCCACCCACACCCCGACCGCCGCGATCGCCCCCGACCTGCTGGTCCTCACCTTCAACGGGATGAGCAAGAACTACCGGGTGGCGGGCTTCCGCTCCGGCTGGCTCGCGGTCTGCGGACCGAAGCACCACGCGTCCTCGTACATCGAGGGCCTCACGATCCTGGCCAACATGCGCCTCTGCGCGAACATGCCCGCGCAGCACGCGGTGGCGGCGGCGCTCCAGGGCCGCCAGTCGATCGAGGACCTGGTACTGCCGGGCGGGCGGCTCCTGGAACAGCGGGACACGGCGTACGAGCTGCTGACCCGGATCCCCGGCGTGACGTGCGTGAAGCCGAAGGGGGCGCTGTACCTGTTCCCGAAGCTCGACCCGAACGTCTACAAGATCAAGGACGACCGGCAGATGGTCCTGGACCTGCTGCGGGCGGAGAAGATCATGGTGGTGCACGGGACGGGCTTCAACTGGCACGAGCCCGACCACTTCCGGATCGTCACCCTGCCCGCGGCGGCGGACCTGGCGGACGCGGTGACACGGATCGGGCGGTTCCTGGACGGATACGCCCAGCACTGACCGGGCGGCCGGGTGCGGGGCGCCACCGTTCCGCACACCCACACCGGACAACGCTCAACTTTAGACGGAATCTAAGCTAGGATGGCTCCCGAGCACCTCAGGAGGCCGTCCCCATGTACGAACCGATCCGCACCAAGTCGGTCCACCGGATGGCCGACGACACCCAGGACGCGTATCCGCACCGCTCCCGCGAGGAGGAGCTGGACATCCAGCTCGCCGGACACCTCGCCGCCCTGCTCGCCGTCACCGACGAGCTGGGCGACACGGAGGCGGGCGAGCTGATCGCCCGCCAGGTGGCGCGGCTGCGCGGTGCGCCGCCCGCCCGGCACGCCGGTCTGAGCGGCGCCGCGCCGCAGGACCTGCACCACAGGGCCCACGCCCTCGCGGGCCGCGCCCTGGTCGTCGCCGCCTCCCGGGCGGACACCGCCGCCGCGATCCTCGCCGCCGGGCGCATGGACGCGCACACCGCGGCACTGGCCGGGGAATCCCTGGTCGGCGCCCCCTGACGGCCCCGGTCCGCGCGTCACGAAACGCGCGGACCGGGTGCCACCCACCCCAGGGGCCGGCCCCACGAGGCGGGCCCCGCCGCCGGGACACGACCCCGCTGGACCCAGCCCCACCGGTCACGGCCTCACGGGCACGGCCTCACGGGGTGGCGGTCGCCGACGGCCCGGTGGAGGCGAAGACGGCGTCCTCGACGACACAGCGCGGCTCGCCCCCGCCGAACGCCCTGGCACCCGTGACCACCGTGGTGCCGGTGGCCCCGGGCGCGACCTCCAGAGCCGCCCCGGTGCCCTGGTCGGCGACCGCCCCCTGACCGTCCAGGAACCCCACGCTCACCGTGAAGGTGCCGTCCCGGGCCGCCCGGCTGGTGATCGACAGCTCCGCCACCGGCCGCCGGGTCTCCGGATCGACGCCACACCGCGCGACCGTCACGTCCTCGGACGGGAAGCGCATGTTCTCGTGGTTCTTCCCGTACACGTAGACGAAGCCGACGAAGATCCCGATCGGTACGAGGACGACGAGCGCCCCCGCCACCACCAGCGTCACCACCGCCCAGCGCGGCATTCCACCACCCCCTCGAAGGAGGGCCACGGTACCCCCCGCTCCGGTTCGGTACCGGGATCGCCCCTTCACTCCCCGTACATCCAACTCCCCCTGGAACGTGGGTTTCCGCGAGCACGCTGCCCGCGTGAGACGCATCCTGGGAATCGTCCTGGCCGCCCTGCTCCTCGGCGGCGGCGCCGCCGTCCTCATGACGGGCGGCGACAAGGACACGGACACGGCGACGAGGACCGTGCGAGGAGTGATCGGATCGGAGAAGGCCGAGTTCTTCGCCGACCCGCAGGTGGTGAAGGCCCTCGCCGCGAAGGGCCTCACCGTGGTGACCGAGACCTCAGGGTCCTGGGACATGGAGGAACTGCCCCTGGACGGCTACGACTTCGCCTTCCCCGCCGCCAAGGGCCCGGCCGACGGACTCCGCGCCAAGGCGAGGACGCGGGACCGGGCGGCGACCGCGCCGCTGCGCCCCTTCTACTCGCCGCTCGTCGTCGTCGCGCACAGCGCCGCCGCCCGGGTCCTCGCCGGGAACGGCCTGGCGACCCTCGGCCCGCGCGGCACCAGCGGCACCCTGAGGATGGGCGCCTACCTCGCGGCGGCCCGCGCCGACCGGACCTGGCAGCAGCTCAAGGGCTCCACGGGCCACGCCGAACTCAGCGGCACCGTCTTCATCACCTCCACCGACCCCCTCGCCTCCAGCTCCGGAGCCCTCTACCTGGCCGCCGCGAGCTATGTCGCCGACGGCGGCCGGGTCGCGGCCGACAGCGCGGCCGTGACCCGCACCGCCCCGCTGCTCCGCAAGCTGATCCAGGTGCAGGGCGCCCAGCAGTCCGGCTCCGACGCCCCCTTCCGCGACTTCGTGAGCGGCGCGGGCAATCCGCTCGTCCTCGTGTACGAGTCCCAGGTCGCCGCACAGCTCCTGGCCGGACGCCCGATGGGCGACCTCGTCGTCCTCTACCCGGACACCACCGTCAACAGCGACCACACCCTCGTACCGCTCACCGAGAACGGCCGACGGCTCGGCGAACTCCTCTCCACCGATCCCGAGTTGCGCGGGCTCGTGGTCCGTCACGGCTTCCGCCCGCAGGGCGCGGCGGACGAGTTCAGCACCGCGACCGGGGCCCACACCGCCTACCTCGACCAGACGCTGACCGGGATCCGCCAGGCGCCCGTGCCCACCGTCGAGGTGCTGCACGAGATGGCCCTGCGGGCCCGTGACCAGGGGGACACTCCATGACCACATCCGAGGACCCGAGAAGGACGATGGCCCTGACACCGCCCGAGCACGACACCCCGCCCGTCCTCGCCCCGCCCGAGCCCGTCCCGCCGGTCCGGCGCCGCCCCCGCGCCCGCCCCCGCGCTCTCGTCGGGCTCGTGCTCGCCCTCCTCGTCACGGCCACCGGCAGCTCCTGCACCACCCCGAGCGGCGGCGACGGCGGCCCCGACGGGGACGGCCGGGCACACGCCCCCCGCACCCTCCGGGTCCTCGCCTCCTCCGAGCTGGCCGACATGGCGCCGGTCCTCGCCGAGGCCCGGACGGCGACCGGCGTCACCGTCCGGCTCACCTACACCGGCACCCTCGACGCCGTCGAGCGGATCGCCTCGGGCGAGGCGGACACGGCGTACGACGCGATCTGGCTCTCCTCGAACGCCTCCCTGCGGATCCGCCCGGACACCGCCCGCCGGATCACCGGCGAGACCCCGGTGATGACCTCCCCGGTGGCCGTCGGCGTCCGCCCGGAGGCGGTGGCGCGGCTCGGCTGGGACCCGGCGAAGGTCACCTGGCCAGAGCTTCACCGGGCGGTGGCCGCCGGGAGCCTGACGTACGGCATGACCGACCCGAAGCGCTCCCACTCGGGCTTCTCCGCGCTCGTCTCGGTGGCCTCGGGACTCTCCGGCGCCCAGTCGGCACTGACCGGGCGGGACGTCGCCCGCGCCACGCCCCGGCTGAAGGAGTTCTTCCGGGGGCAGAAGCTGACCTCGGGCTCCTCCGGCTGGCTGGCCTCCGCGTACGCCCGCAGGCCCGACGTGGACGCGCTGGTCAACTACGAGTCCGTGCTGCTGTCCGCGCCCGGGAGGCTGACCGTGATCCGCCCCGCGGACGGGGTGGTGACCGCCGACTACCCGCTGACCCTGCTCACCTCGGCCCGCCCCGAGGCGAAGGAGGCGGCGGGGCGGCTCACCACGTATCTGCGCACCCCGGAGGCACAGCGGCGGATCACCACGACGACGCTGCGGCGGCCGGTGGTCCCCGGGGTGGAACCGGCGGCGGCGCTGGCCCGCGACCCCCGGCGCGAGCTGCCGTTCCCGGGCAGCCGGGCGGTGGCGGACGGGCTGCTCGACGCCTACGACAACACCCTGCGCAGGCCCTCCCGCACGGTGTACGTCCTCGACACCTCGGGTTCCATGGCCGGTGACCGGCTCGACCGGCTGAAGGCGGCGCTCGTGGAGCTGACCGGGGACTTCCGCGACCGCGAGGAGGTGACCCTGATGCCGTTCGGTTCGACGGTGAAGCGGGACGGGGTGCGCACGCACACGGTCGATCCGGCGGCGCCGGGGTCCGCGCTGGACGCCATCGCGGCCGACGCGCGCGGGCTCACCGCCTCGGGCGGCACCGCGATCTACTCCAGCCTCCAGGAGGCGTACCGCTTCCTCGGCCGGACCCCCGGGGACACGTTCACCTCGGTGGTGCTGATGACGGACGGGGAGAACACCGACGGCGACCCGGCCGCCGCCTTCGACCGCTTCTACGGCTCCCTGCCCGCCGCGCAGCGGCACACCCCGGTCTTCCCGATCCTGTTCGGGGACTCCGACCGGGGCGCCCTCGACCACATCGCGGAGCTCACCGGGGGCAGGCTGTTCGACGCGACGAAGGGCCCGCTCGACGCCGCCTTCGAGGAGATCCGCGGCTACCAGTGACGGCCCGGCCGGCCGCGCTGCGGGAGGAGGCGGGCGCGGTCGCGGGGGCCCTGCGGGACGCGGAGGAGCTCCGGCGGCGGATCCGCACCCGGTACGCGGAGGAGCGCGCGGCCACTGATCGCGGACATGCTCCGGCCCCCGGAGCCTGAGGGGGCTCCGGGGGCCGGTCGCGTCGTGGTGAGCCGTCGTGACCCCACTGGTCAGGGCGGAATGTCGGGGCAACCCACCACGAGATGGGGGGCGGGATCAGCCGAGGCGCTCGACGAGCGCGTGGTACTGGTCCCACAGTTCCTTCGGCGTGTGGTCGCCGAAGGTGTCGAGGTGGCCGGGGACGAGGGCGGCTTCCTCGCGCCACACGTCACGGTCGACCTCGAGGAGGAACTCCAGGTCGTCGGCCGGGAGGTCCAGGCCGTCGGTGTCGATGGAGTCCGTGGTCGGCAGGATGCCGATGGGGGTCTCGACGCCCTCGGCGGTGCCGTCGAGGCGCTCGACGATCCACTTCAGGACGCGGCTGTTCTCGCCGAAGCCGGGCCACACGAACCGGCCCGCGTCGTTCTTGCGGAACCAGTTCACGTAGTAGATCTTCGGGAGCTTCGCCGGGTCGGCGTCGGCGCCCACCTTGACCCAGTGGGCCATGTAGTCGCCCATGTTGTAGCCGCAGAACGGCAGCATGGCGAAGGGGTCGCGGCGCAGCTCGCCGACCTTGCCCTCGGCGGCGGCGGTCTTCTCGGAGGCGACGTTCGCGCCGAGGAAGACGCCGTGGTTCCAGTCGAAGGACTCGGTGACCAGCGGGACGGCGGAGGCGCGGCGGCCGCCGAAGAGGATCGCGGAGATCGGGACGCCCGCGGGGTCCTCCCACTCGGGGGCGATCGTCGGGCACTGTCCGGCCGGGACGGTGAAGCGGGCGTTGGGGTGGGCGGCGGGCGTCCCGGACTCGGGCGTCCAGTCCTGGCCCTTCCAGTCCGTGAGGTGCGCGGGCGCGGTCTCGGTCATGCCCTCCCACCAGACGTCGCCGTCGTCGGTGAGGGCGACGTTGGTGAAGACGGAGTTGCCCCAGAGGGTCTTCATGGCGTTGGCGTTGGTGTGCTCGCCGGTGCCGGGGGCGACGCCGAAGAACCCGGCCTCGGGGTTGATGGCGCGGAGGTGGCCGTCCTCGCCGAAGCGCATCCAGGCGATGTCGTCGCCGATGGTCTCCACGGTCCAGCCGGGGACGGTGGGCTCCAGCATGGCCAGGTTGGTCTTGCCGCAGGCCGAGGGGAAGGCGGCGGCGACGTACTTGGGCTCGCCCTGCGGCGGGGTGAGCTTGAGGATGAGCATGTGCTCGGCGAGCCAGCCCTCGTCACGGGCCATGACGGAGGCGATGCGGAGCGCGTAGCACTTCTTGCCGAGCAGGGCGTTGCCGCCGTAGCCGGAGCCGTACGACCAGATCTCGCGGGTCTCGGGGAAGTGCGAGATGTACTTGGTGGTGTTGCAGGGCCACGGCACGTCCTCCTGGCCCTCCGCGAGGGGGGCGCCGAGGGTGTGGACGGCCTTGACGAAGAAGCCGTCGGTGCCCAGTTCGTCGAGGACGGGCTGTCCCATGCGGGTCATGGTGCGCATGGAGACGGCGACGTACGCGGAGTCGGTGATCTCGACGCCGATGGCGGAGAGCGGGGAGCCGACGGGGCCCATGCAGAAGGGCACGACGTACATGGTGCGGCCGCGCATGGAGCCGTGGAAGACACCCTGCTCGCCCGTGAAGATCTCCTTCATCTCCGCGGGGGCCTTCCAGTGGTTGGTCGGGCCCGCGTCCTCCTCCTTCTCGGAGCAGATGAAGGTCCGGTCCTCGACGCGCGCGACGTCGGACGGGTCGGAGGCGGCGTAGTACGAGTTCGGGCGCAGGCCCGGGTCGAGCTTCTTGAACGTGCCCTTGGTCACGAGCTCCCCGCACAGGCGCTCGTACTCGGCCTCGGAGCCGTCGCACCAGACGATGTCGTCCGGCTGGGTGATCTCCGCGATCTCGTTCACCCAGGAGACGAGCTCCTGGTGCTGGGTCGGAAGGTGAAGGGGAGCCGCGTTGTCGCGCGCCACGATTGCTCCTTGTCGAGGGGTTTTTTGTTGTGTGCCCCGTGGGGGCCGCGACCCGGACGCTTCGTAGCTGCTCATCCGGTGCCGACCGCACTCATTTGATCATCCGCTCGATTCGCCCATATGTCCAGGGGCCCGCCCACGTGAGCATCGCCACTCATATCCGGGACCTACGGAACCGTAGGTACGATTCGTTTCCATGACAGCAGCCCTCCCGGAAGTGCCCCCGATCGAGCGTCCCCCGTCTCTTCCGGCGAAGCCCCGGCTCAGGGGATGGCTGCACGCGGGCATGTTCCCCGCCGTGATCGTCGCGGGCGCCGTCCTGGTCGCCCTCGCCGACTCGCCCCGTGCCCGCCTCGCCTGCGGGATCTACGTCCTCAGCGCCTGCCTGCTCTTCGGCATCAGCGGGCTCTACCACCGGGGGAACTGGGGCCCGCGCGGCGAGGCCGTCCTCCGGCGCCTCGACCACGCCAACATCTTCCTGATCATCGCGGGCACCTACACCCCGCTCACCCTGCTGCTCCTGCCGGACTCCACGGCGAAGCCGCTCATGTGGGCCGTCTGGGCCGCCGCCGCGGCGGGCATCGCCTTCCGGGTCTTCTGGGTCGGCGCGCCCCGCTGGCTGTACACGCCCTGCTACATCGCGATGGGCTGGGCCGCCGTCTTCTTCCTGCCCGACTTCATGCGCGCGGGCGGCATCGCCGTCCTCGTCCTGGTCGTCGTCGGCGGGCTGCTCTACAGCGTGGGCGGTGTGATCTACGGCATCAAGCGCCCGAACCCGTCACCGCGCTGGTTCGGCTTCCACGAGGTCTTCCACTCGCTGACCCTGGCCGCCTTCATCGTGCACTACGTCGGCATCTCCCTGGTCGCCTACCAGCACTCCTGACCGGCCCCGCCCGGCCGGATCCACCGGAACCGGCCGGGGCTCCGGACCCGCGAGGACTCCGGACCCACGAGGGCTCCGGACCCACCGGTCCCTCAGGGACCCGCCGGGGAGCCCAGCGCCCTCCGCAGCACCCGGGCCGAGGCCGGATTCCCGGCGCACCCCCACACCCCGTGCGGGCAGTAGTCCGTGAACGTCTGGTAGACGGGCCGGTGCACCGCGAACCAGTCGAGCATCCCCCGTACGTACGCCGGGTTGTCGCCGTTCCTGAAGAGCCCCCACTCCGGGTACGAGACCGGCTTGCCGTGCGCCGCCGCGAAGGCCACGTGGTGCCCGAGCCCGTACTCCTCGGTCACCTGCCCCTCGAAGGAGAGCCCCGCGGGCTGGTCGTAGGCGTCCATCCCGATCACGTCGACGACGTCGTCCCCGGGGTAGCAGCGCGGCCACTCGACGGCGTCCCGCCCCCGGCTCGGCGTGAAGTCGAAGCGGAAGCGCTGCCCCGGCACCGCCCGCAGCACCCCCACCACCCGCCGCCAGTACGCCTTCCAGGCCGCGGGGTCCGGGCCGCAGCGATGGCTGTACGTCGTCCCGTTCATCTCCCAGCCCAGGACCAGGACCGCGTCCCCGAGCCGGTGCGCCACGAGCCGCTCCCCCAGGGTCCGGAAGTGCCGGTCGAAGGCGCCCGCCGCGCCGTCCCGCAGCCCCGCCCGCACCTCGCGGTCCGGCAGCCCCTCCTCGCTGCGGTCGAGCAGCGGCACGTTGAGCACGAAGAGCCGTCCGGGCCGGTCCGCCTTCCAGCGCGCCCACGGCACGAAGAGCGCCGGATGCCCCTCGATGTTGGACCAGCGGTCCCCCGGCAGATAGGTGTGCCCGACGGTCAGTGCCTCCCCGCCGAGCCATGCCTGCGCCCCCGCGATCCGGCGCACCCCCGTCGCGTCCGAGCCGGTGAAGAAGCCCGAGGGCACCCCCGCGACCGGTCCCGGCCCGGACGTGTCGGCGCCCCCGGTGCGCCGGTCGCCGGGCGCGAGCCGGTCGTACGGGAGCAGGAGCACGAGAACGGCCGCGAGCAGCACGGTCAGTGCGGCCCGCGGCCTGAGGGAGGGACGGTTCACGTCAGCCGGTCCAGAAGTCCCACCAGCGGGTCAGGATCAGCATCCCGATGATCCCGAGGTGCAGGACGGGCGGGGCGAACGCGAAGTCGCCGAAGAAGGTCCGCAGCCCCGCCGGGGCGGGGATCACGCCGTGCCGCACGTTGTGCGCGGTGACGTACCAGAACATGACGAGGGTCGCGGTCCAGGCCAGACAGCACCACAGGCAGAGGGCGTTGATCTCGTACAGCGACTGGTACATCAGCCAGGTGCAGAAGCCGACACCGAAGAGCATGCCCGCGTTGAGGCCCAGCCAGTACCAGCGGCGGTAGCGGGCCCCGGCGAGGAGCCCGGCGCCGACGGCGACGACGACCGCGTACGTGACGAGCCCCAGCATCGGGTTGGGGAAGCCGAAGACGGCCGCCTGCTCGCTCTTCATGACGCTGCCGCAGGAGACGACCGGGTTCAGGCTGCACCCGGGCTGGAAGCCGGAGTCCTCCAGGAGGTGGAACTTGTCGATGGTGATCACCCAGCCGGCCAGCGCGCCCGCCGCCCCGGTGACCACCAGCATCCAGGCGAGGGCCCGGCCCGCGCCGAGCGCCCCGGGGCCCTCCCGCCCGGACGTCTCCTCCTGCCGCTGCCCCGGCACCCCGCCCCGTACGTTCACCGTCGCCATGGCGCGACCCCCTTCCCGCTCAGCCCTGGAGGCGACGGACCGGCATGAGGACGTGGGCGCAGTCCGCGAGCGTCTCCTCGTCGGCGACGAAGGACCGCAGCAGCTCCTCCTCGACCGGCCGCCCCGGTACGGCCTCGGGCCAGGGGCGCACCGAGCACAGGAGGTAGACCTTCCCGGACTCGCGGGCCGCCGTCTGCCACTCGTCGGGCACCGGGCACTGCACCTTCAGGAACGGCAGGTTGAGGACGGCGGAGCCGCCCTCGACGATCAGGGTGGCGTTGATCCCGGCGTCCTTGTCGAGGTCGAAGAGCCGGTCGCCCACGGAGAGGCCCATGGCCTCCAGGGCCGCCCGCAGCGCCTGCTGACCGGCCTCCGGTCCGTCCCGGCCGTCGCCGAGCGAGTACGCCATCAGGAACGGCGTCCCGGCCGATTCGGCGGTGGGCTCGCTGGCCCACGGAATCACCGTGAGAGTTCCCAGCGGGGAGGCACTGCGCGTCGAGGGAACGACGTTGGAAGTGGTCATGAATCGGGATGCTAGTGCTCCAACCACCCTTTCCCCGCGCCGCTTTCACCCGAACGGCGCACATTCACACCGCTGGCGTTTCCGGCGCAACGAACCCGGGGTTTCATCGTTGTGCCCTGAGGCCTCTCCCTTTCCCGAGGCGGGGGGACGCCCAGCCGACCCCGAGGAGATCACTCATGATCGTCCCGCGCCGCGTCGCACTGCGGTCCCTCTTCGCGCTCGCCGTCACCGCTTTCACGGGGGGCGCGCTCGGCCGGGTCGCGGACATTCCGCCATCGGGGGGACCCGTGGCGGAACCAGGCGATCCCCATGCCTTCGACGAGATGTACCGGGGCCGCCACATCGTCGGCCTGTCCGGTGCCGGGGGCGCTCCGGCCGCCTTCGTCGACGGCCGGCCGCTCCAGCTGATGCGCTGTGCCGACGGCGGTTACATCACCCCGATCGACCACTACGAGTCCTGCCCGACGCCGCTGGCAGCCACCCGCACGGCCGTGGACGAGCTGGGGACCGCCCGGCTCTCCCCGCTCGCGGGCGCCCACGGCGTCCACACCGCCCCGACGGGAGGAAGCCCGCGTGGTGTACACGCGTAAGAACCAGCGTGATCTGACGGCCGCCGAACGGCGCACGTTCGTCGCCGCCGTCCTGGAGCTCAAGAGGACCGGCGGGTACGACGAATTCGTCCGTACCCACATCGACCACTACACGTCCGACGGCGAGGGCCGGCTCAGGACCGCCCACATGGCGCCGAGCTTCCTGCCCTGGCACCGCAGGTTCCTGCTGGACTTCGAGACGGCCCTGCGCCGGATCGACTCCAGGGTCGCGGTCCCGTACTGGGACTGGACCCAGGACAACTCCCCGGCGTCGTCGCTGTGGGCCGATGACTTCCTGGGCGGCAACGGGCGGCGCGCCGACCTCCAGGTGATGACCGGGCCGTTCGCGCACTCCTCGGGGCGCTGGGACATCACGGCGTCGATGACCGAGGACCACTTCCTGACCAGGGACTTCGGCCGCCCGCGCGACCCGATCGCGCTGCCGACCTCGGCGGAGCTGGACGAGGTGATGCGGGAGCGTACGTACGACGTGTCGCCCTGGAACTCGACGAGCGCCTCGGGCTTCCGCAACCGGCTGGAGGGCTGGGCGGGGGGCCGGGGCAACGAGCGGTTCCGGATCCACAACCGGGTGCACCGCTGGATCGGCGGGATGATGCTGAGCGGCGGCTCGGTGAACGACCCGGTGTTCTGGCTGCACCACTCCTTCGTGGACCTGGTGTGGTCGCGGTGGCAGCAGCGCAACCCGGGGGCCGCCTACCTCCCGGCGGAGCCGCCGCCGCTGGGGGACGCGCAGTACCGGAAGGTCGTGGCGCGGCACGAGGCGATGAAGCCCTGGGGAGTGACCCCGGCCTCGTTGTTCGACCACAGCCGGATCTACCGCTACGCCTGACGGAGCGGCCCCGGACGCGGGTGTCCCCCCGGTCCTACGGGCCGGGGGGACACCTGTGTCACGGGCGATCAGCCGCCGTAGCCGCCGTCACCGTGGCCGCCGTCGGCGTTCACGCAGGTGTTGCCGAAGGCCGGGTTCAGCAGGCCGATGACGTTGATGGTGTTGCCGCAGAGGTTGACCGGGATGTGGACCGGGACCTGCACGGCGTTGCCGGAGGCGACACCGGGCGAGTGAGCGGCGACGGCCCCGGCGCCGGCGTCGGCGACGGCCAGGCCGGCTCCGCTGAGGGCAACGGCACCCGTGCCGGCGAGAACAGCGGCAGCCTTCGCGATGCGAGACATCAAGAACTCCTTGAGCTGGAAAGCGACCGCAGGGATCACGGCCGTCGTTCCCGTTCAACGCCGGTCGGCGGGACGGGTCACGGGCATTGGGCCGAAAGTGAGAGGGGAGAACCGAAAAAATGGTCCGCCGTCCGGATCCCGTCCGCCGCCGGATACGGCGGGACGGTGCTCGGAAAGCGGACCGTGCCGGGACGACGAGCCGTCTCCCTCGGCGCACGAGGAACCGGGAAGCGGCAGAAGGAATCGGGCCTTCACCCGGCCGGTGACGGCCCGTACGGGAGAAGGGACGGGGACGGGGGCTGGGGCGAGGGCTGGGACGGGGGCTGGGCCTGGATCAGGGGGCCGAGGGCGCCAGGCCCAGCTGCGGTTCGAGGGCACCGCTCAGCACCGGGGTGAGCAGACCCACCCGGGGCTTCGTCAGCTCGGGCAGTCCGGCGAGCCCGTCGCCGCGCGGGGCTTCCAGGGGGGTGCCGATGACGGCGCCGGGGGTGGCGGCCCGCATCTCGGAGTGCGGGCTGCTGAGCAGGGCGTGGCCGGGCTCGCTGTCCTTGATGAGCTGGGGCAGCGGGGCGTCGACGACGGTCCCCGGCAGGGTGCCGGTGAGCGGCACGCTGGGCAGCGCGAGGTCGGGAAGGGCTCCCAGGCCCTTCTGGAAACCGGTGGGGGCACCGGGCATCGGAACGGGAACGCCGGTCGTCACGGTCGGCGCGGCCATCGGCAGGATCGGCTCCAGGCCCTGGAGCGGAACGACCACCGGCGCTTCGACGGCGGCTGCGGGGGAAGCCAGGGCGGCGGAGGCGAAGGCGGTCATGAGGAGTCCCATGCCCGCGTGAGAACGCAGATTCATATGAGGTGAACGAGACCCTTGGCCGAAACGTGGCGGAACTAACCCGTGTGCAGCAACGCACGGGGCCCTCACCGGTGACGGTGAGGGCCCTGGTTGACGCCGTGCCCGGGGGGGGATCGGACACGGCGTCGGCTCGGTGGGGGTCAGTGGCGGCGGCTGACCCGGCCGCCCCGCAGACGGACGACGGTGCCGCCGACGATCAGCGCGGCACTGATCGCGGCCGCGCCCCAGAGCGCGGGATCGCTTCCGGTCTCGGGAAGGTGCGGTTCCCCGGGCTTGGTCGGCGGAACCGTCGGCGGGTGCGTGGTGGGCGGGTGGGTCGGCGGGTGCGTGGGGGGATGCGTCGGCGGGTGGGTCGGCGGGTGCGTCGGCGGCTTCGTCGGCGGATGCGTGGGCGGGTGCGTCGGCGGGTGCGTCGGCGGCTTCGTCGGCGGATGCGTGGGCGGGTGCGTCGGCGGCTTCGTCGGCGGATGCGTGGGGGGATGCGTCGGCGGGTGCGTCGGCGGCTTCGTCGGCGGATGCGTCGGCGGATGCGTCGGCGGCTTCGTGGGGGGATGCGTCGGCGGGTACGTCGGAGGCTTCGTCGGCGGCTTCGTGGGGGGATGCGTCGGCGGGTGCGTCGGAGGCTTCGTCGGCGGCTTCGTCGGTTCACCCGGTTCGTCGCCGTAGCCGGAGCCGTGGCCGTCGGTGCCCTCCGGTCGGGCGCAGAGATCACCGACGGCGGCGGCGACGTACTCGCCGAGATCTCCGCAGACGTCCGCGGGCCGGGGGGCCTGCGCGTGACCGGCCGCGGTCGTGCCGTACCCGTCGTCCGGACCGGAGTGGACGTTCGCGGCCAGGGCGAAGCCGCCGCTCAGCGACAGGATGCCCGTCGCTGCCGCCGCGGTGAGAACTTTCCTGCTGATGATGGACCGCATACCGCTCTTCCTCTGGAGAAAGGGAGAGGCCGACGAGGATCCCCCCTCGCTCCGACCGGCCTGTTCCACGCCGACGTTCGCGTGGGACTGGCCAGAGAGTAGAGGTTCACGCGTCAAGCGCGATGCGGGCCACACGGCAGCTGATCAGAAAATCATTCGATCAGCCGACCGTGGGTAACGGGGCCGAACGGCTCCGTAAATGCCCGGAGATTCCGGCGCCCTGAAGGAGTGTCAGCCACCCAGCGGGAGACCGCCGGGGACCGGCAGGCCACCGAGCAGCGGGGCACCCTTGGTGGCCTTGTTCAGCTGGCTCGTGGCGTCCGTGATGGTCTTGACCGGGGAGCCTTCCGTCGTGCTGCTCAGCGCGTCCGACTTCAGACCGTTCGCGGCGATCGCCTCCAGACCACCGTTCAGGCTGGTCGGGGTCAGCGCCTCCGTGGCCATGGCGGGCGCGGCGGCACCCAGCGCCATCAGCGAACCGGCGACGACTGCGGCGACCTTGGTGGGCTTCATGGGGAGAATCCTTCCTCTGTTCTTTCAAGTCGCGTACGGAAAAGGGCCTTTGCTCTCGTCCCGTGCGCCGTTCTGCATCTGTAACGAGAGGTGCGCTCCCCGGAAACTCCGGGAGGAAGGATTTCTCGACACTGCACCCGATCGATACGGGCCGGTGCTATTTGCCGATCACACGCGCCCGTACCGGTCGGGCGTACGCCTGGCCGGTACGGGAACGGGGAGGGCCGACGGGTCGGCAGCGGGGGCCGCACCGGCGGTTCGGGCGGGCCGGCCGGGAGCACGGGCAGTCCGGCGAGTGCCGGGGCGGGCGGACCGCCGCCGAGGACGGTGGCGACGGCCGGGCCCGCCCAGGCCGACCGGAGAGGTCGGTTCGGCCGTGACCTGGGGCGCGAACGGCCGCGGGCGGGGGGCGGCGGGCAGACCGGCTCCGGGCCGGGTCGCGGGCAGCGCCGAGGGCGCTTGGGAGGCTCGCGGGCGGGTCACGGGGAGGCCGGTCGGCGGGGTGGTGCTCGACGGCGGAGGCGGGTCCCGCCGCGCCGGGGGCTGCGACGGCGGAAGGCGCCGGGGCAGCGGGACCGCGTGCGGCCCGGGACGCATACGTGTTCGCTTTCCTTGTGTGTCGGGCGGCTTCCCCCTCACCGTGCCTGCGGTGATAGCCCTGAGCAACCGAAATGCTACGGAGCGCCACACCTCCGTTCGGGTGAATCCACCCTCCTGACCTGCCCCTCGAAGGGGCGTGCGCCGTTGCACCGGACGGCGCACGACGGTGCCGCCGAGCGAGTAGTCACCCAGTCCCGGCAAGGAAAAAGCCGGTGCGCCCACCCGACGGGTGGGCGCACCGGCCTCGGAAGGACCGATCAGGCGTGCGAGATCAGGCGTTCACGCAGGTGTTGCCGAAGGCGGGGTTCAGCAGACCGACGACGTTGACGGTGTTGCCGCAGACGTTGACCGGGACGTGCACCGGAACCTGGACGACGTTGCCGGAGATGACACCGGGGGAGCCCACGGCGGCGGCCTCGGCACCGGCGTCGGCGGCGGCGGCACCGGCGGTACCGGCGACCGCGGCGACGGCACCCACGGTCAGGACGACGGCCTTGGCGATACGGGACATGGAGAAGTGCTCCTCGATCGGAATTCAACGCGGACTGCTCGGACTGTTCGGCCCGGCTCCCTCAACAACGTTCCCGCTTTTCATCGGTTGCTCTCCCGAACGGGTGACGTTCAACCGATCTTTGGGCCATAAGGGGGTAGCCGGAGGGAGTGGGCGCGGAATGGCGCAACACGCACAACGAGGAACCTGCCTTCCGGATACGGGAGTTAGGTTTTCCAGGCATCTAATGCTTACTATCGCCCCGCATCGGGGTTATAACGTTTCCGAACGTTGCTTCCGGGCCCGCCGCGCGTTCACCCATTTCGTGCGGACGACACCTCCCCTCCCCCCTGCCCCCGCGGGTCTTCCCTTCCTTCTCTCATCAAAGCGGAGAACCTGTATGCGGAATTCAGCGCTTCTCGCTGTGCATCACAGGGTGTTGTGCGCCCTGTCGGTTGCGACGCCGTCCGCTTCCCCGAACGACCTGTTGAACTCCGGCACCACCGAATTCCGTACAGTCCGGCGCTGACATGCGGACACCACGAGAAACGGACCCGGGGTCCGTCACCGTCCTGCACGCGGTCCAGCCCGGCGACGGCGGGGTCGCCCGTGTCGTCGTCGACCTGGTGCGCGCCCAGCTCGCCGCCGGTCTGCGGGTCGCCGTGGCCTGCCCGCCCGGCACCGCCCTGTCCACGGCCGTCCGCGCCGAGGGAGCCGACACCCACGACTGGCGGGCGGGCCGGGACCCCGGCCCCGGGCTCGTCCGCGAGACCCGGGAGCTGGGGCGGCTGATCCGTACGATCCGGCCCTCCCTCGTCCACGCGCACAGCGCCAAGGCCGGGCTGTGCGCCCGGCTCGCCGTGCGCGGACGCGTCCCGACCGTGTACCAGCCGCACGCCTGGTCCTTCGAGGCGGTCGAGGGGACGACCGCCGCCCTCGCCCGTCGCTGGGAGCGGTTCGGCGCCCGCTGGGCGGACCGCGTCCTCTGCGTGAGCGAGGCCGAACGGCGTACCGGCGAGGCCGCGGGCATCAGGGCGGACTGGGCCGTCGTCCACAACGGGGTGGACATCGCCCGGTTCGCCTCCGACGGGCCGCCCGGCGGCTCCGTGCCCACCGTCGTCTGCGTCGGCAGGCTCTGCCGCCAGAAGGGCCAGGACGTGCTCCTGGCCGCCTGGCCCGCCGTGCTCGCCGACGTGCCGGACGCCCGGCTCGTCCTGGTCGGCGACGGTCCCGACGCCGAACGGCTGCGCGCCGCCGCCGGACCCTCGGTGCGGTTCACCGGAGCCGTCGACGACACCGTCCCCTGGTACCGGGCCGCCGACGTGGTCGTCCTGCCGTCCCGCTGGGAGGGCATGGCCCTGGCGCCCCTGGAGGCGATGGCGGCCGGCCGCCCGGTCGTCGTCAGCGACGTCGACGGGGCCCGCGAGAGCCTGCCGCCCGACCACCGCACCCCGTGCCTGGTCCCGCCCGAGGACCCGGCCGCGCTCGCCGCCGCCCTCGGCCGCCTCCTCGGCCGGCCGGAGCTGCGGCACCGCCTGGGCCGCGAGGCCCACGAACACGTACTCAGCAGATTCGACGTCCGGCGCACCGGCGCGGCCGTCGCGGACGTCTACCGCGAACTGGCCGGGGCCCGGGACGCCGAGCACAGAGAGCCGATTGCGCAGTGACCACGGAAAGCACCAGCGTCCCCTCCTCGCCGGGCCCCTGGCCCACGGCGGGCCAGGCCCTCGGCCTCGCCTCCCTCGCGCCGCGCCGCGGCGCGCCCGACCGGCTCGCGCTGCCCGAGCACCGGCGCGCCCGACCGGGGTCCGGCGCGCCCCTGCTCGCGGCCGTCGACGTGCTCGCCGTCCTGGGCGGCGCCACCTTCCTGGGCGCCGGGCACCACGACCTCCGGCTGCTGCTGCCGGTCGTGGCGCTCGTCCTGCTCCTCGACGCGCGCGCCGGGCTCCACCGGCCGCCCGCGCACGTCCGGGCCCTCGACGAACTGCCCGCCCTCGCCTCCCGCGCGGGCGTCGTCTGGTGCCTCGCGGCGGCCGGGACCGCCGCCTACTCCCCCACCCTGGCCCTCGGCCCACTGCGGCTCTGCGCCGCCTACGCCGTCCATGTCGGTGTCGTCGTGCTGGTCCGGGCCCTGCTGCTCTCCCGGCGCCGCCGGACCGCGCGGAACCGTCCCCGGTCCGCGCTCGTCGTCGGCGGGCCGGGGGCCGCGCGCCGGTTCGCCGCCGCCGCCGCCCAGCACCCGGAGTACGGGGTGCGGCCGGTCGGCATCGTGGGCGTGCCCGAGCAGGTCGGCGCGCCCCGGCCCGCCGGGGAGTCCGGGCTCCCGGTGCTCACCACGACGGAGGAGATCCACCGGGCCGTCATCCAGAACACCGTGCGCGACGCGGTGTTCCTCGACGACGACCCGGGGCTCATGACGCTGTTCCAGCACTACGGCTGCACCACCTGGCGGGTCGGCGGGCGGGGGCAGGACGGGCCGATGGGCTCGCATGTGTGGGGGTACGCCTGGGAGCGGGTCGTCCCGCTGGAGGAGCGGCGCGGGCTGACCGCGAAGCGGCTCCTCGACATCGCGCTGGCCGCCCCCGCCATGGCGCTCGCGCTGCCGGTGCTGCTGGTGTGCGCGCTCGCCGTGCGCCTCTCGGACGGTCCCGGCGTGCTGTTCCGGCAGGAGCGGGTGGGCCAGCACGGGCGCCACTTCACGCTGCTGAAGTTCCGTACGCTCCGCCCCTCCGACGACGCCGAGTCGGCGACCCGCTGGAACGTGGCGGGCGACCGGCGGATGAGCGCGGCCGGGGGCTTCCTGCGGAAGAGCTCGCTCGACGAGCTGCCGCAGCTGTGGAACGTGCTGCGCGGCGACATGAGCCTCGTCGGGCCCCGGCCCGAACGCCCCTACTTCGTCGCCCAGTTCAGCAAGATCCACGCCGGTTACGCGGCCCGGCACCGGATGCCGGTGGGACTGACCGGTCTGGCGCAGGTGCACGGGCTGCGCGGGGACACCTCGATCGAGGACCGCTGCCGCTTCGACAACCACTACATCGACCACTGGTCGCTCTGGCAGGACGTCTGCATCCTGGTGCGGACGGCCGCCGGACTCGTCCGCCCCACGGGGAGCTGACGCATGGCCACGGTCCTGACCGTGCCCGCGGTCACCCCCGACGCCCCCGGCAGCCACGACGCCCCCGATGTCCGCGACTGGGCCCGCAGGGCCGGGGCGCTGTCCCCGGTCCTCGCCGTGATCGCGCTGCTGCTCGTGCCGGGCGGCGGCGGGGCGCAGGGCGGTACGGGCGGGACGGGCACGGTCGCCGACGCGGCCTCCGGACTGCTCGTCCTCGTCTGTCTCGTCCGGGTGCTGCGCGGCGGCGCCCGCCCGCTGACCCGGACCGCCGCCGTCGTCCTCGGCCTGCCGGTCCTCGGGATCTGCCTGGCCGCGATCACGTCGAACGACCCGGCGGCGAGCCTGCCGGGCGTCGCCCGCTACCTCCAGATCTTCGTCCTCGTCCCGGCGGCCGTACTCCTGATGATCCGTGACCGGCGGGACTTCGCCGTGGTCGCCTGGGGACTGGTCGGACTCGCCCTGCTCCAGGGCGCGGTGGGCGTCGGCCAGTACCTGACCGGCACCGGCGCCTCCTACCAGGGCGAGGACGTCCGGGCCGTCGGCACCTTCGGGGCCACCGACGTGATGGGCATGGCGACGGTCGTCTCGTACGGTCTGGTCGTCGTCACCGGGATCGCGCTCGGGTCCCGGGCGGGCCGGGCGCGGACGGCCGCGCTCTGCTGCGCCGTCCTGCTGTCCGTACCGCTCGTGCTGTCCTTCAGCCGGGGCGCGTGGATCGCGACCGTCCTCGCCTGCGGGGCGCAGCTGCTGCTCTCGGGGCCCCGGCGGGCGGTCCGGGTGGCGCTCGCCGCCGGGGCGCTCGGGGTGGTCCTGGTCGGCGGTCTCGGCGTCGGTTCGGCGATGGTCCAGGAGCGGGTCACCAGCATCACGCGAGTGGCGGCGGCGCCGGACCAGTCGGTCACCGACCGGTACACGATGTGGGCGGCGGCCGGGCGGATGTGGCGGACGGAGCCGGTCACGGGCATCGGCCTGAAGGGCTTCCCCGCGTACCGCGACTCGAACGCCTCGCTCGCCCTGTCCTCCGGCAGCGACACGGCGGGCGCGGGGGCCGCGTTCCAGCGGCAGCCGCTGCTCTCCCCGCACAACATGTACCTCCTGGTGCTGAGCGAGCAGGGCCTGTTCGGGCTGCTCGCGCTGGCCGGCGGCTGGGTGGCGCTGCTGGTGCTCGGGCTGCGCCGGTGGCGGCTCGGCCCGGACCGCGCCCTGGTCGCCACCGGGCTGCTCGGCTGGCAGCTCGTCGACTTCTTCTACGCGGACATCGGCGGCCCCTCCACGGTCCTGATGTCCGTGGTGCTGGGCCTCGCCGCCTGGTGGGCCCTCGCGGGGGTCCGTCGTGCGTGACCCCCGGTCCGGAGAACCGGAACCCACGGACGCCCCCGGCGAGCCGCGCGCCCCGGGCGGCCCGCCCCCCGACGCCCCGCTCACCGACCCCTGGCCGACCGCGCCTCCGGGGCCCACGGACCCCCCGTGGCCCCCGGAGGCCGTCGTGCTGCCGGGGCGGGTCGGGGACACGGGGACACGGGAGGACCCGGGCGGGCGGGAAGGGGCAGCCGCACGAGGAGAGACCTCCGTACGGGGAGAGACCGCCGCCGTACGGGAGGACCCGAGCGGGCGGCGAGGGACCGCCGCCGGACGGGGAGAGGCCTCCTGCGGAAGAGCGGAGACCTCCGTACGGGGCGAGACCTCCGTACGGGCCGACTCCCCCGCCTCGCCGGAGCGCCCGCCGGAACGCCCGCCGGGGCCCCTGCCGGTCCCGCATCCGAGCCCGCCGCCGGTACCCGCATCGCGCCGCCCGAGCCCGCCGCCCGTACCGGCACCGGGCCCGGCCCCGCACCACCCGGCGCACGCCCGCGCGCGGGAGCGGGAGCGGCGCGGCGGCGCGTCCCCGGGGCGCGGCTTCCTCGCGAAGGCCGCCGCCGTCACCGCCGGGCTCACCGCCGTCGGGGCGCTGCTGGGACTCGTACGGGACCAGATCCTGGCCGGGTACTTCGGGGCCGGGGCGGAGACCGACGCGTTCCTGGTGGCGTGGACGGTCCCCGAGTTCGCCTCGACGCTGCTCGTCGAGGACGCCATGGCACTGATCATGGTGCCCGCCTTCTCCCGTGCGCTGGCCCGCCGCTCCGGCGGCACGCTCGGCGATCCGGTGCGCGCCCTGGTGCGGGGCACATTGCCCCGGATCGTGCTCGTCCTCGGCGTCGCCGCCGCGCTCCTGATCGCCGGTGCCCCGCAGCTCGTCTCGGTCCTCGCACCGGGGCTGCCCGATCCGGCGCTCGCGGTCGAGTGCACACGGCTGACGGGGACGTGCGTGCTGACGTTCTCGCTGGTGGGCTACTGCTCGGCGGCGCTGCGGGCGCACGGCCGCTTCATGCCCCCGGCGATGATCTACGTGGCCTACAACGTGGGCATCATCGGCACCGTCTTGGTGCTGCGGGAGCCGTGGGGGGTGCGGTCCGCCGCCGCCGGGGTAGCCGTCGGCGGGGTCCTGATGGTCCTGGTGCAGGCACCCTCGCTGCTGCGGGAGCTGCGCACCCGCCCGGCGCCACCGAGGACAGCCGGGACACCCAAGACATCCGAGACCCCCGAGACACCGAGGACGTCCGGACCGTCCGGTTCGTCCCAGCCATCCAGCTCATCGGGTTCATCCGGTTCATCGGGTTCGCCGGTCTCATCGGCTCCATCGGGTTCATCGGCTTCATCGGCTTCATCGGAGTCGGCTGGCGGTGCCGACGCCCGCATCCTGCTGTTCGGGCTCATCGCGCCGGTGGTCGCGTTCTCGCTGTGCCGTCAGTCGCAGACGCTGATCGAACGTTTCCTCGCCTCACCGCTGCCCGCCGGGGCCATCTCGCATCTGAACTACGCGCAGAAGGTGGCGCAGATGCCGATGATCCTCTCGCTGATGCTGTGCACGGTCAGCTTCCCCACGGTGGCGCGGGCCCTCGCGGCGGGCGACGCGGAGAAGGCCCGCCGCCAGGTGGAGCGGGATCTGCTGCTCGCTGCCCTCGTCGTCCTCGTCGGCGCCTCCACGGTGATCGCCGCCGCCCCCAGGATCGTGGAACTCCTCTTCGAGCGGGGGCAGTTCGGAAGCTCCGACACCGCCTCGACCGCCGCCGTGATGCGGGTGTACGCGCTCGGGCTGCTCGGCCAGACCATGGTGGGCGCCCTCGTCCGCTGCTACTTCTCCGCCGCCCGCCCGCTCTGGTACCCGGCCGCCGCCATGGGCGCCGGGCTCGCCACCACCGCCGCCGCGGGCGTACCCGCCGCCGAGCACTGGGGCGCCGTCGGCATCGCCGCCGCCAACGCCCTCGGCATCACCCTCACCGCGGTGCTGCTGCTGCGCGGGGCGCACCGGCAGGCCGTCCCGGTGCGCGCCGGGCGGCTCGGCGGAAGGCTGCTGCGGCTCGCCGCGGCGGGCGCGTGGGCGACCGGCGCGGGCTGGCTGGCCTCGGTCGCGATCGGGCCCGCGTTCCTGGCCACCACCGTCGCGGCACTGGTCGTCGTCGGCGTCTTCGTCATCTTCCTCGGCTGCGCCCCCGAGGCGCCCGAGATCCTGCCGCTGCCCCGCACCGCCTACCGGAGGAGGAACCCCGATGCCCGCCGCCACCGTGCTGCGCCGAATGCTGCCGAAGCCGCCCCCGTGGGTGAGGCCGCCCCTGTGGGTGGCGATGTACCACTCGATCGCGGACACCACTGACGACCCGTACCGCGTGACCGTCTCCCCGGTCCGCTTCGCCCGGCAGCTGCACTGGCTGCGCGACCGGGGGCTGCGCGGGGTCTCGGTCCGCGAGCTGCTCGCCGCCACCGCCGAGGGCCGCGCCCGCGGGCTCGTGGGCCTGACCTTCGACGACGGTTACGCCGACTTCGTCGACTCGGCGCTGCCGCTGCTCCTGAGACACGGGTTCACGGCGACGGTGTACGCGCTGCCGGGGCGGCTCGACGGCGAGAACGGCTGGGACACGGCGGGGCCGCGCAAGCCGCTGCTCTCCGAGGACGGCATCCGGCGGATCGCCGACGCGGGCATGGAGATCGGTTCGCACGGGCTGACCCATGTGTCGCTCCCCGAGGCCGACGACACGGCCCTGGCCGCCGAGACCCGGGAGAGCAGGATCCTCCTGGAGGAGATCACCGGCCGTCCCGTGGACGGCTTCTGCTACCCGTACGGGCAGGTCGACCCGCGTGCGATCCGTGCCGTACGGGCGGCCGGGTACCGGTACGCCTGCGCGATCGACCCGGGCCCGCACACCGGCGCGTACGCCCTGCCCCGCGTCCACATCGGCGAGGACGACACCTCCTGGCGACTCACCGCCAAGCGCGTCCTGCACCCGCTGCGCCGCCGTCGGCCCGCCGATCTGCCGGCCGCCGTGCCCGGCCCCCCGGTGGCGGTGGCCCCGTGAAGGTGCTGCACGTCATCACCGGGCTCGGCATCGGCGGGGCCGAGCAGCAGCTGCGGCTGCTGCTGCGGCACCTGCCGGTCCGGAGCCGGGTGGTCACCCTCACCAACCCCGGCGCCGTCGCCGAGGGCATCGAGGCCGACGGCACCCCCGTCACCCATCTGGGCATGGCCGGGAACCGTGACCTCGGGGCGCTCCCCCGGCTGGCCGGGATCGTCCGGCGGGGCCGGTACGACCTGGTGCACACGCATCTGTACCGGGCGTGCGTGTACGGCAGGGCGGCGGCCCGGCTGGCCGGGGTGCGGCGGATCGTCGCCACCGAGCACTCCCTCGGCGAGACGCAGATCGAGGGCCGTCCGCTGTCGGCGGGGACCCGCGCCCTGTATCTGGCGTCGGAGCGGCTCGGCACGTCCACGGTCGCCGTCTCGTCCAGCGTGGCCCGCAGGCTCGCCGACTGGGGGGTGCCCCGGGACCGTATCCGGGTCGTTCCCAACGGCATCGAGACGGACCGCTTCGCCTTCGACGCCGACGCGCGGAGCCGCGCCCGGCGGGCCCTCGGCATTCCCGGGGACGCGTACGTGGTGGGCGGGGTGGGGCGGCTGGCGCCGGGGAAGCGGTTCGACCTGCTGGTCCGTGCGGTCGCCGAGGTGCCGGACGCCCGGCTGCTGCTCGTCGGCGACGGCGAGCGGCGGACGGAGCTGCTGGAGCTGGCGCGCTCCCTCGGGGCCGCCGACCGGGTGCTGCTCACGGGCGCCCGCGCGGACCCGCTCCCGGCGGGCTCGGCCGGTCCCCCGCTGCCCGGTCTCCTGGCCGCGATGGACGTCTTCGTGTCCCCGTCCCCGGACGAGACCTTCGGACTCGCCGTCGTCGAGGCGCTCGCCGCCGGGCTGCCGGTGTTCTACGCGGCCTGCCCCGCGGTCGAGGACCTCGGACCGGACGCGGCCCCGGGCGCCCTCCGTACCGGCGTCTCCGTGCCGGAGCTCGTCGCCGCCCTGCGCGGGGTCCGGGCCGCCGGGCCCGCCCGGCTCCCGGTCCCGGCGGCGGCCCGCCACTACGACATCGCGCACAGCGCCCGGCAGTTGCTGTCCCTCTACGACCAGGCCGTCCACGGCACCCCCTCCTCCGCGAAGTGAGAGACCGTCCCATGAAGACCACCCCACCCCGCGTCTCGCTCCCCGCCGGTCTGCGCGGCCCCGGCCGGTGGGCGGTGCTGCCCGCCGCCGCCCTCGCCGGAGCCGTGCTCGGCGGGGGGTACGGGGCTCTGAAGACCCCGCAGTACGCGGCGACCAGCTACGTCATCGTCGTCCCCGCCGCGAAGTCCGACCCCTCGGGCGCGCTCGGCTTCGCGCAGGCGTACGGGCGGGTCGCCACGGACATCGCGGTGACCGGCGACGCCCAGGTGTGGGCCGGGGTCACCGCCGCCACCCTGCGCCGCAGCGTGCGGGCGGAGACCTCGCCCGACGCGCCGATGATCTCGATCACCGCCCGCGCGGAGAAGTCCTCGAAGGCCGTGGCCATGGCCGACGGGGTGGCCCGCGCGCTCGTCCTGAACAGTTCGCACGTGGCGGGCAGCACCGGCGTGAAGGTCGTGCAGTTCTCCCGCGCCACCGAGCCGGTGTCCCCGGTCTCCCCCTCGGCGTCGCTCTCCGCGCTGGTCGGCGGCTGCGCGGGCGGTCTGCTCGGCGGTCTCGCCCTGCTGGTCCGCCCGAGGCGGGCCGCCGCGCGCGGCGAGGCCCGCCACTCCCGGCCGCCCGCCGCACCGGCCGTCCCCGCGTCCACCGCCGTGCCCGCCCCGGCCGCCGCACACCAGCCGGAGGCGGTGTGAGTCCGGGAAACCCCGCGGACCCGCGGATCGAGGTGTGCCGTGACGAGACGGGGTTCGGGCGGATCGCGGCCGAATGGACGGCGCTGTACGGGCGTTGTTCCGCCGCCACCCCCTTCCAGTCCCACGCCTGGCTGCACTCCTGGTGGCTCTCGTACGGCAGGCCCGGTGCGCTGCGGGTGGTGCTCGTACGGGACGCGGGCGGCGCACTCGTGGCCGCCGCGCCCCTGATGCGGGCCCGGGGGCCGCTGCCGGTCCTCACCCAGCTCGGCGGTGGGATCACCGACTTCACGGACGTGCTCGTCGACGACGGCTGCCCGGCGGCGGCGCCCGCACTGGCCTGGGGCATCGCGCGGGCCGCCCGGGGCGCGGTGGTCGACCTGCGGGAGGTACGGCCGGGGGCGGCCAGCGAACGGGTCCTCGCCCACTGGCGGGGCCCACGCCGACGACTGCCCGACTCGCTCTGTCTGGAACTGCCCGCCGTGCCCATGGAGGGGCTCCTCGCACGCATCCCCTCCGGGAAGGCCCAGCGGGTCAGGGCCAAGCTGCGCAAGCTGGACGCCCTCGGCATCGACGCGCACATCGTCGGCGGTCCCGAGGTGCCCGCCGCCCTCGAAAGGCTCCTGAAGCTCCATCAACTCCAATGGCAGGGACGGGGGGTGACCACCGAGCACACCAGCGAGCGGTTCGCCCAGCACCTCACCCGTGCCGTACGGCCCATGGTGGAGCGCGGGGACGCGATGGTCACCGAGTTCCGGCTGGCCGGGGACGTGGTGGCCGCCGATCTGACCCTGATGTCGCCCCGGCTCGCGGGCGGTTACCTGTACGGCGCCGATCCGGCGCTGCGGGCCCGCAAGGTCGATGTGGCGACGATGCTGCTGCGGCACGGCGCCGGGGAGACCAGCGCCGGTGGCCGGACCACCCTGAGCATGTTGCGGGGCACCGAGGAGTACAAGCGGCACTGGCGGCCCGAGACCGTGGGCAACCAGCGGCTGATGCTGACGGGCCGGGGTACGGCCCCGCTGCTGTGGCTGCGCGCGGGCGCCGCCGACGCGCGCCGCTGGGCGGCCCTGCAGGTCCGCGAGGGCACCCGGGCGGGGCGGCTGATCGGCCGCCTGTCGGGCCGGACGCCGGGGAGCGGCGGGGGTTGACGGCCCGCCGCCGCTCCGTCGTACCGTCCGGGACGGCTCAGAAGGGCCAGACGCCCTTCAGCGCGTCCTTCCAGCCGAGATCGACCTTGTCCTTCCAGGAGTCCCTGGGAACACAGACGGGCCCGCCGATCCAACTCTCGACCCAGGAGCCGAGATTGACGGTCCAGCAGTCGGGCTGGGGTTCCGGTTCCGGCTTGGGTTCGGGCTTGGGTTCCGGCTTCGGCTCAGGCTTCGGCTCGGGCTTCGGCTCGGGCTTCGGCTCGGGCTTCGGCTCAGGCTTCGGCTCAGGCTTCGGCTCAGGCTTCGGCTCAGGCTTCGGCTCAGGCTTCGGCTCGGGCTTCGGCTCGGGCTTCGGCTTCGTCGGATCGACCGGGTCAGTCGGATGCGTGGGGTCCGCCGGACGAGTCGGGTCCGCCGGACGAGTCGGGTCCGCCGGACGAGTCGGGTCCGCCGGACGAGTCGGGTCCGCCGGACGAGTCGGCTCAGTGGGCCCGGTCGGATCGGTCGGCTGCGTGGGATCGGTGGGGCCAGTCGGGTCCGTCGGCTGCGTGGGATCAGTCGGCTCGGTCGGCTCGGTCGGGAGCCCGGGGCCCGTGCCGTACAGCATCTGACGGAACATCGCCGACGACCTCGGGTTGTCGTCGCACTGCCAGACCCCGTGCGGGCAGTAGTCGGTGATCGTCTGGTAGAGCGGCTTGTGCTGCTTCATCCACTCCAGCATCCGGCGCATGTACACGGGGTTGTCCCCGTTCCGGAACAGGCCCCATTCCGGGTAGGAGATCTGCTTCCCGTGCTCGGCGGCGAAGTCGACCTGCTTCTGGAGCCCGTACGGCTCCCTCACGTGCTGGTCGAAACTCGAACCGGGCGGCTGGTCGTAGGAGTCCATCCCGATGATGTCGACGACGTCGTCGCCCGGGTAACACTCGGTCCAGGGCACGGCGTCGAGACCACGGCTCGGGTTGAAGTCGAAGCGGAACTCCTGGCCGGGCACGGAGCGCATCGCGGTGGCGATCCGGTTCCAGTACCTCTTCCACGAGGTGGGGTCGGGTCCGCACCGGTGGGTGTAGGTGGTGCCGTTCATCTCCCAGCCGAGGACGATGACGGTGTCGGTCGCCCCGAGGCCGACGAGGCGCTGGGCGAGGGCCTTGAAGTGGTGGTCGTAGTAGCCCGCGGCGCCGAGCCGGAGCTGTCTGCGGACCTCGGCGTCGGAGACCCCCGCCTCGTTGCGTTCCAGCATGGGCACGTTGAGGACGAACATGCGGTCGGACTTCGCGTTGCGCCAGTTCGCCCAGGCGTCGAGGAAGCCCGGGGGACCCTCGATGTTCCGCCACAGGTCACCGGGGAGGTAGGTGTGACCGACGCGGAGTTCCCGCCCGCCGAGCCAGCGTTCCAACTGTCCGATACGGGCGACCCCGCGCGAGCCCGAGTCGAGGAAGGCCCCCATGGCGCCGGTGAGCGAGGGGCCGGGGTCCCTGGTCGAGGGGGACTCCGCGGCGCGGGCCGGGGACGCCAGCACGACCGATCCCGAAGCGAGGAGACCGGCGGTGAAGACCCCCAGCCACGCTCTCGATGTCCTCCGGCGGGCAGTTCCCATGGCCACTCCTCCGCGTCACACGCTTTTTGATGGTCCGTCAATTCGATACTCCGAAAGTATTCCTAATGAGCCGACCGTGAACGCGGCTCGCCTCCGGCAATTGGTCCATCGGGGTATTTGATCGCCCAATTGGGGGACCGCGGGCCAGGAAATGGCGTGCGGAGCCTCGGCACATGGCCCAGGAAACGACCACCGGGGGTGGCGCGCGGGCCCCACTGGGGTCCCGGTCCGAAACGGGTCCGGACATGACCGAGGGCCGGTCCCGGAGAGTTCGCACTCTCCGGGACCGGCCCCGGTACCTGGGGGTCCTGGTGGACTCAGGCGTTGACGCAGGTGTTGCCGAACGCCGGGTTCAGCGCGCTGAGCACGTTGATGCTGTTGCCGCAGATGTTGATCGGCACGTGGATCGGGATCTGGACGACGTTGCCCGAGGCGACACCGGGCGAACCGATGGCCGCACCCGTCGCCTCGGCGTCGGCGAAGGCCGGCGTGGCCGCACCCATGGCCATGATGATTCCGGCGACGACAGCAGCAGCCTTCTTACAGTTCATTTTCGTCTGCGTCCTTTCGATGGCGGGAGACTCACGGAACACAACGAACATCCCTCAAAAAGGAAACCGACACAACGGAGAGACTCCCCCATTCACTCCAATGCACACACAACAGGGCCGGAAGGGAGCATCTCCGCTCCCTTCCGGCCCAGTCGCGCGCCGTACGGATCAGCTGTTGCCGATGCCGTTGCCCGAGAGGACCGGGATGTCCTCCAGGATGTGCGACAGCGGCTCGTCACCCTTGGCCTGGGTGGAGTTCTCCGCGCACTGCTGGTTCTGCGGCGAGGCGAGGACGTTGACGTCCTGCACGGCGATCGGGATGAGACCGATGAGCGAACCGGCGTTGGCCTTCACGGGGACACCGAGGCAGAGCTTGTTCAGCGAGCCCTGGACCGCCGAGAACTGGGGGCTCAGGTCACCCGCGGTGGTCGAGTTGCCGAACGCCTGCTTCGCGCCGTTGCCGCTGAGCGAGGTCGTGCCACCGTCGTCGGCGATGGCGAGAGCCGGGGAGGCCGCCGCAGCGGTGGCGCCGACAACAGAGGCCGTCACAGCCGCAGCCGCCATAATCTTCTTGATCACGGTGATTCCGTTCCTGTTCCCACCAATCGAGCTGATTGATGCGACGGGATCAACTGCGCCCGTTGGCTTTGGTTCCGGCCCTTCACCCTTTCGACTGGGCGCGCGCTTCGTGCTGCCGAGTGCGCTCCGCCAAGGGAGTGACACAGCGGAACCCTTGCGCCCTCGTCCAGTTGATCAGGTCGCTCCCTGCACGGAGCCGGTTCTAGAAGGGAACTCCCGTGATCAAGAAGGTTATGGCCACTGCGGCCGCGGCCGTCTCCATCGTCGGCGCCACCGCCGCCGTCGCCTCCCCGGCGCTCGCCATCGGCAACGACGGCGGCACCACCTCGCTCAGCGGCAACGGAGCGCACCAGGAGTACGGCAACTCCGCCACCTACGGCAACATGAGCCCCCAGTTCGCGCTGGTCCAGGGCTCCCTGAACAAGCCGTGCATCGGCCTGCCGGCCAAGCTCAACGCCGGTTCGCTCATCGGTCTCGTCCCGATCTCGGTCCAGGACATCAACGTGCTGTCCTCCCCGCAGAACCAGCAGTGCACCGAGAACTCCACCCAGGCCAAGGGCGACGAGCCGCTGTCGCACATCCTGGACGACATCCCGGTCCTCTCGGGCAACGGCGTCGGCAACAGCTGACCCCCGCCGTCGCGACGCGACGACGTCCACACGTCAGGGGCCGCCCTCCGGGGCGGCCCCTTTCGTCTTCTTTCGTCTTCTCGTCTTTCCCGGTCTTCCTACCAGGTGGGCCAGACCGGCGTCGCCATCAGACGCTCCCATTCCCGGTCCGGCATTCCCGGGACCGCCCTTCCCGACTGCGTCCACTGGTTCACCAGAGCCGAGTACACCGGGAACGGCGTGCGGTCGGCGGGGGCGGGATCACTCACATATCGGCTCTTCGGAATGAAGGCCATCCGTTCCCATTTCCCGGGATCCGGCGCCATCTTCGCTCCTTCCGCTGCGATTCCCGCATCATGGCACAGGCGCCGCAGGAGAGTGATTCGCCCTGTTCATGTCGCGTCGCGTATCTGTGTGCGAGAACGATCGAAATAACGTGCGGACATGAACCTCCCACGTGCACGGTGGGCCCGGCGTCCGCTGCTCGTCCCGGCGGCGCTCACCGCCCTCGCCACGCTCGCCCCCGGCGCCCTCGCCACCGCCGCCGACGACCTCCCGGCCCCCGAAAACGGGCTGAACCTGCTGGTGGTCGGCATCGACAGCCGCGAGGGCGTCACCGAGGAGGAGAAGGAGCGCCACCGGCTCGGCGGGCGCGCGTGCGCGTGCACGGACGTGATGATGCTCGTGCACATCTCGGCGGCGAACGACCGGATGGACGTGGTGAGCCTGCCCCGCGACTCGCTCGCCACCCTCCCGGGACCGCACCACGACCGGCGTGACGGAGAGGCCCACGACGCCCACCCCGCGAAGATCAACAACGCCTGGGCGGAGGGTGGCCCCGCCTTCACCACGGAGGTCGTCGAGGCGATGACGGGGCTCCCCGTCCACCGCTATCTGGAGATCGACTTCCGCCGCTTCATGGACACCGTGGACCGGATCGACGGCGGGGTCCCCGTCTGTACGGAGCAGCCCCTCAAGGACCCGGTCACCGGCATCGACCTGGCACCCGGCACCACCCGTGTGCGCGGCGGCGAGGCGCTTCAGTACGTGCGGTCGCGGCGGGCCGACGGACAGATGGACTTCGGCCGCATCCGGAAGCAGCAGCAGTTCGTCGTCAACACGCTGGAGCGGCTGCGCGACGGCGTGCTGGGCGACCCGGAGCGGCTGAAGGCCCTGGCCACGACCCTGCGCGGGACGGGCGCGGCCGACCGGGGCGTCTCCGTCGCCGAACTCGTCGTGCTGGCGGGGAGGTTGAAGAACCTTTCCACAGCTCGTACCGCGTTCGCGACCGTACCCGTACGCGGGTTCAACCCGGACATCGAGGGCGTCGGGTCCACCGTGGCCTGGGACGCGGAGGGAGCGGCCGAGGTATTCGGGCGGCTGGGCCGGGACGAGCCGCTGCCGCCCGCCGACGCCGTCGTGCCGAGTGAGATCCCGGCGGCCGTCTACCGGCCCGCCGACGGGGCTTCGCTCATCTGCCCGTAGTCCGTCCGGTGGACATCGCGGAACCTCCGGACCTCCTGCCAGTTGTTCAGCGCGGCTCGCCACTCAGCGGGTCACAATCCGAAAGGCCTGAACCATGAAGAAGCTGTTGGCTACGGCTGCTGTGGCCGCGTCGGTCCTCGGCGCGACGGCGGCGGGTGCCGGTCAGGCGCTCGCCATCGCCGACGACGGCGGCACCACCTCGCTCAGCGGCAACGGAGCGAAGCAGGAGTTCGGCAACTCCGCGACCTACGGCAACATGAGCCCGCAGTTCGCGCTCGTCCAGGGCTCCCTGAACAAGCCGTGCATCGGCCTGCCGGCCAAGGTCAACGCCGGTTCGCTCATCGGGCTCATCCCGATCGCCGTGCAGGACGTCAACGTGCTGTCCTCCCCGCAGAACCAGCAGTGCACCGAGAACTCCACCCAGGCCAAGGGCGACGAGCCGCTGTCGCACATCCTGGACGACATCCCGATCCTCTCGGGCAACGGCGCCGGCAACAGCTGAGCGACGCCGCTCCGCGCGGCGCGGCCCCGCCTTCCCTCTCCGGAGGGGCGGCGGGGCCGTCCCGTTCCCGGGGCGGGCCGGGCTCAGAGCTTCGCGCGGAGCCCGGCGGGGTCGGTGACCGGCGCGTCACAGGTGAAGTGACGGCACACGTACGCGGCGGGCGCACCGGCCACCAGCGGGCGGTCCGCGAGCAGCGGGAACTCCTCGCTGCCGGGGGTGCCGAAGGCGAGGACGGCGCCGGGGGCGGTCGCACGGAGCGCCGTACGGCACAGCTCACGGAAGGCCTCGTCGCCGGGAGCGCCGACGACGGCGATCTCCCGGGGCCCGTCGAGGAGCGCTTCGGAGACGGCCAGACCCCAGCCGATGAAGCGGGGCGCCCGGGGGCCGAGGGCCTTGACGACCCCGAGGGCGCCCTCGGCCGCCGCGCGGTGGGCCTCGGACCCGGTGTGGGCGGCGTACGAGAGCAGCGCTCCGGCGGCGGCGGTCCAGCCGGACGGGGTGGCGTTGTCCGTGGGGTCCTGCGGGCGGCGGATCAGGGCCTCGGCGTCGTGGGCGGTGTCGTAGAGCGCGCCGCCCTCCCCGGTGAAGCGGTCGAGGACGATGTCCAGGAGGAAGCCCGCGAACTCCAGCCAGGTGCCTTCGCCGGTGACGGCGGCGAGGGCGAGGAAGCCCTCGGCGACGTCCGCGTAGTCCTCCAGGACGCCCGCGTTGCCGCCCGCCCGGCCGTCCCTGGACGTACGGGTGAGGCGGGCGGTCTCGTCCATGTGGACGCGGACCAGCAGGTCGGCGGCCTCGGTGGCGCGCTCGACGAGGTCGGGGCGGTCGAAGAGGGCGCCGGTCTCGGCGAGGGCGGCGACGGCCAGGCCGTTCCAGGCGGCGACGATCTTGTCGTCGCGCCCGGGACGCTCGCGTTCCTCGCGGGCGGCGAGGAGCCGGGCGGCGATCGAGGCGGTCCGCCCGGCGTCGGCGACGCCCGCGTCCTGCGGGAGCTGGAGCACGGAGCTGCCGTGTTCGAAGGTGCCGTCCTCGGTGACGCCGTAGTGGGCGGCGGCGAGGGCGGCGTCCCGCTCGCCGAGGACCTCGGCGAGCTGCTCCGGGGTCCACACGTAGTAGGCGCCCTCGACGTGCTCGCCCGTGCCGTCGTCGCTGTCGGCGTCGAGCGCGGAGGCGAAACCCCCCTCGGGGGTGCGCAGTTCGCGGACCATGAAGTCGGCGGTCTCCAGGGCGATCCGGCGGGCGAGGTCGCTGCCGGTGGCCTTCCACAGGTGGGCGTACACCCGGCAGAGCAGGGCGTTGTCGTACAGCATCTTCTCGAAGTGCGGGACGACCCAGGCGTCGTCCACGGCGTAGCGGGCGAAGCCGCCGCCGAGCTGGTCGTAGATACCGCCGCGGGCCATCGCCTCGCAGGTGTCGGCGGCCATCTGGAGGGCGCCCTCGGAGCTGGTGCGGGCGTGGTGGCGGAGCAGGAACTCCAGGGTCATCGACGGCGGGAACTTGGGGGCGCCGCCGAAGCCGCCCCGCTTCGCGTCGTACTCGCGGGTGAGGCCGAGGAGCGCCTGGGCGAGTTCCTCCTCGCCGGGGACGCCCTGGCCGCCGTGGGCGAGGGAGCGGCTCGCGAGGTCGCGCACGATGCGGTCGGCGACCTCGCCGACCTCCTCGCGCCGGTCGGCCCAGGCGTCCCGGACGCCTTCGAGCACCTGCGGGAAGGAGGGCATCCCGTGCCGGGGCTCGGGCGGGAAGTAGGTGCCGAAGTAGAAGGGGGCGGCGTCGGGGGTGAGGAAGACGGTCATCGGCCAGCCGCCCTGGCCGGTGGCGGCCTGCACGGCCTCCATGTAGACCGCGTCGACGTCGGGACGCTCCTCGCGGTCCACCTTGACGGCGACGAAGTTCTCGTTGACGAGCGCGGCCGTGGCCTCGTCCTCGAAGGACTCGTGCGCCATGACGTGGCACCAGTGGCACGCGGAGTAACCGACCGACAGCAGGACGGGCACGTCCCGCCGCCGCGCCTCCTCGAAGGCCTCCGGCGTCCAGGGCCACCAGTCGACCGGGTTGTCAGCGTGCTGAAGCAGATAAGGCGAAGTCACACCAGCCAACCGGTTCATGCGCCCCAGCCTCTCACAGCGCTCCGTCCCCGACGCGGGATCCGGGTGCCTTCGCGCCCCTGGCCTATTCGTAAAGGCCGCGATGGCCCGACAACAGGTCCCAGTTCCTCCCCGAACGCCTCAGCGAACGGGAAGTCTGAAATCCACAGCGCCCCGCAGGATGCCTCTGGGACGATCGGATCGTTTCAAGCCGGGACCGAACTGGGGGAATACGCCGATGACCGATTCCATACTGGGCAGCGATACGGAAGAGCCTCTGGGACGGGCCTCGTATCTGATCGAGGGACGGCGGGTACTGGTTTCCGACCTCGTCAATGCCGGGCTGCTGGCCGCGGACACCACTCTCACCTTCCGGCGTAAGCGATCCGGGGAAGCGCACCTCGCCCGGGTGACCGCAGACGGCAGGATCGAACTGAGCGACGGTCAGCGGTTCAAGTCCCCCTCCACGGCAGCCGCTGCGGCCACGGGGCTGGGGCCCTACGACGGGTGGACCGCCTGGGCGCTGGAGGACGGCACCCTGCTGGACGTTCTGAGGCAGAGACTCCTGGACGAGGCGGCGGAACTACCGCCTCCCGGCAGTGTCACAGCGGACGGTTCCGCCGCCCGCCACGCTCAGTTGAAGGACGCCCGGAAGCAGGCGGACGCAGGCACGCCGACGACCTTGACCGTCCGGGATCTGCTGGGCTGGTGGGGAGCATCCCGGCGCGGCTATCTGGTCACCGGGCACGTGGAAGATGCGGCTCAACGGGTACTCGCGACTGCCGGTGCTGAACGGACCCCGGAATCTGCGGGGAGCCGTCACCTGGGAATCCATCGCACGAGCGTGCTACGCGGATGCTGCGGCCCCTCTTGCCGATGCCGTCATCAGAGGAGTGTGAGCACCGCCGACTACTGGGCTGCGAGTTCACCGGTACCAGCGGCCGCTGGAGCAGCCGATGCCGAGCCGCACGGGGACTTCTCGGTGTTTCGGGCCTTCTCGACGGGGTCGGTCGGCCGGGTCCTCGGTGGGTTGGAGGAGGTACGGGGGCTCGTCGGACGGTCGGTTCGGCGTGGGGCCGTCCTGCCCTGGCTTCGGGGGTTCGTGTCGGGGTGTCAGGTGGGGCGGAGGCGGTTGGGTAGGGAGCGGAGGGGGGTTCCTGTTCGGCGCAGGCCTGCCCAGACGCAGCAGGCGGCGGCGCCCAGGGCGGTGAGGGCGGCGGCGGGCGGCGACTGTGTCCCGTTCATCAGGAGGACACCGGCCAGGACGACGAAGAGTCCGTCGAACTGCCAGACGAAGACCCGGAGGCCGGAGAGGTCGCCCAGGGGCGTGATGATGGGGAGCAGCAGCTCGACGGGCAGGTGGGACTTCATCTCGCGGAGGAACCTGGCGCCGAGCGCGAGGACCACCGAACCCGTGGCCAGCAGCAGTGCGTCGGCCGGTCGCCCGCTCGGGAGGGGCCATCGGGCGAGGGCCGTGACCGTGCCCGCGAGGCCCGCCGCGACGGTCACCGCGACGACCGGCCACGCCAGGGTGCGGGCGAGCGTCCCGCCCCACCGCTCGCCGAGCAGCGGGGCCAGGGTCAGCTCGTCGCGCAGCCCGCGCCAGGTCTCGCCGACCCATCCGGACCCCCAGTACACGGCGACCGCGCCGAGCAGCCACGCGCCCGTCGCCGTCCTGGCGTCCGGCTCCCCGGTGCCGACGGCGAGCAGCGCGCCCCCGGCCGACAGGAACGCGACGGCCGCGACCGCGCGGCCCGGGGTGCGGAGCGCGCGGACCGCTCCCCGGGCGAGGTGGCCGCGCAGCCGTCCGTCCGGGCGGGTGAGGGCCGAGGCGAAGCCGCGCGGCTCCGGGCGGTACAGGTCGAGCGCGTGGTGAAGCGTGCCGGTCCAGGCGAAGGTCTGGGCCTCGGCGGCGCGGGCCGCGTCGCGGGTGAGCCGGGCGAGGTCGACCGTACGGACGGACCGGAAGGCCGACCGGCCGAGCGGAACGGCCGCGACCGCCAGAACTCCGGCGACGAGCCACGGTCCTCCCCCGCCCAGGAGGGCGGACCGGCCGAGGAGCGCCACGACGAGCGCGGCGGCGGCCACGGCGGCGGCGAGCAGAACGTTGGCGCGGACGGTCCGGATCTGGCCCCACAGCCAGGCCGAGGGGGCGACGGCGCCGATGCCCACCGCGACCGCCACGCCCTGCGGGAGGAGCGCACCGCCCGGGTCGTCGAACAGATCGGTCAGGAAGAAGGCCGCCGTGGACACCGTGAGCAGGGTGCCGAGTCCCGCGAAGGCGAGGCGGCGGCGGGCGATCGGCCCGAGGTAGTGGGCCGGGGACAGGTCCGTGGACCGGAACACGTACAGCAGGAAGGGCTTGAGCACCAGCGGGCCCCAGAAGCGGCCGGTGAGCTGGGCGCCCCAGACCGCCGCCGCCGCGACCAGGCAGCCGACGGGCGTCGCCGTCGCGGCGGTCTCCAGGGGGACGAGCGCCCGGGTCGTCCGCATCAGGTGGACGACCGGTGCCACGTACACGAGGGTGAGGATGGCTGCGAGGTAGACGGTGTACGCCCGGTCCCGCGGGGTGGCGCGGTCCCCTCGGCGGGCGTACCCGCGCCGTACGGCGTGGACGCGGTCCTCGGGGCCGGTCGCGGTCGCGGTCGCGGTGTCCGTCGTCATCCGAGCTCCACGACGCCGTCGCCCGCCTCCATCAGGACCGTCTCGTGGGTGGCGACCAGGAACGAGGCGCCCTGTCCCGCGCGTTCGGCGAGCAGGGCGGCGACGAGGGCGATCCGGTCGGCGTCGAGGTGCCGCTCGGGCTCGTCGAGCAGGACGACGTCGGCGGGACGGACCAGGGTCAGCGCGAGGCTGAAGAGCTGGAGCTGCCCCGAGGAGAGCTGGGCGGGAAACCGCGTGCCCAGGGCCGTGAGGCCCAGCCGCCCGATGATCTCCTCGGAGCGCTCGGCGGCCGTCGGGGTGTTGCCGTACCAGGAGGCGGCGACCAGGCTCACCTGTTCCCGTACCGTCATGTCCCGGGCGACGGGCACCGGGTCGACGAGGGACGCCACCAGCCGTCGGTGCCGGGGCTCCCTCAGGTCGACGGCCTCGCCGCGCACGAGCACGGCGCCTTCGGTCAGCCGGCGGCTCCCGAGGAAGGCCCGGAGCAGGGTCGTCTTCCCCGAGCCGTTGCTTCCGACGAGGCAGCGGAAGCCGCCGGGCGGGACGGCGAACGTGGTCGGCGCCAGGAGTGTCGTCCCGTCCAGGACGACCGCGGCGCCTTCCGCCGCGAGCGCGGGCACGTCGCTCACGGCCGCCCCGGCACGACGAACGCCTCGCGCGAGCACGCGCCGCGGGGCTCTCCCCCGTACGATCCGTCGGCCGCGGGGGCTCCCGGTGGGCCGGGCCTGGCCCCGGCGGTCGTCCGGACGCTCGCGTGCGCGCCGGTCATCCGGACGCTTGCGTGCGCGTCGGCCGCCCGTGGGGTGGATCGAGGGCCTGGGCGGTCGGTACGGGGTACCGCGTGACCCGTGTCGTCCGGTCCGCCCCGTGCGCGCCATGCGTGTCGTACGTGTTGTGTCTGCCGTGCCTGTCGTACGAGGTGGGGATCACGTCCGGTCCGTCGCGCGCGTCGGCCGCCGTGCGCGCGGCCGACGCGGCGCGCGGTGCCGTCCGGCGGACACCGCCCGGCCGGTCCCTCCCCTGGATGCCCGGCCGCCTCCCGTTCCCCATGGAGGAACGGGGTCTCAGCCGCCGCCGGGGGCTGTCCGGTCGCCAGAGGCCGTCCGATCATCGTGGGCCGTCCGGTCGTCAGGGGCGGGAACGCTCCGTCGGCTGCTTCCCGGGCGGTTCTCGTGTGCGACGTACTCCGCATCCGCCGCTCCCCTTTCACCGAAATTCCACCGGATTCCACCGGATTCGGCCGGATTCGGCCGGATTTCAACGTTTTCGGCCGGAGCTTCCGTCTTCCGTCGTCGGCCTGACGCACCGCGTGCCGGCGGGAGCGGCACGGCAGCGGCCGGGGTCCCGGGACGGCCGAGACCCGGGCGCGGCCGAGGTCCCGCGCGGGGCCGTCTCGACGCCCCGCGTGGTCCAGGTCCGCACCGGCCCGGGGCACGCGTTCCGCCGCGAGGTCCGGGGACCTCGCGGCGGGGGATGTGCGGGGCCGCGCCTCCGGGTGGCGGCGGGTTACTTGCCCGGGGTGGCGGCCGGGGTGTCCGGGGCGGCCGACGGGTCCGGGGCCTCCTCGAAGGAGACCCGGCCCATGTGGCGGTTCATCGACTTCATCAGCAGCCAGACGGAACCGGCCAGGACGGCGAAGACGACGAAGCCCAGGACGCCGGGGGTCACCTTGTTCTTGTCCAGCTCTTCGGCGGCGAAGGGGACGAGCTGGGTCAGTGCCAGATGTGCGCTCATGCTAGGCATTGTCCCGGACGCCCGCGAAGAGATCTTCCTCGGGGAGGGAGGTCGGCACCAGCGCCTTGCTGAGCTCGTACTCCTCCGTGGGCCAGACCTCCTTCTGGAGCTCCATCGGGACGCGGAACCAGCCGCCGTCGGGGTCGATCTGGGTGCGGTGGGCGAGGAGCGCCTTGTCGCGGACCTCGAAGAACTCGGAGCAGGGGACGAAGGTGGTCAGCGTCCGCTCCTTGCGCTCGAACTCCGACCAGCGCTCCAGCCACTCGCCGTACGGGGACTCCAGGCCGCGGGAGAGCAGCGCCTCGTGCAGGGCGGTGGTGCGGGGACGGTTGAAGCCCTGGTTGTAGTAGAGCTTCAGGGGCTGCCAGACCGGGCCGAACTCGCTCTCCGGGTACTTCTCCGCGTCGGTCGCGCCGTCGAAGGCCACCATCGTGATCTTGTGGGTCATGATGTGGTCGGGGTGCGGGTACCCGCCGTTCTCGTCGTAGGTCGTGACGACCTGCGGACGGAACGAGCGGATCTTGCGGACCAGCTCGCCGGCCGCCTTGTCGACGTCCTCCAGGGCGAAGCAGCCCACGGGGAGCGGGGGCAGCGGGTCGCCCTCGGGGAGACCGGAGTCGACGAAGCCCAGCCATTCCTGGGAGACGCCCAGGATCTCGCGGGCCTCGTCCATCTCCTTGCGGCGGACCTCGTGGATGTTCTCCTCGATGTAGGGGTCGCCCTGGAGGCTGGGGTTGAGGACCGAGCCGCGCTCGCCGCCCGTGCACGTCACCACCATGACGTCCACCCCCTCGGACACGTACTTGGCCATCGTGGCCGCGCCCTTGCTCGACTCGTCGTCGGGGTGGGCGTGAACGGCCATCAGCCGCAGCTGCTCAGTCAAGACTCGATCCTCAGTGATTCGACGCGGAGCGTGGTCTCTATAGTGACGGAATCGGGGGAGGGAAAATTCCGGCACCCCCGGCTTCGAGAGGAACGGCCATGACCGCGGTGCGAGAGCAGCTGCCCGAGGGGCGCTACGGGCGTTCGGCGGACGAGGCGGCGGACCGCAAGCTCAAGATCACAGGCGCGGTCCTCGGCGTCCTCTTCCTCGCCCTGATGGGCTGGTTCGGCTGGTACTACGTCATCGACAGCAAGATCAGCGCCGAGATGATCAAATTCGACGTGGTCAGCTCCACCGAGGTGCAGGTGCACCTGGAGATCCGCAAGGACGAGGGCGTCAAGGGCGTCTGCACCCTGCGCTCCCGCGCCGAGGACGGTGCCGAGGTGGCCCGCAAGGACGTCAGGATCGACGATCCGGCGGCGCGGGTGGACGAGGTCTTCTCGCTCCGCACCACCAGCCAGGCGACGAACGCCGAGCTGATCGGGTGTACGTCCCGGTAGCGGTGGGTAGGGACCGGGTGTCGAGTCCTGGCGAGTCACCACGGTGACCTGGGGAGACTCCATCCCGATGGTTTATGTCCTCCCGCTTTCCGCCACTCATTGTTAGGCTCGTGGTTTCGCCCACCCGGGAGCACCGCTTCCCGGAGTAGGGCGATGCTTTGTATTCCCAGTACCTACGAGGAGCACCTGTGACCCAGACCAGCGACAACGTCACCTGGCTCACCCAGGAGGCGTACAACAAGCTCAAGGACGAGCTTGAGTACCTGTCTGGTCCCGCGCGTACCGAGATCGCCGCGAAGATCGCCGCCGCGCGCGAAGAGGGCGACCTGCGCGAGAACGGCGGGTACCACGCGGCCAAGGAGGAGCAGGGCAAGCAGGAGCTCCGGGTCCGCCAGCTCACCCAGCTGCTCCAGCACGCCAAGGTCGGCGAGTCCCCGGCGGACGACGGCATCGTCGAGCCCGGCATGGTCGTCACGATCGCCTTCGACGGCGACGAGAACGACACCATGACCTTCCTGCTCGCCTCCCGCGAGTACGCGAGCGGTGACATCGAGACCTACTCTCCGCAGTCGCCGCTCGGCGTCGGGGTCAACGGCAAGAAGGCCGGTGACGACGCCCAGTACGAGCTGCCGAACGGCAAGAAGGCCACGGTGAGGATCCTCAGCGCGAAGCCGCACTCCGGCTGAGGCACCCCCGTCCGGCGAAGGGCCGGCCCCCGTGCGGGGGCCGGCCCTTCGTGTCGTACGCCCGTGCGATGATGCGGCCTACATCGCGTCTTGAGGGGGAGGGCGACGTGCTGGGACCGCTGCGCGCGGACGCGCCACGGCAGATCGGACCGTACGAGGTGCTCGCCCGGCTCGGCGCCGGAGGCATGGGCGAGGTCTTCCTCGGCCGGGGCGCCGAGGACGGCACCTTCGTCGCCGTGAAGACGGTCCTGCGGGACGTCGCCGGTGACCCCGCCTTCCGGGACCGCTTCCGCCGCGAGATACGGGTCGCCTCGCTCGTGGACAGCGCCCACGCGGCCGCGCCCGTCGGCGGTGACGCCGACGCCGAGGTGCCCTGGCTGGCCACCGCGTACGTCCCCGGGCCCAGCCTCTCCCAGGCCGTACGGCGCGGCGGCGCCCTCCCCGTCGACGCCGTCCGCGCGCTCGGCGCCGGTCTCGCGCACGCCCTCGCCGACCTGCACCGGGCCGGGGTCCTGCACCGCGACCTCAAGCCCGGCAACGTGATGCTCTCCGTCGACGGCCCCCGCCTCATCGACTTCGGCATCGCCCGCAGCAGCGCCGCCACCACCATGACCGCCACCGGTGTCATGGTCGGCACCCCCTCCTTCATGTCCCCCGAGCACGTGGCGGGCGCCCGGCGGGTGACCGCCGCATCCGACGTCTTCTGCCTCGGCTCGCTCCTCTGCTACGCGGCGACCGGCGAGGACCCCTTCGGCGACGGACCACTGGCCGCCGTCCTCTACCGGGTCTCCCAGGCCGAGGCCGACCTGGACCGGGTCCCGGACGCCCTGCGCGGGACCGTCGCCGCCTGCCTGGCGGCCGACCCGGCGGCCCGCCCCACACCCGGGGCGCTCGCGGAACTCCTCGGCGGCACGCCCGGACGCTTCCCCTGGCCGGAGGCCGTACGGGAGCACATCGGCGAATACGGGCGGGAGCTGGCCCAGCTGGTGGCCTCGGGCGGACCGCTCCTGGCGGCCCCGCCCGCGGACCCGCACGGCCCGGCCGCGACCCCGGCGGCGCCGGGACCGCACTCCATGGCGACCCAGGCGCCGGTGCTCCCGCCGCTCCCACCTGCCCCGCCCGCCGCTCCCCCGCGCCGCCGCCGGAGGCGGGCGCTCGCCGCCGCCCTGGCCCTCGCGGTCGTCGCCGGGGGCGTCGGCGCGTACCTGCTCTGGCCCGGGAACACTCCCGCGAAGAAGCCCGGCCCGCCCGCGAAGGCCGCCCCGCCCGCCGCGCCCCGCGTCCCCGGCGTCGACGACCGGGGCCTCGCCGACGCCTCCGGGGTCGTCCCGCAGAACACGGCGCAGCGGCCGGCCGGCTGGCGGCCCTGGCGGGGAGAGCTGGCCGCTCCGGCGCTCGGCTGCTCCGCCGGGGAGAAAGTGCTGGTGTGCAGGACGACGGACGGACGGTTCGAGGCCCTGGACCCGAAGGACGGGAAGCGGCTGTGGTCGGTGGACCGGGCCGAGGACACCCCGGACCGCACCTACATCAGCCCGACCGGCCACGACTTCGTCGGCGGCGACAGCAGCCGCCCCACCGTCCACGACTCCGCCGTGGCCCTCGTCAGCGGGTCCGAGCTCCAGGTCCGCGAGGCACGGACGGGCGCGATCCGCTGGCGCAAGCCCGCCATCGGCCACCAACTCCTCTGGGACGGGCGCCCGCTCGTCGGCGACGGCGTCGTCTACGCGGCGACCGATCAGGTCACGGGCCAGTCGGACCGGATCGCCCTGCGGGCCTTCGCCCTGGCCGACGGGCGGGAGCTGTGGTCGAAGGCGCTGACCAACGCCCAGCTCCCCAGCGCCCTGCAGCGCTCCTTCGAGCCGGTGGCGTACGCCAGGGGCGTCGTCTACGCCCACAGCCAGGGCGGGCTCGTCGCGTACGACGGGAAGAAGGGCACCCTGCTCGGGCAGGTGGAGGCGGCGGCGCGGACCTGCCGTGAGCTCAAGGTCCTCGGCCCGACCGGCTACTGCGCCGACGACGCCTACGGCCGCGACCCGAAGAACCGGGTGCACCTGCTCGACGCGCGGACCCTGGCCCCGAAGGGGACCCTGCCCGCCCCGGTCTCCGCGCTGACCCCGACGGCGATCGGCACCGGCGCCGTCATCGGCTTCGACGGGGGCCTGAAGATCCTCGACCCGGCCAATGGGAAGGTCCTCGCCTCCTATCCGGCGAAGGGCGCGCCGAAGGGGCTCGCGCAGGCCTGGTCGGCGCCGCTGGTCGCCGGTGACCGGGTCGTGTACGCCGACTTCTCCTCCCTGTACACCGTGCGGCTCGGTGCCGACGGGAAGCCGGGCGCGGCGAGCAGTGTCGCGGTGCCGGGCGCGCCGGGGCCCCGGGTCGAGGAGGAGGACTTCGACCTGTCCTGGGGCTACGCGATCGAGAAGCGGGTGAGGGCGCCGGAGGTGCTGCCGGTCGGCGGGATCGCGTACCTCTTCTACGACAAGGGGGCCGTGGCCTCCGTGGAACTCCCCGAATAGGCCGTGGCCCGCGCGGAACCCCCGGAGAGGCCCGGCCTTCCGTGGAACCGCTCGAACCGTTCGTGAAAGGACCTCTGCGGTGCTGGAAGCCCTGCCCTCCGGGCGGCCCCCGACGCTCGTCGGCCCCTACCGGCTGCTGGCCCGGCTCGGCGCGGGAGGCATGGGCGAGGTGCACCTCGCCTGCCGGGCGGACGCGCCGACGGCCGATCCGCACCGGATGGTCGCGGTGAAGACCGTACGGCCCGACCTGGAGGTGGACGGGGACTTCAGGACCCGGTTCCGGCGGGAGATCGCGGCGGCGCGGACGGTGGACGGGCCGGGGGTGGCGCGGCTGGTGGACGCCGACGCGGAGGCGGCCTCGCCGTGGCTGGCCACGGAGTACGTGCCGGGTCCCTCGCTCGCGGAGGCCGTCGCCCGCTCGGGTCCGCTGCCCGTCGCGGCGGTACGGGCGCTGGGCGCCGCGCTCGCCGGGGCCCTGGCGGGCGTGCACGGGGCGAAGGTGCTGCACCGGGACCTGAAACCGGCGAACGTGCTGCTGGGCGCGGCCGGGCCCCGGCTGATCGACTTCGGCATCGCGCAGGCCTTCGAGGCGACGGCGCTGACCTCGACGGGTCTGGTGGTGGGCTCGCCCGGTTTCATGTCGCCGGAGCACCTGGTGGGCAGCCGGGCCGTGGTGCCCGCGTCCGACGTGTTCTGTCTGGGCGCGGTCCTGGCGTTCGCGGCGACCGGCCGGGGGCCGTTCCACGACGACGAGATGGCGGCCGTGGTCTACCGGATCGTCCGGGCCGAGGCGGATCTGGACGGGGTGCCGGACGAGGTGCGCCCGCTGGTGGAGCGGTGTCTGCGGCTCGATCCGGCGGAGCGGCCCCCGGCGGCGGAGCTGGTGGGGCTGCTCGGCGGGGTGGTTCCCGAGGCGTTCCCGTGGCCGGGCGGGGTGCTGTCGCTCCTCGCCGAGTACGGGGAGGCGGCGCGGCGGGCCGGGGAGGCGGCGGCGTCCGGCGCGGGCGTGGCGGACCTGCCGACGATCGCGCCGGTGGTGCCGTACTCCCCCACGGCCATGACCGGACGGCCGCCGGTGGCCCCGGCGGTCCCGGTGGCGCGGCGGCGGCCGTGGGGGGCGCTCGTGGCGGGTGCGGTGGCGGTCGCGGTCCTCGTGACGGCCGGTGCGGTGCTGCTGGACAGGACCGGCGGGACCGGTGACGGGAGCGCCGGGCCGGGGGCGGGCGGGTCCGCGACGCCGAGCGCGTCGGCGTCCGGGACGGGGAGCGCGGCCCCCCGGGCGCTGAGCCAGGTCGTCCTGCCGTACGGGGCGCCCGGCCGCACCCTGGACTTCGGCGCGGGGGCGGCGGACCGGGCGCGGCGCCCGGCCGAGTGGTCGCCGTGGACGGCGCGGACGCCATGGCCGGTCGGCGCGTGCGCGGTCGCCCCGGCGGTCCTCGTGTGTGCGGGCTCGGGGGGTTCGGCGGTGGGGCTGCGGGCCTCCGACGGCGAGCCGCTGTGGACGGTGCCGGGGCGCCGGGACACCTCGCCGGTCGGTCCGATGTACCCGGCGGTGGCCGGTGACGCCGTGTATCTGACGGACGAGGACGGCATCGCCGCGTACGGGCTCGCGGACGGCCGGGCGCGGGGCCGGATCCCGGTGCCGGACGGCGGCTGGGCCGTGAAGAGCACGGACCTGGTGGACGGCGTCCTGTACTCGGCGTACTTCGACACGAGGGAGAACGGCGGGGGGCTCGTGACGGCCGTGCGGCTCAAGGACCGCGCGGTGCTGTGGCGGGCTCCGGTCGAGGGGGTGCCGGAGCAGCTGGTGGCGGGCGGGGGCCGGGTCCTCGTACCGCTGGGCTCGGAGCGGGCCGTCGCCCTGGACGCCGGGACGGGCCGGGAGGTGGCGCGGGCCGCGCGGGCGTGCGGCACGGTCGCGCTGCACGAGCGGAGCGGCAGTGTGCTGTGCACGGGCACCGGGGACCGTTCGCTCTCCGTGCTGGACTCCGGGACGCTGGCGTTCCGGCGGACGCTGACGACGGACGGTTCGGCGCCGCCCGCCGTGAACGCGGACGGTCTGGTGGCCGTGTTCGACGGGCGGCGCCGGCTCGTCACGTACGACGTCGTGACGGGCCGGGAGCGGTGGCGGGTGGACAGCGGGGCGGACCGGGCGTACTTCGCGGGCGACCGGCTGCTCACGGTGAGCAGCCAGACGGTGACCTCGTACCCGGCCGCCGGACCGGACGGGGAGAGCGACTTCGAGAGCTACGAGCCGGATCTCCCGGACGGTGTCCCGTCGCAGGAGTTCTCGGCGCAGCTGGTGGCCACGGGCGGGGCCGCGTTCCTCGCCTTTCCCGGGGGGCTCGTCGTCTCCGGGTATCTGCCCTGAGGCCCCGGGGGCTCCGGATCGCGCCCGGGCCCCCGAGGTCCGGGGACGCGTGCCCCGGGGCGGCGATCAGGCCGTCGCCGAGCGGTACTTGTGCACCGCGAGGGTCCGGAAGACCACCAGGATGATCAGCGAGAAGAGGATCGACGCCCACACGGGGTGCCGCATCGGCCAGGCGTCGGAGACGACGATCCCCGGGTTGCCGAAGAGCTCGCGGCAGGCCTGGACGGTCGCGCTGAACGGGTTCCACTCGGCGATGTGCCGGATCCAGGGGGTCATCCCCTCCGTCGGTACGAAGGCGTTGGAGATGAACGTGACCGGGAAGAGCCAGATCAGACCGCCGGAGGTGGCCGCCTCCGGGGTGCGCACCGACAGGCCGATCAGCGCGCCGATCCACGAGAAGGCGTAACCGAGGAGGAGCAGCAGACCGAACGCGCCGATCGCCTTGGGAATGCCCTCGTGGACGCGCCAGCCGACGAGGAGGGCGACCACCGCGAGGACGACCAGGGTCAGCGCGGTCTGCACCAGGTCCGCCAGGGTCCGGCCGGTGAGGACCGCGCCCCTGGCCATCGGCAGCGAGCGGAACCGGTCGATCAGGCCCTTGTGCATGTCGTCCGCGATGCCCGCGCCCGCGCCCGCCGTGGCGAACGTGACGGTCTGCGCGAAGATGCCCGCCATGAGGAACTCGCGGTACGCCTGGGGGCTCGTACTCCCGTCGACGACCAGCGAGCCGCCGAAGACGTAGCTGAACAGCACCACGAACATGACGGGCTGGATGAGCCCGAAGATGACCATCTCGGGGATGCGGGTCATCCGGATGAGATTGCGCCGGGCGACGACCAGGGAGTCCGCGACGGACTGGACGACACCGCCGCGCGGTCTGGGGGCGAGCGGTGCCACCGCTTCGGTCCGGGTGGTCATGGGGTCGTCTCCTTCGTCCGCGCGCGGCCCCGGCCGCCCCGCTCCGCCGCTTCGCCGTCGTCCGCCTCCGCGTCCTCGGCCGCGTGGCCGGTGAGCGAGATGAAGACGTCGTCGAGGGTGGGGCGGCGCAGTCCGATGTCGTCGATCTCGACCCCGACCGTGTCCAGGTCGCGGATGACCTCGGCGAGCAGTTTGGCGCCGCCCGTGACGGGGACGGTGAGCCTGCGGGTGTGCTCCTCCACGGAGACCTCGCCGTGGCCGAGGCCCGCGACGCCGTAGCGGGCGAGGACCTCCCGGGCGTCGGTGATCATTCCCGGGGTGTGCACGACGACCTCGACGCGCTCGCCGCCGGTCCGTGCCTTCAGCTGGTCGGAGGTGCCGCGCGCGATGACCTTGCCGTGGTCCACGACGCAGATGTCGTGGGCGAGGTGGTCGGCCTCCTCCAGGTACTGGGTGGTGAGCAGCAGGGTGGTGCCGCCCGCGACGAGTTCCTTGATGACCTCCCACAGGGCCTGCCGGTTGCGGGGGTCGAGCCCGGTGGTCGGCTCGTCCATGAACATGACCGGCGGGGAGACGACGAGGGCGGCGGCGAGGTCGAGGCGGCGCCGCATCCCGCCGGAGTACGTCTTCGCGGGCCGGTCGGCGGCGTCCGCGAGGCCGAACCGGTCCAGCAGTTCACCGGCCCGCTGCTTCGCGGCCTTCCCGCTCATCTGGTAGAGCTGGCCGACCATCCGCAGGTTCTCGCGGCCGGTGAGGTACTCGTCGACGGCGGCGAACTGGCCGGAGAGACCGATCGAGCGGCGGACCTCGTTGGGGTGCTTGAGGACGTCGATCCCGGCCACGACGGCCGTGCCCCGGTCGGGGCGGAGGAGAGTGGTGAGGACGCGCACGGCGGTGGTCTTCCCCGCGCCGTTCGGTCCCAGCATTCCCAGGACGGTGCCCTCGGGTACGTCGAGGTCCACTCCGTCCAGGGCTCGTACGTCACCGAAGGTCTTGACCAGACCCTCGGCGTAGATCGCGCCTGGCATGTGGGTCTCCCAGGGGGATGCGGGCGTTACCCGTCGATCGTAGGTTTCCCGGGGCTCCTCCGCCCAGTGAATATGTGATCCGCGCCACACGATCTTGCCGGGGAGGGTGGGACGGGAAGGACGGGAGGGGTCCGAGACGCGCCCGGGACGGGACGCGGCGACGGAGGGCCCGGCGGCGGGCCGTTGGCCGGACGTTGGCGGGCCGTTGATACCGCGCGGAAGACTGGAGGCCTGGCACCGAGCACCACGGAACGGGGGAACCGTAGATGACGGTCGGAACGCACAGCACGTCCAGCACGCACGGCACGCACGGCATGGAGGGCACGGGGATCACAGGGGTCACGGGAGCGGACGGGCGCGTCGGGGCGTGCCCCGGCTGCGAGGGGTGCGGGGCGACGCCCTGGACCGAACTCGCCGCCGAGATGCGCCGGATCAAGGGCGACGCGGAGCTGAGCTACGGCCAGCTCGCGCAGCGCACCCACTACAGCCGCTCCTCGTGGGAGCGGTTCCTCAACCAGAAGCAACTGCCGACCCGGATCGCGGTCGAGCAGTTCGCGGCGGCGTCGGGACAGGACCCGCGCCCGCTGCTGATCCGCCTCGAACTCTCCCTCGCGTACGAGACGGCGGCGCGGGCGGGCGGCGGTCGGGCGGACGCGCCACCGGGCGCCGACCGGACCGCGCCGCACGTCCACCCCGCGCGGCCCGACGGACGCGGTGACCTCGTCCCACCGCTCCAGCCCCTCGGCCTGGTCGCGGTCGGCGCCCTGGTCGGCGGCCTGGTGACCCTGCTGGCCCGCGCGGCCCGGTCCCGCCGCCAGGGCTGAGCGGGGAGCACGCCGACGAGGAGATCGAGGAGCGACGAGAAGCACGAGGAGCACGGGAAGAAGGGCGGGAAGCCGGGGGCGGGGCGCGCACGGCTGCGGCTCCGGCTCCGGCTCCGTACTGACGGCGGGGCGCCCGGCCCCGCCCCGCCCCGGTCGCGTACGGACGACGGAGCGCCCGGCCCCGAGACGGCGACGCTGTCGCGGCCCGGCCCCGTACGTCGGCGCGGTGTCAGCCCAGGATCGTGTGGCCCGCGTCCCGCAGGGCGTCCTCGACCGCGCGGCAGTGCTCCGGGCCCTTCGTCTCCAGGTGCAGCTCCACCTCCGCCTCGGTCAGGCCGAGCCGGGGGTCGGTGCGGACATGGCTGACGTCCAGGACGTTCGCGTCGACGACCGTGAGGACCGCGAGCAGGGTCGCGAGGGCTCCCGGCCGGTCCGTCACCCGCAGCCGCAGGCTCAGATAGCGGCCACCGGCGGCCATCCCGTGCCGCAGGATGCGCTGGAGCAGCAGCGGGTCGACGTTCCCGCCGGAGAGCACCGCGACCACCGGCCCCCGGAACGACGCCGGGTCGCTGAGCAGCGCCGCGACCGGGCTGGCGCCCGCCGGTTCGACGACCAGCTTGGCCCGTTCCAGACAGAGCAGCAGCGCGGAGGACAGCGCGTCCTCGGAGACCGTACGGACCTCGTCGACGTACTCCTGGACCAGGGCGAACGGCACGTCGCCCGGCCGCCCCACCTTGATGCCGTCCGCCATCGTCACCGGTGACCGGACGGCCACCGGGTGCCCGGCGGCCAGTGACGGCGGATAGGCGGCGGCGCCCTCCGCCTGTACGCCGATCACCTTCACGTCCGGGCGCAGCGACTTCACCGCGAGCCCGATCCCGGCCGCGAGCCCGCCGCCGCCGATGCCGACGACAATGGTCCGCACCTCCGGGCACTGCTCCAGGATCTCCAGGCCGACCGTGCCCTGTCCGACGATGACGTCGGGGTGGTCGAAGGGGTGGATGAAGACGGCGCCGGTCTCCCGCGCGTACGCCTCCGCCGCCGCGAGCGTCTCGTCGACGACCTGCCCGTGCAGCCGGACGTCGGCGCCGTACTCCCGGGTCGCGGCGACCTTCGGCAGCGGGGCGCCGACCGGCATGAAGACGGTGGCGCGCACCCCGAGGAGCCGGGAGGCGAGGGCGACGCCCTGCGCGTGGTTGCCCGCCGAGGCGGCGACGACCCCGGCCGCCCGCTCCTCGGGGCGCAGCCCGGCGATCCGCACGTACGCGCCGCGCAGTTTGAAGGAGCCGGTGCGCTGGAGGTTCTCGCACTTGAGCTGTACGGGGGCGCCCACCAGCGACGACAGATGACGGCTGCCCTCCATCGCCGTCACCCGGGCGACCCCGGACAGCATCTTCTGCGCCCCGCGCACGTCGTCCAGCATCAGCCGGTGCAAGGGGTCTGGCCCACGGAAGCTCATGACACCAAGTCTCGCAGCTCACGGCCCTGCCGACGGCCCGCGGGGAAGGGGCTCCGACGGGTTTGCGCAGCGCAGGTACGGACCTCCCCGAAGCCACGTACTGTGTCCCCCACCACCGACCGTCCCCGCACGAGAGAGACCCACGGCCATGCCCACATCTCAGGACATGACGACCGCGCTCGACTCCGGTCTCCTCGACGCGCTCCAGCACCAGGTGGCCGTCTTCGCGCGCCGCGCCGAGCAGACCCGGCTCGGCGGCACGGGCCAGCTCCGCAACTCGATGGACCGGGCCGCGTACCTCCTCCTCAACCGCCTCGACCAGGAAGGCCCGATGGGGGTGAAGGCGCTCGCGGCGGGTATGGGCATCGACTCGTCCACGGTCACCCGGCAGGTCGCCCCGCTCGTCGACACGGGTCTGGTGAAGCGGACCTCGCACCCGGAGGACGGGCGGGCGGTCGTGCTCCAGTTGTCCGCGCGCGGCCTCGCGCGCCTCGACGAGGTGCGCGCCTCGCGCCGTCAGCTGATGGTGGAGGTCACCGACGGCTGGACGGCGGAGGAACGCGACTCCTTCTGCACGCTGCTGACCCGGTTCAACACCGCCCTGTCCGCCCGGCAGTCGGCCGCCGCCGCGCATCCGGGCCTTCCGGCGGCGGAGACGGCGGACGGCTGCGCGAACGGCACCGGCGGAGAGTCCGCGCCGACCTCTTGACCCCGCCCCCGCGCTGCCCTCAGATGAGGAGGTGCGAGCGCGACGGAGCGGGCGGAATGCCGAACGCGCCTTCCGCACCCGGGAGTTCGACGCTTTCGTCGCCGGGGCGGCGGGCCGGCTGCTGCACGCCGCGACCCTGCTGACCGCCGAGACCCGGGCCCGCAACCCGTACGCCCAGGCCCTTCTGACGGCCTCGCTGGCACACACGTACGCGGTGTGGGGGCGGTCGCGCGACGAGGACCCGTACGAGCTGACGCGGCGCGAGCTCGCCGCCCGCTTCGCGCGCACCGCGTGGCGGCACCACGGCGGGCGGGGCGTCCTCGCCGCGCTGCACCCGCAGGAACGGCTCGTGGTCGTCCTCCGGCTGCACGAAGGGGTCGCCGAGGAACAGCTCGCGGCCCTGCTCGGGGTGCCCGAGGCGAGGGTCAGGGCCGTCTGCGCCCGCGCGGTCGCCGCGCTCAGGACCGCCGCCCGGAACCCGGGTCCTGAACCGGTTCCCGACCCGGCGGACGGCCGGGCGACCGGTGACGCCCCGGCGGGCAGGGCCGCCGCGTGAGCCGCGACCGGCTGACCGGGAGGGCCGCCGCGTGAGCCGTCACGAGGACCGGGAGGCGGCCGTCCGGCGCCTTCTCGACACCCCGCACCCGCCGGTCCCCGGCGACCTCGCCCGGCGGGCGGCGGAGCGCGGTGCGCGCAGGCTGCGGCTGGCCCTGCGGGTCCGCCGGGTGCTCTGGGTCCTCGCGGTGGCCGCCGTGACCGTCTTCGCGCTGTGGGCGTCGGCGGCCCGGCCGTGGGAGGCCCCGCCGGAGACGACGCCGTCGCTGGAGGGGTGGTGAGGGACGGGACCGGCGGTGAGCGCACGACGGCGCGGGACCCAGGTCCTACGCTGGAAGGGACGGCACCCTTTCCGGTGCCGAGGAGGCAGAGGCCGTCATGACCAGGAAAGTCGCCGACTGCCGCAGCACCCCGAGCGTCATGGGCTGCACCCTCACCCTCGCCGGTGAGGAGGAGGAAGTGGTGAGGGCCGCGTCGGAGCACGCGGTCTCCGTCCACGGCCACGAGGACACCGCCGAACTGCGGGCCGAGGTCCGCGCCTCGCTGGAGGACGAGAAGGCCCCCGCCTGAGGGCCCGTACGGGGCCGCCGGGCGGGGACCCGGCGGAGTCCCCGCCGGAGAGGCCCCCCGAAGCCGGAGAGGCCCTCCGAAGGGGCCCGCCCAGTGGCTGTGCACGGCCGGGCCGCACCCGCGGGGCCGCACCGGAGCCGCACCGGCCGGACCACACCGGAACCGCACCGGCCGGACCGTCCGCCTTCCGGGCCCGCCCGTCGGCGGGGCCCGGAACGGACGGTCCGCCCTCGCCCTGTCCCGGTCCCCGTCGACCCGGTCCCTGCTAGCCCAGTGCCCGCTAGCCCAGTGCCTGCCGCAGGTCGGCGAGCAGGTCGTCGATGTTCTCGATGCCCACCGAGACCCGGACGAGGTCGGCCGGGACCTCCAGGGCGGAGCCCGCGACGCTCGCGTGGGTCATCCGGCCCGGGTGCTCGATCAGCGACTCCACACCGCCCAGCGACTCCCCCAGGGTGAACAGCTGAGCGCGGTTACAGACCTCCACGGCCGCCTCCTCGCCGCCCGCCACCCGGAACGAGACCATGCCGCCGAAGGACCGCATCTGCTTGGCCGCGACCTCGTGCCCGGGGTGCTCCGGCAGCCCCGGGTAGAGGACCTGGGTGACCTTCGGGTGCTGGGTGAGCATCTCGACGATCTTCCCGGCGTTCTCGCTGTGCCGGTCCATGCGGACCGCGAGGGTCTTGATCCCGCGCAGCACGATCCAGGAGTCGAAGGGCCCGGCGACCGCGCCCATCGCGTTCTGGTGGTACGCCAGCTCCTCGCCGAGCGCCTCGTCGGCGGTGACCAGCGCGCCGCCCACGACGTCGGAGTGGCCGCCCATGTACTTGGTCAGCGAGTGCACGACGACGTCCGCGCCCAGCGCCAGCGGCTGCTGGAGGTACGGCGAGGCGAAGGTGTTGTCGACGACCAGCCGCACCCCGGCCTGCCGGGCCACGCCCGCGACCGCCTCGATGTCGGTGATGCCGAGGAGCGGGTTCGAGGGGGTCTCGACCCAGATCAGCTTCGTACGGTCGTTGACCGCGCCCCGCACGGACGCGATGTCGGAGGTGTCCGCCACCGAGAAGTCGACGCCCCAGCGCTGGACGACCTTCGCGAACAGCCGGAAGGTGCCGCCGTAGGCGTCGTTCGGGATGACCACGTGGTCACCGGGCGAGAGGAGCGTACGGAGCAGGCAGTCCTCGGCGGCCAGGCCGGACGCGAAGGCCAGGCCGCGCCGCCCGCCCTCCAGGGCCGCCAGGTTCTCCTCCAGGGCGGTACGGGTCGGGTTGGCGCTGCGGCTGTACTCGTAACCGCCGCGCAGCCCGCCCACGCCGTCCTGCTTGTAGGTGGACACCTGGTAGATGGGCGGGACGACCGCGCCGGTCAGCGGGTCGGCGGTGTTGCCCGCGTGGATCGCGCGGGTCTCGAAGCTCTGGTGGAAGTGCTGGTCGCTCATGGGTCAGGAGCGTAGTGCCGTCCGGCGTCCGCCGCCGCGCTCGTCTCATCGGGTGTCCTGGACAATGGACACATGGAGATTCTCTGGTTCCTGCTCGCGCTGGGGATGCTGTTCGGCGTCCTCGGCCCCTTCCTGCTGCGCCGCCGGGCCGGGGGGATCCGTCAGGTCGCGCCCGGCACCCCGGACGCGGCGGACCCGGACGCGTACGGGTTCGCGCGCCAGGAGGAGCTGGACGTACGGCTCCCGGGCACGGACGACGACCTCCTGCACGTGCTCGACGTCGTCCAGGCGACCCAGGACTGGCGGGCCGCCTCGCGGCTGCTCGCCGAGACCCCCAAGGAGGGCGAGGTCCGCTGGCAGCGCGTCCAGGCCTTCGCGGGCGCCGCCTCCCTGGAGCTCCAGGAGCGGCCGGGCGTCGGCGGGGCGTGGCTGCGGGCCTGGCGGGCGGACGCCCCCAAGGACGCGGGCGGCGCGGCCGTGCACGCCGAGTTCCTGGTGCAGCAGGCGTGGCGGTCCTCGACGGCGGGCACGGACGACTTCCGGATCATCCTGGAGGAGGCCCGGAAGGTCTCCGAGGAGGCCGCGCTGCTCGCGCCGGGCGACCCCGTCCCGTACATCACCCAGCTCGCGGTGGCCCGTGGCCTGGGCTACGGGCACGAGCAGTTCGACCAGGTGTGGGCGAAGGTCATCGACCGGGCGCCGCAGCACATGGGGGCGCATCTGGCGGCCCTGCACTACTGGTGTGCGAAGTGGCACGGTTCGCGCGAGGAGGCCGACCACTTCGCGACGACGGCCGCCGCGCGCGCCCCCCGGGGCTCGCTGCTCGCGGCGCTGCCGCTGTTCGCGGTGCACGAGCACGTGCCGGACATGGTGCTCGTGCGGGACTTCTTCCGTACGGCGGTGGTGTCGAAGGCGATGGACGGCGCGCTGTACGCGGTGCACTCGGCGCGCCCCGACGACCCGATGCTGGCGCACGTGCGGCACCTGCTCGTCTTCTTCCTGGTGCGCGGGGAGCGCTGGGCGGAGGCCATGCACCAGCTGGTGCGGGTGGACGGGCACGTGGGCGCGGTGCCGTGGACGCTGAGCGCGGACCCGGCGGCGGAGTACACGGTCTACCGGAACCTGGCGGTGGCGGGCTACGAGGCGAACGGCGGCACTCCGGCGACGCTGCCGCGCTGAGCCGGGGCCGGGAGGGGGCCGGGCCGGGGCGGCGGGACGGGAGCGGCGGGCCAGGGCCGGGAGGGGAATCCCTCCCGGCCCTTCCTTGTTGTACGACTGCCGACCGTCGAGGAGAGATGCAGCATGTTCCTGTCCCGCACCCCCGTCCTCCCCACCCCCGAGCAGGCACTGCGCGGCCGCGCGGAGCCGGAGTTCACCGTGCCCGAGCGGCACACCGTCCTCGGCAACCCGCTGGTCGGCCCGTACCCGGCCGGCCTGGAGGTCGCCGACTTCGCGCTCGGCTGCTTCTGGGGCGCCGAGCGCAAGTTCTGGCAGACCGATGGCGTCTGGACGACGCTGGTGGGCTACCAGGGCGGCCACACGCCGAACCCGGCGTACGAGGAGGTCTGCTCGGGCCTGACCGGGCACACCGAGGTCGTCCGGGTCGTCTTCGACCCGTCGAAGGTCTCGTACGAGAGCCTCCTGAAGCTGTTCTGGGAGTCCCACGACCCGACGCAGGGCTTCCGCCAGGGCAATGACGTGGGCACCCAGTACCGCTCTGCCGTCTACACCCACACCCCGGCCCAGGCGGCGACCGCCGAGGCCTCCCGCGCGGCCTACCAGAAGGTCCTGACGGGCTCCGGCTACGGCACCATCAGCACGGAGATCCTCCCGGCCACCGACCGCCCGTTCTACCCGGCGGAAGGACACCACCAGCAGTACCTCGACAAGAACCCGGCGGGCTACTGCGGCATCGGCGGGACGGGCGTGTCGTGCCCGATCGGGGTGGCCCCGGCCGGAGGCTGACGGCCTCGTGCGGTGCGTACGCGCGGGCTTCGGCGGCTTCCGGCCGGAGCCGCGCTCAGGCCGTGCCGTCCGCTGACGCGGCCCGCAGGGCGGCGGCCGTGGCCGCCGGGTCGTAGCCCCCGGGGACCCCGTCGATGAGCAGGACGTCACCCTTCATGTGCCGGGTGCGCAGGGGTATCAGCGCCTGGTACGGCTCGGAGTCGTACCAGGCGCGGGCGTTCTCGTACGTCGGGAAGGCGATGATCACACAGGCGCCCGGCCAGCTCCCCTCGGGGACCTCGCGGGCGGGCGCGCCGTGGACCAGGAAGTGTCCGCCGAAGGGGTCCAGGGTGCTCTGGATCCGCTCCATGTAGACGAGGACCTCTTCGTCCAGGACGGGCTTCGGGTGCAGGTTTCCGATGGCGTATGCGGTCATGGGGACAGCGTGCCCGAGCGGGCCTCCGGCGTCGATTACCCCGGAGGTCATACCCGGCCGTCCCCGATCCCGGGCGCACCCGGCCGGGCGGCGCCCCTCACCATCGGGGTCAAATCGTCGACGCGTCGATCACGAAGCGGTAGCGGACGTCGCTCGCTATGACCCGCTCGTACGCCTCGTTGATCCGGTCCGCGTCGATCACCTCGATCTCCGCGCCCAGGCCGTGCTCGGCGCAGAAGTCCAGCATCTCCTGGGTCTCCGCGATGCCGCCGATCATCGAGCCCGCCAGCGTCTTGCGGCCGCCGATCAGAGAGAACAGGCTGATCTTGACCGGCTCCTCGGGGGCGCCCACGTTCACCAGGGCGCCGTCCGTCCGCACCAGGCCCAGATAGGCGTCGAAGTCCAGCGGCGCGGAGACCGTGGAGATCACCAGGTCGAAGGTGTCCGCCAGGTCCGTGAAGGTCTTGGGGTCGCTGGTCGCGCGGAAGTCGTCGGCACCCAGCTTCAGGCCGTCCTCCCGCTTGCGGAGCGACTGGCTGAGGACGGTCACCTCGGCGCCGAGCGCACGGGCGATCTTGACGCCCATGTGGCCGAGGCCGCCGAGCCCGACGATGGCGACCTTCTTGCCGGGGCCCGCCTTCCAGTGGGCGAGCGGCGAGTAGAGGGTGATGCCCGCGCAGAGCAGCGGCGCGGCCTCGGCCAGGCCGATGCCCTCGGGGACGCGCAGGGTGTAGTTCTCGTCGACGACGATGTGGCTGGAGTAGCCGCCGTAGGTCGGCTCGCCGTTCCTGTCGAGGGAGTTGTACGTGCCCGTCCCGCCCTGGACGCAGTACTGCTCCAGGCCCTGGCGGCAGTACGCGCACTCCCGGCAGGAGTCGACGAAACAGCCGACGCCGACCCGGTCGCCGACCCGGAAACGGGTGACGCCGGGGCCGGTCTCCGTGACGATCCCGGCGATCTCGTGGCCGGGGACCATCGGGAAGATGCCCTCGCCCCAGCCGTCGCGGGCCTGGTGGATGTCGGAGTGGCAGATGCCGGCGTACTTGATCTCGATGAGGACGTCGTGCGCGCCGACGGCCCGGCGCGGCACGGTGGTGCGCTCCAGGGGGGCGTGGGCGGCGGGTGCGGCGTACGCGGCGACGGTGGTCGCGTTCGTGGTCATGCCGGTCAGCGTGCCGCAGGCGCGGGCGGGTACCCAGCCCCCTGTCCTGCCTACGACCGCCGTGCCTACCACTGGCAGGGACAGGAACGGACGTCCGTCCACGGGGACGGCCTGGGATAATCGGGAGGCATGGATCTCAGTGCCGAACTCAGCGAATTCCTGCGCTCGCGCCGGGCCCGGCTGAAGCCGGAGGACGTGGGGCTGCCGGAGTTCGGGCGGCACCGGCGGGTGCCGGGGCTGCGCCGGGAGGAGCTGGCGCAGCTGGCGGGCGTCTCCGTCGCGTACTACACCCGGCTGGAACAGGGCAACGGCCGCAATGTGTCCATGGAGGTCCTGGACGCCATCGCGCGGGCGCTGCGGCTGAGCGACACGGAGCGGGCGCATCTGACGCATCTGGCGAAGCCGACGGCGAAGAAGCGGCAGCACCGGGCGGCCATCGCCCGCCCCCAGCAGGTGCGGCCGGGGCTGCGGCACCTGCTGGACTCGATGGAGGGCGTCCCGGCGCTCGTCGGGGGACGGCGGCTCGACGTGCTGGCCTGGAACCGGATGGCGCGGGCGCTGCTCGGTGACTTCGCGGCGATGGAGCCCGCGGAGCGCAATGTGGCCCGGATGGTCTTCCTCGGGGTGGGCGCGCGCGATCTGTACGTGGACTGGGAGTGCAAGGCGACCGAGGTGGTGAGCATGCTGCGGCTGTACGCGGGCTGCTACCCGGACGATCCGGCGCTCCTGGCGCTGGTCGGCGAACTGTCGGTGCGCAGCGAGGAGTTCCGTTCCCTGTGGGCGGCGCACACCGTGGCGGACAAGGGGCACGGGACGAAGCGGCTGCGGCATCCGCTGGTGGGCGAGATGACGCTGTCGTACGAGAGCCTGAAGGTGGCGGGCGCGGACCCGGACCTGGTGCTCGTGACGTACCACGCGGAGCCGGGCAGCCCGTCGGCGGACGCGCTGCGGCTGCTCGCGCAGTGGGGCGTGGACGAGCCGGTGGACGTACGGGAGTAGGGCCGGACGGGGCCTCGCGGGGGCGGAGGGGCCGCAGGGGCGGACCCACACGTGGAAGCCGGGGACGTACGGGGGCCGGGGCCGGGGCCGGACGCCGAAGCCGGGGACGTACGGGAAGCGGGGTCGGCGGGCCCTGGGACGTACGGGAAAGCCGGGTCGGCGGGCCGTGGGACGGGAACGGCCCCCTCCCGGTGCGGGAGGGGGCCGTTCGCGGGCGGCGCGTGGAGGATCAGGCCTCCGAGCCGGCCTTCCAGTCCGACCAGTTCATGTTCCAGCCGTTGAGGCCGTTGTCGGGGGCGATCGTCTTGTCCTTGGAGTTCTTGACGATCACGACGTCACCGACGATCGAGTTGTCGAAGAACCAGGCGCCCTGCTGGTTGGGGTCGTTGGCGCCCTTGGCGTCGGCGAGGCCCACGCAGCCGTGGCTGGTGTTGGCGCTGCCGAAGATCGAGCGGGCGCCCCAGTAGTTGCCGTGGATGAAGGTGCCGGACGTGGACAGGCGCATGGCGTGCGGCACGTCCTTGATGTCGTACTCGCCCTTGCCGTCGGAGTCGGTGAAGCCGACGGTGGCGCCGTTCATCCGGGTCTCCTTGAACTTCTCGGAGATCACCATCTGACCGTTGTACGTGGTGTTCTCCGGGGAGCCCGCGGAGATCGGGATGGTCTTGACCGTCTTGCCGTCCTGCTTGACGGTCATCGTCTTGGTGGCGACGTCGACGGTCGAGACCTGGTTGCGGCCGATCTTGAAGGTGACCGTCTTCTGCTGGACGCCGAAGACGCCGGGGGCGCCCTCGACCCCGTCCAGGGCGAGCTTCAGGGTGACGGTCGAGCCCTCGGCCCAGTAGTCGTCGGGCCGGAAGTCGATGCGCTGGGAGTTGAACCAGTGCCCGACGACCTCCTGGCCGGAGGAGGAGGAGACGGTGATGCCGCCCTGGACGGACTTCTTGTCCTTGATCGCCTTGTTGAAGTTGATCGAGACGGGCATCCCGACGCCGACCGTCGAACCGTCCTCGGGCGTGAAGTTGCCGATGAAGCTGTTCGCCTTGGAGACGGTGGTGAACGAGGAGTTCTCGTGGGCCTCCAGGCCCGCCGCGTCGACGGCGGTCGCCGCGATCTTGTAGACCGTGGCCCGCTCCAGCTGGCCGGACGGCTTCCAGCTCAGTCCGTCGGCCGCTATCTCGCCCTTGACGGCCCCGCCCTCCGCGGAGGTCATGGTGACCTCGGTGAGCTTGCCCCCGGCGACCGCGACCTTGGCGTCGTTGTTGATCGAGGCGTTCTGGGCGCCGTTCTTCGGCGAGATGGTGATCTGGGCCTTGGACGCCTTCTGCGCCGCCGCCTCGTCGACCTGGGCCTGCGACTCCGGCGTCGCGGAGCCGGAGGCGCCCGCGCCCTTGTCCCCGTCGCTACATGCCGAGAGCACCAGCACGCCGCTGAGCACCGCGGCCGCGGCGGCCAGACCCCTGCGGCGCTTGCCGTCCGTCATCACACGCTTCTCCATCGTCGCCGGTTCCCTAGCCAACATCTTCCAAGAACCCCATGACACCCCGTCCGGTTCCGGGAGGGGTGCGTTTGTGGGGAACACCACTGACCGACACGCGCGGGCGGGCCGTCCGGTTCCACGGGGCCCACGGGTCCCCGGCCCCGCTCGCACGACGGGCCCCGGGACGCCGTCCCGGGGCCCGTGAACAGGGCGGATGCCCGTCCTACGACCGGTCGTCGTCGTCTTCCTCGGCCCCATCCTCCTCGCCGAGGTCCCACTCCAGCGCATCGGGGTCGTACTCGATCTCCTCACTGCTCCAGGAGGCCTGGACCATCTCGATCCCGGGGACGTCCCGGATCAGGTCGAAGGGCTCGACGAGGTAGGCGAGGGCCTCGGCCCCGTCCTCCCGGGCGGCGGCCCTGGCCTGCGTCCTCTCCTCCTCGGGCATGAACTCGTCGCCGTCGATCCGGGCCTCGGCGGCCTCGGTCAGTTCGGCCGGACCGTCGATCTCCAGGACCACATCGACGCGAAGACGGACATAGCGTGGTGACTCAGAAGTGCTCATGGGTCGGAGCGTAGGCGCCCGGGGGGCCTCGGGTTTCCCGCGACCCGCTGTGTTCATTAGCATCGACACACCGACCAATTCGCGGTTTCCGCAAGGGGGATCGAAATTTCCGTGTCCGTCGCCCGCCGCCCACTGCTGACCGCGACCGCCGCGGGGGCGTTGCTGTGTGCCCTGTGGTTCGTACCGTCCGCGAACGCCAACGACGAGGGGGGCGGCGCGCGGACCGGGATCGTCCAGGAGGACCCGGGACCCGACGGGTTCGCGGAGAGCGGCCCCTGGGGCACCGTCCCGTATCTGCTCGGCGGAACGGCGTTCCTGGGCGTCGGCGCGGCGTCCGTGACGCTCGCGATGCGCCGCAGGGGCCGCGCTTCCTGACGCGCCGACGTACGAGGGGGCCCCGCACCGGATCCACCGGCGCGGGGCCCCCTCGTACGTCGGGCGCGGGTCAGGCCAGCGGGCCGGTGACCGGCTCCACGGCGGCGAGCAGCGCGCCCTCCCGTACGAAGGTGTCGGCGGCGGCCAGGTCGGGCGCGAGGAAGCGGTCCGGGCCGGGGCCCTCGACTCCGGCGGCGCGCAGGGCGGCGATGGCCGCCCGGGTGGCGGGGGCGGGGGCCAGGCCCCTGCGGAGTTCCACGCCCCGGGTGGCCGCGTACAGCTCGACCGCGATGATCCGGTTCAGGTTGCCGATCGCGGTGCGCAGCTTGCGGGCGGCGGACCAGCCCATGGAGACGTGGTCCTCCTGCATGGCGGAGGACGGGATGGAGTCGGCGGAGGCCGGGACGGCGAGCCGCTTCATCTCGCTGACCAGGGCGGCCTGCGTGTACTGGGCGATCATCAGGCCCGAGTCGACTCCGGCGTCGTCGGCGAGGAAGGGCGGCAGGCCGTGCGAGCGGTTCTTGTCGAGGAGCCGGTCGGTGCGGCGCTCGGCGATGGAGCCGAGGTCGGCGGCGGCGATGGCGAGGAAGTCGAGGACGTACGCGACGGGGGCGCCGTGGAAGTTGCCGTTGGAGCGGACCTGGCCGTCGGGCAGGACGACGGGGTTGTCGACGGCGGCGGCGAGTTCGCGCTCGGCGACGAGCCGGGCGTGGGCCAGGGTGTCGCGGCCCGCTCCGGCGACCTGCGGGGCGCAGCGCACCGAGTAGGCGTCCTGGACGCGGGGGGCTTCGCCCGCCTGGGCGTGGCCGGTGAGCTCGGAGCCCTTGAGGACGGCGAGCATGTTGGCGGCGGAGGCGGCCTGGCCGGGGTGCGGGCGGATGGCGTGCAGTTCGGGTTCGAGGACCTTCTCGGTGCCGAGGAGGGCTTCGAGGGAGAAGGCGGCGGTGATGTCGGCCGACTTGTAGAGGACGTCGAGGTCGGCGAGGGCCATGACCAGCATGCCGAGCATGCCGTCGGTGCCGTTGAGGAGGGCGAGGCCCTCCTTCTCCTTGAGTTCCACGGGGGTGATGCCGTGGGCGGCGAGCAGTTCGCCGGCGGGGCGGACCGTGCCGTCGGGGCCCTCGGCGTCGCCCTCGCCCATCAGCGCGAGGGCGCAGTGGGAGAGCGGGGCGAGGTCGCCGGAGCAGCCGAGGGAGCCGTACTCGTGGACCACGGGGGTGATCCCGGCGTTGAGGACGTCGGCCATGGTCTGCGCGACCTCGGGGCGCACGCCGGTGCGGCCGGAGGCGACGGTCTTCAGCCGCAGGAACATCAGGGCGCGCACGACCTCGCGCTCGACGTGGGGGCCCATGCCCGCGGCGTGCGAGCGGACGATGTTCCGCTGGAGCTGGGCGCGGAGTTCCTGGCCGATGTGCCGGGTGGCGAGCGCGCCGAAGCCGGTGGAGACGCCGTAGACGGGCTCGGGCTTGGCCGCGAGCGCGTCGACGACGGCGCGGGAGGCGGCGAGGGCCGCCACCGCCTCGGCCGACAGCTCGACGCGGGCACCGTGGCGGGCGACGTCGACGACGTCCTGCGGGGTCGTGCCGGACGTGCCGAGGACCACGACTGTCTGCATATCCATATTCAGCACCCTACGGATTGAAGACCAACCTGTCACTAGGTGACCGCGTCACCGTCCGGGGGCATGTCGACCCCTTACCGCGAGGGACGTGCGCACGGGAGCGGGGTCGGTCCGGACGGGCGGACGGGGGCGGGCGGGGTCGTGCGGGGTCGTGCGGACGGGACCGGGCGGGGTTGGTCCGGACGGGAGGGCGGACGAGGCCAGTGCGGCTCCGGGTCGCGGCCCTCGGGCCGGGGCCGGGTGGCCCGGCGCGGTCGCGGGTCGTCCGGGGTGACCTTCGGACGGCCCGGGGTGGTCCGGGGTGGTCGGGGCGGTCCGGGGCGGGCCCCGGCCCCCTCACCCCGGCGGGACGTACGACCGGCGCCGATGCGCGGGCCGTCTCCGCCCGGTCCGCCGTCACACGCCACCACGCGCCCCCGGATGCGGACCTGGGTCCGGACGCGGTTCCGGACGCGGTTCCGGACTTGCGTGCGGACTCGGATGCGCGTCCGGGCCCGGTTCCGGATGCCGTTCCGGACCCTGTTCCGGATGCGCGTGCGCGTGCGCGCCGGGGTTCGCGGGCGGGTCCGGGTCCGCGCGCTGGTGCGGGTCCGCGTGCGGGTCGGGGCGGCGCACGCCCTCGTACGGCTCCGCACCCGGCGAGCCCTCGACCGAAGGCCCCCGCGCCCCGCCGCCCCGCTCCGGCGACGACGAGGACTGAGACGGCGACGGCGACAGCGGCAGCGGCAGCGGCGACGGCGACCGGGACGGCGGAGGCACCGGCGGCCCGCCCCGCTCCTGCGACGGCTCCGGCGACGGCACCGGCGCCGCGTCCCTGAAGCGGCGGCGGTCCCGGGTGCTCGGAGGGGCGTCCGCGAGGCGGACCACCGTGCCGTCGCGGCCCGCCACGACCGGTTTCGCCGAGCGGGCCGCCTTCGCCTGGTACTGGGCCGCGTCCGCGAGGCGGAAGAGGCGGCGGGCGGACCTGAGGGGGCCGATGGGGTCGCCGGTGGAGGCGACCCCGCAGGCCACGCCCTCGCCGAGTTCCAGTTCCGCCGCCCGTACGCACAGCTCCTCCGCGACCGCGACGACCTCGTCCGCCGTCGGGCCGACCGTCAGCAGACAGAACTCGTCGCCCCCGAGCCGGGCCGCGAGGGCGCCGGGGAGCATGGCCCCGCAGCGCGAGAGGACCGAGCCGAAGCGCTCCAGGAGCCGGTCGCCGACGGCGTGACCATGGGTGTCGTTGACCCGCTTCAGACCGTTGAGGTCGCAGACCACCAGGCTGACGACGGAGCCGTCCGCCCGGCAGCGCTCGACGGCCTCGTCGAGGCGGGTGTCGACGGCCCTCCGGTTGGCGAGCCCGGTCAGCGGGTCGGTGAAGGCCAGCTTGCGGACCTCCTCCAGCCGCTCCGCCTGCGAGATCCCGGCCGCGACGACCGCCGCGAGCACGGTGGCGAAATCCGCGTCCGCCCGGGTGAAAGGTTTCTCCCCCGGCGGCCTGGCCACGTACAGCTCGCCCCAGGCGCGCCCGTGCAGCACGATCGGGGCGACCACGCAGCAGCCCCGGCCCCGGCGCCGCAGACCGGCCACCCGGCCCGTCGCCACCGGCCCCCCGGCCGTCTCCACCCAGGCGTCCGGCTCGCCGCCGCCCGCCCACCGCTCGTGCAGGAACTCGGTGATCTCGGGGAACCGGTGCACCGGATACGTCTCCGACTCGGGGAACTCCTCCTCCCCCTCGGCCCGTTCCCCGGCGTTCACCAGGACCCTGAGGCGCCCGTGGTCCCGCTCCCAGACGGACAGGGCGGCGAAACTGCCGTCGAGTCCCTCGCAGGAGCCGAGCGCCGCCGCCCGCCAGATCTCGCGCGAGGTGCGCGCCGCCGCCATCCCCTGCGCCAGCGCCACCACGGCCCTCAGCCGTCCGTCCTCACCCATTCCTCCAGCTTAGGGAGGTTTGATCTCTTTTCCCTACCGAGACGTCACCGTAAGTGATGTTCGATGCGATTCGATACGGACAGTGACGGTCACTCGCCCGGCCAGTTCGGCTTCCGCTTCTCGTTGAAGGCCGCCACGCCCTCGGCGCGGTCGCCCGAGAAGGCCGTCGCGCGCCAGGCCGCGTCCTCGACTTCGAGCCCCGCCCGCAGGTCCAGGCCCTGCCCGAGCCGCATCGCCTTCTTCGCGTTGCGCAGCCCGACCGGCGAGTTGACCGCGATCCGCCCGGCCAGCTCCAGGGCGCCGGTCCGCGCGTCCTGCGCGAGCAGGTCCACGAGCCCCAGGCCGTGGGCCTCCTCCGCCGCCACCCGGCGGGCCGTGAACACCAGCTCGGCGGCGCGCGCCGCACCCACCCGGCGCGGCAGCAGCTGCGTACCGCCGCCGCCGGGGATGACGCCGACGGAGACCTCGGGGAGACCGACCACGGCGGTCGCGTCGGCCACGATCACATCGCAGGCGAGCGCCAGCTCGAAGCCGCCGCCGAGGGCGAAGCCGTGCACGGCGGCCACCGTCGGCATGGGCAGCTCCAGGACGCCGGTGTAGGCGGCGCGGGCGGTGGGCCGCTGGCGGACCAGCTCGGCGTCGGTGAAGGAGTTGCGTTCCTTGAGGTCGGCGCCGACGCAGAAGGCCCGGTCGTTCGACGAGGTCAGCACGGTGACGCGGACGGAGCCGTCGGCGGCGAGCGCCGCGCAGGCCGCCCCGAGGGAGCGGGCCATCTCGGAGGAGACCGCGTTCATCGCCTTGGGCCGGTCCAGGACCAGTTCGGCGACGTGCCCGTCCCCGTCCTTCCGGACCACCACGAACTCACCGAAGCGCTGCTCGGACATGACCGCACACCCTCCCGACCGGAGCCCGCCCGTTAACGGCTGTTAACAGGCGTTCGGGAAGATCCTAGGTCGGGCGGCGGGTCAGGAGCCAGGGTTCGACGACCCCGAGGCCGCGCACCGGGCGCTGCCACATCGGCTGGAGCGCGAAGCGGTAGGCGGCGGCCCTGCGGCCCTCCTTCCCGGCCCGTACGGCGTCCTCGGCGGCGGCGGTCTCCGAGACGGGCGCCTCCCCGGTCCTGGACAGCTCCTCCGCGAGCGCGCCGTCCACCAGGACGGCGTCCTTGGGCGCTATCGAGGTGAGGCGGCTGGCCAGGTTCACGGTGGTGCCGAAGACGTCGCCCATCCGGGTCGTCACGGTGCCGAAGGCGATGCCGACGCGGAGCGCGGGCATCGTCTCGTCGTGGCCGAGGGTCTCGATCAGGCGCAGCGCGATCTCGGCGGCGGTCCCGGCGTCGTCGGCGCAGAAGAGCACCTCGTCGCCGAGGGTCTTGATGAGCCGTCCGCCGTGCGCGGCGACCAGGTCGGCGCAGGTGGTCTCGAAGGCCTCGACCAGCTCGCCCAGCTCCTCCTCCTCCAGGCGGCGGGTGAGCCGGGTGAAGCCGACGAGGTCCGCGAAGCCGACCGCGAGCCGCCGGTCGACCATCTCCTCGTCGTCGGCGGCCTGCACGACCCGGCCGGTGGCGGCGGCGAGCTGGCGCCGCCAGACGTAGATGAGGAACTCCTCCAGCTCGGGCAGGAGCAGCTCGACCAGCGGATACGTGACCTCGGTGCGGGTCATGCCGGGCTCGGGCGGTTCGGTGAGCCCTTCGAGGAAGGAGTCGATCTGCCACTCGGCGAGCCGGGCGGTGGTCTGTCCGGTGGAGCGGGCGACCTGGACGGCCATCGGCTCGCTGAGCAGTCCGGCCTCGACGAGACCGGCGAGCCGCCGCAGGGCGAGGACGTCGGCCTCGGTGAGGGCCTTGGCCTGGCCGATGTCGGCGAAGCCCATGGCCCGCCAGAAGCGGGAGGCCAGCTCCATGGAGACACCGGCGGTGCGGGCGGCCTGGAAGGGGGTGTAGCGGCGGTCCGCGCCGAGGATGAGCTGTTCGAGGCGGATGGCGAGGGGGTCGTCCGTCGGCTCGGCCGTGTGGTCGACCTCGTGGTGGGGGGTCGGGTACGTGGGTGGCTGTGCCCCGCCGCCCGCGTTCGCGTCGTCGACGGTCACCGGCCGCCTCCTGCCCGTTCCCTGCCCACTTGTCCTGCCGATCTGTCGCCTGGATCGCGCTCCACGATACGACAGGTGTGGAATGGCTCACGCCCGAACCGCGAGCCGCGCCGTCCCGCGCCGGGGGTCCAGGCCGTCCGTGGCCCGTACACGTACCCCCGGCGCCGCCCGGTCGTTCCTCCCGGACACCGCTCGGTCCGGCCGGTGGCGTCCGGGAGGGACGGCCCGGGGCGTGTTCCGGAAGGAGCGGCGTCCGCACGGTCGCCGGGAAGGCGGGACGTTCGAGACCCGCCCTACGCGGGGGTGCGCAGATGGACAATGTCCCCGGCGCCCACGGCCTCGGTGCCGCCGCCCTCGGTGGCCACCACGAGGCGTCCGTCGCCGTCCAGGGAGACGGCCTCGCCCTCCAGGGTCCGCTCGCCGGGCAGCTCGGCCCTGACCCGGCGGCCGAGGGTCGCGCAGCCCGTGGTGTAGGCGGCCTGGAGACCGGAGGCGGCGGGGTCGCCGTCGGCGCGCTCCCACGTCCCGTACCACTCGTCGAGGGAGCGCAGGACGGCCCGCAGGAGGGTGTCGCGGTCGGTGGAGACGGCTCCGGCGAGGAGGAGGGAGCCGGCCGTGGGGACGGGCAGTTCGTCGGCGCGGAGGGAGACGTTGACGCCGAAGCCGACGACGACGGCGTCGTCGCCCGCGCGTTCGGCGAGGATGCCGCCCGCCTTGCGTTCGGCGCCGTCGACGGAGACCAGCAGGTCGTTGGGCCACTTGAGGGAGGTGTCGACCCCGGCGGACCGGGCGAGCCCGGTGGCGACGGCCACGCCGGTGAGGAGCGGGAGCCAGCCCCAGCGCTCGACGGGGGCCCGGGGCCTGAGCAGGACGGAGACGAAGAGCCCGGAGCGGGCGGGGGCGGTCCAGCGCCGGTCGAGGCGTCCGCGCCCGGAGGTCTGCTCCTCGGCGACGAGGACGGCGCCCTCGGGGAGTTCCCCGGCGCGGGCGGCCAGGTCGCTGTTGGTCGACCCGGTGGCGGTGACCACGTCGAGCGAGGTCCACAGCCCGTCGGGCCGGACGAGGGCACGGCGCAGGGCGGGCGCGTTGAGCGGGGGCCGGTCGAGGTCGGACCAGCGGCCGCCGGAGCCTTGGGGGGTCGTCATGCAAGCCAGACTAGGTGTGGGAAAGACCGCAGTGCCGAACCGTATCGCCGTCGCTACGCTACGGCTCAGTAGCTGAGCAGTAGCCCATTCGCAGTCAACGAATCCCCCGTGACCAGGCAGGGAGCCGCATCCCGATGTCCGAGCCGGCAGAGCAGTACGAGATCGACATTCACACGACCGCGGGCAAGATCGCGGATCTGAGGCGCCGCGTCGGCGAGGCCACCCACGCAGGCTCGGAGCGCGCGGTGGAGAAGCAGCACGCGAAGGGCAAGCTGACGGCGCGGGAGCGGATCGCCCTGCTGCTCGACGAGGATTCGTTCGTGGAGCTGGACGAGCTGGCCCGGCACCGGTCGACCAGTTTCGGCCTGGAGGCGAACAGGCCGTACGGCGACGGGGTCGTCACCGGCTACGGCACGGTGGACGGGCGTCCGGTCGCGGTGTTCTCGCAGGACTTCACGGTGTTCGGCGGCGCGCTGGGCGAGACGTACGGGCAGAAGATCGTCAAGGTGATGGACTTCGCCCTGAAGACGGGCTGCCCGGTGATCGGGATCAACGACTCCGGCGGCGCCCGCATCCAGGAGGGGGTGGCCGCGCTCGGCATGTACGGGGAGATCTTCCGGCGCAACACCCATGCCTCCGGGGTGATCCCGCAGATCTCGCTGGTGGTGGGCCCGTGCGCGGGCGGCGCGGTCTACTCGCCCGCGATCACCGACTTCACGGTGATGGTGGACCGGACCTCGCACATGTTCATCACGGGGCCGGACGTCATCAAGACGGTGACCGGCGAGGACGTCGGCTTCGAGGAGCTGGGCGGGGCGCGGACGCACAACGCCACCTCGGGCGTCGCCCACCACATGGCGGGCGACGAGAAGGACGCGATCGAGTACGTCAAGTCCCTGCTGTCGTACCTGCCGTCGAACAACCTGTCCGAGCCGCCCTCGTTCCCCGAGGTCGCGGAGACCTCGGCGACGGACGAGGACCGCGAGCTGGACACGCTGGTCCCGGACTCGGCGAACCAGCCGTACGACATGCACACCGTGATCGAGCACGTCCTCGACGACGGCGAGTTCCTGGAGACGCAGTCGCTGTTCGCGCCGAACATCCTGACCGGCTTCGGCCGAGTGGAGGGCTTCCCGGTCGGTGTGGTCGCCAACCAGCCGATGCGGTTCGCGGGCTGTCTGGACATCGACGCGAGCGAGAAGGCGGCGCGGTTCGTGCGGACCTGCGACGCGTTCAACATCCCGGTCCTGACCTTCGTGGACGTGCCGGGCTTCCTGCCGGGCGTGGACCAGGAGTACGGCGGGATCATCCGGCGCGGCGCGAAGCTGATCTACGCGTACGCGGAGGCCACGGTCCCGCTGATCACGGTCATCACGCGGAAAGCGTTCGGCGGCGCGTACGACGTCATGGGCTCCAAGCACCTGGGCGCGGACCTGAACCTGGCGTGGCCGACGGCGCAGATCGCGGTGATGGGCGCGCAGGGCGCGGTGAACATCCTGCACCGCAGGACGATCGCGGAGGCGGGGGACGCCGAGGAGTCCGAGGCGGTGCGCGCGCGGCTGATCCAGGAGTACGAGGACGCCCTGCTCAACCCGTACACGGCGGCGGAGCGCGGTTACGTCGACGGGGTGATCCCGCCGTCGGACACCCGCCCGCAGATCGTCAAGGGGCTGCGTCAGCTGCGGACGAAGCGGGAGTCCCTGCCCCCGAAGAAGCACGGCAACATCCCGCTGTAGACCGCGTAGACCGCTTCCGGACCCCTCGGGGACCGGACCCCTCAAGGAGCCGCCATGATCAAGGTCGTACGAGGAAACCCGACTCCGGAGGAGCTGGCCGCCGCTCTGACGGTGGTCCGGGCGCGGGCCGCGGCGCTGGCGGCGGCCGCGGCCGCCCGGAGCGGCGGGCCCGTGGTGCCGGAGGGGTGGTCGGACCCGTCCCGGATCGCCCGGACGGTACGGCAGCGGCCGGGACCTCGGGCCTGGGCCCGGTCGTACTGGCCGGTGTGACCGGGCCGGGTCCGGACCGGACGCCAGGACCGGACCCCGGACCGGACGGAGGCCCGGACCGGACGGAGGCCCGGACTCCGGGTGCCGGGGGGCTTCCCCGGGGTACCCGTGGGCGGCGCGTCTCCGCGAATAGTCCTTCCACACCGGGGCGCCTGAGTATCCGTACTCAGGCGCCCCCGCCGTTCCGGCCGCAGGATCGAGGACATGCTGTGGTCCGACCCCGAGAACCAGCCGCCGAAGTTCCTGCGGGACATGCAGGCGATGCTCCGCCGCACGGGGGTGCTGCTCGCCCTCGCGATGGTGGTGGGGATGTTCGTGGCCAGCGCGCGCTGAGGAGCCTGGCCGGGCGGCCGGGAGCGTGTCGGGGCCGGGGGCCTCGCGGCGGCCGGGAGCCGTCCGGCGCCGGGGCGTCCGGAGGCGGTGCGACACCGGGGAGCCGTGCGGCGCCGGGCTCCTGAGGCGTTGCGGCGCCGGTTCTCCGGGATGTCGTGCGGCGCCGGGGCGCCCCGGCGCCGGCGGGCGGCCGTTCCGCCGTACTGGCTAGGCTTCCCCCATGACTGCTGATCCGCGCCGTGTCGTGCTCGCCTCCGCCTCCCCCGCCCGGCTCGGGCTGCTCCGGCAGGCCGGTCTCGCCCCCGAGGTGATCGTCAGCGGGGTGGACGAGGACAAGGTGCACGCCCCGACGCCCGCCGAGCTGGCGCTCCTCCTCGCGGAGGCCAAGGCGGCCCGGGTGGCCGCCCGGCCGGAGGCGGCGGGTGCGCTGGTCATCGGCTGCGACTCGGTCCTCGAACTGGACGACCGGGCCCTCGGGAAGCCCGCCGACGCGGAGGAGGCCGTCGCCCGCTGGAAGGCGATGCGCGGGCGCGTCGGCGTCCTGCAGACCGGGCACTGCGTGTGGGACACGGTGACCAAGCGGTACGAGTCGGCGACCGCGTCCACCGTGGTCCGGTTCGGTGAGCCGACGGACGAGGAGATCGCCGCGTACGTGGCCAGCGGCGAACCGCTGCACGTGGCGGGCGCGTTCACCCTGGACGGGCGTTCGGCGCCGTTCATCGACGGCATCGACGGGGACCCGGGCAATGTGATCGGGCTGTCGCTGCCGCTGCTGCGTCGGCTCCTCGCGAAGCTGGACGTACGGATCACGGACCTCTGGGCCTGACGGACAGCGATCCCCGGCCCCGTACGGACACGGGACACGGATACGGGATACGGGATACGGGCACGGGGACACGGGCGCGGCTCCGGGCCGGGCGTGACCGGCCGCCGCGCGCGGCGTCACCCCGCCGCCGTCGCTCCGTCCCGGACGTTCCCGGAGCCCTCCCGCTCCGGCCGCCGTTCCTCCCCGCGCGTCCCGGACCCCTCGCCGTACGCCACCAGCGTCAGGACGATCAGGCCGAGGACGGTCATGAGGACGGCGAACGCGCCCCAGCCGAGCAGTCCGACGGCGACGGCGGCGAGGACGGCGTGCACGAGCGCGCAGCCGATGAGCAGGGCCCGGCCGAGGCGTCCCGGGCGCCGGTCGCGGACCCCCGCCACGAGCGCGACGAGCCCGCAGAGGGCGAGGGCCGCGCCGGAGCCGATGCCGAGGGCCCAGGTGCCGGTGTGCATCGACTCGGGGTCCAGCCCGTCGAGGGACATCGACTGGGCCTTCACGAACCGGGCCATCACGGCGTTGACCGCGACGATGCCGGGCGCTTCGAGGAGCAGCACCGCCGCCGTCACGAGGGCTATCGGTCTGCGGGCCACTTCGGCCACCCCCTGCGTTCACTTGTTACCGAGAGTACGTTCGACAGCGCGCAGGCTACTGGCCGGTAAACCCCTGGACAAGTGCCCGCGCCCGGCGGGCGGCGGCGGTCCGCTCCGCAAAGAATCATCAAGCCATTCGTAGAGACCCGACAAAGAAACCCGAACGGCCACTGGCCCCGCGAACAGAGACCTGCACCACACCTCGGGGCTACTGTGCCGTAAAGAATCCCTGCGTACCGTGGTGCGACAAGGGAATTCACGACCCGAGCAGGCCCGGGGTCACGCTGCGTGTGGGCAAGCTCACCACTGAGGACGGGTCGAAAGGCCGTGTCGGCAGTCCCTAAACTCAGCTTGTTTCAAGGAGGGAGCCATCGTGCGCAAGGTGCTCATCGCCAACCGTGGCGAAATCGCTGTCCGTGTGGCGCGGGCGTGCCGTGACGCCGGTATCGGCAGCGTGGCCGTGTACGCCGAGCCCGACCGGGACGCTCTGCATGTCCGGGCGGCCGATGAGGCGTTCGCGCTGGGCGGTGACACTCCGGCGACCAGTTACCTGGACATGGGCAAGGTCCTGCAGGCGGCGAAGGACTCCGGTGCCGACGCGGTGCATCCGGGGTACGGGTTCCTGTCGGAGAACGCGGAGTTCGCGCAGGCGGTCCTGGACGCGGGTCTGACGTGGATCGGGCCGCCGCCGCACGCGATCCGCGATCTGGGCGACAAGGTCGCCGCCCGGCACATCGCGCAGCGCGCCGGTGCCCCGCTGGTCGCCGGCACCCCCGACCCGGTCTCCGGCGCGGACGAGGTGGTGGCCTTCGCCCGGGAGCACGGGCTGCCGATCGCGATCAAGGCGGCGTTCGGCGGCGGTGGCCGTGGCCTGAAGGTGGCCCGGACGCTGGAGGAGGTCCCGGAGCTGTACGACTCCGCCGTCCGTGAGGCCGTCGCGGCGTTCGGCCGGGGCGAGTGCTTCGTGGAACGCTACCTCGACCGGCCCCGGCACGTGGAGACACAGTGCCTGGCCGACTCCCACGGCAACGTGGTCGTGGTCTCCACCCGGGACTGCTCGCTCCAGCGCCGCCACCAGAAGCTGGTCGAGGAGGCCCCCGCGCCGTTCCTGACCGAAGCGCAGAACGCCGAGCTGTACGCGGCGTCGAAGGCCATCCTGAAGGAGGCCGGGTACGTCGGCGCCGGAACGGTGGAGTTCCTCGTCGCCGCCGACGGCACCATCTCCTTCCTCGAGGTCAACACCCGCCTCCAGGTCGAGCACCCGGTCACCGAGGAGGTCACCGGCCTCGACCTCGTACGGGAGATGTTCCGCATCGCCGACGGCGAGGAACTCGGCTACGGCGACCCCGAGATCCGCGGCCACTCCTTCGAGTTCCGCATCAACGGCGAGGACCCCGGCCGCGGCTTCCTGCCCGCCCCCGGCACCGTCACCCTCTTCAGCCCCCCGACCGGACCCGGCGTCCGCCTCGACGCGGGCGTGGAATCCGGCTCCGTCATCGGCCCCGCCTGGGACTCCCTCCTCGCCAAACTCATCGTCACCGGCGCCACCCGCGAACAGGCCCTCCAGCGCGCCGCCCGCGCCCTGGCCGAGTTCAAGGTCGAAGGCATGGCCACCGCCATCCCCTTCCACCGCGCCGTCGTCACCGACCCCGACTTCACCACCGACCCCTTCCACATCCACACCCGCTGGATCGAAACCGAATTCGTCAACGAGATCCCGCCGTTCACCCCGGCCGGCGTGGACGCCGACGAGGAGGAGGCGGGCCGCGAGACGATCGTGGTCGAGGTCGGCGGGAAGCGCCTCGAAGTCTCGCTGCCGTCCTCGCTGGGCATGACACTGGCGCGTCAGGGCATCGCGGCGGGTGCGCGGCCGAAGCGGCGGGCGGCGAAGAAGTCCGGCCCGGCCGCCTCCGGCGACACCCTGGCCTCCCCGATGCAGGGCACGATCGTGAAGATCGCGGTCGAGGAGGGCCAGGAGGTCAAGGAAGGCGATCTGATCGTCGTCCTGGAGGCCATGAAGATGGAGCAGCCGCTGAACGCGCACCGCTCCGGCACCGTCAAGGGCCTGACCGCCGAGATCGGCGCGTCGGTCACCTCCGGCGCCTCGATCTGCGACATCAAGGACTGATCCACGGTACGAGTACGGTACGAAGGGCCCGCAGGCAGCTGCCTGCGGGCCCTTCGTCGAGGGGAGGGCGGACCGAGACCATGCGAGCCGACGCACGCCGCAATCACGAGCGACTGCTGACCGAGGCCCGTGGCGCCTTCGCCGAGCAGGGCGCCGACGCGCCCCTGGAGGAGATCGCGCGCCGCGCGGGGGTGGGCATCGGCACCCTGTACCGCCACTTCCCCACCCGGGCCGACCTGTTGAACGCGGTCTTCCAGGAGGCCCTCACCGCGCTGCTGCGGCGCTCGGAGGAGCTGGCGGAGGCGGAGGAGTCGTGCCGGGCCCTGGTCGAGTGGCTGCGGGCGCTGGTCGCGTACGCGGGTGAGTACCGGGGGCTCGCGCACGCGCTGATGTCCGCCTCGCACGACCGGAGTTCGGCGCTCGCGGGGTGCAGCGACCCCTTGCGCGCGGCGGGCGAGCGGCTGCTCGACCGGGCCAGGGAGGCGGGTCAGGTGCGGGCCGACGTGTCGATCGGCGATCTGATGCAGCTGACCAACGCGATCGCGCTCGCGGCGGAACAGGCGCCGGAGGACGAGGAACTGGCGGACCGTCTACTCGCGCTGACACTGCGGGGCATCAAGGACTGAGGAGCGGACCGGGCGGCCGGGCTCGGCACGCCCCGCCGACGGGACCGGGCCGCACGACCGGACCGGGGACACGGACGGCTGGACTCCGGCGCGGAGGACGACGGACGGCTGGACTCCGGCGCGGAGGACGACGGACGGGGCTCCGGTACGGAAGCCTCGCAGGCACCACTCACCACGCACCACCACACAGGCGCCACACGGCGTCGGACGCTCCGGTACGGGCTCGCAGACGCGGGCGGCGGGCTCCGGCGCGGGAACGGCTGGGCTCCGGCACACGAGCAGCCGGACTCCGGCGCGGAAGGCCACGCGGGCGCCGACAGGGACGGCACACCGGGACGGACCGTCCGAGGTGTCCGTGCCCGTCTGTCCGTGCCCGCACGGACAGGGTGCCGACATCGGCGGAAGGCGCCCGGGCCTCGTCGCCGGGGGCTCGGCGGCGGTGTGCGGGGCCCCGGGGAGGGGCCTTCCGGGGTGCGGCGGACCGTGCCCTCAGCGGCGCCGCATGTCAGCGACCCTCGCCGTGCGCTCCAGGGTCTCGGCGGCCATCCCGCCGCCCGGGCCCCGGTACTGACCCGCCGCCATACGGCCGCGCTGGACCGGGAGCGGCATGTCACGGCGGGGCCGGACGCCCGGGGGGGCCTGTTCGCCTCCCGGTCCGCCCGAGGCTCCGGTGCCCGCGACGGCGATCTGCACGCCCTGGTCGGCGAGGGCCTGGAGCTCGGTGGCGGCCCGGTCGTCGTGGGCGGGCGGCTCGTCGGTGACCAGCCGGGTGATGACGTCCGTGGGCACCGTCTGGAACATGGTGTCGGCGCCGAGCTTGGTGTGGTCGGCGAGGACCACCACCTCGGCCGCCGCCTGGACGAGGGCCCGGTCCACGCTCGCGGAGAGCATGTTGGAGGTGGACAGGCCGCGCTCGGCGGTCAGTCCGCTGCCGGAGAGGAAGGCGCGGGAGACCCGGAGGCCCTGGAGCGACTGCTCGGCCCCGCTGCCCACCAGGGCGTAGTTGGAGCCGCGCAGGGTGCCCCCGGTCATGACGACCTCGACCCGGTTGGCGTGGGCGAGGGCCTGCGCGACGAGCAGGGAGTTGGTGACCACGGTCAGACCGGGGACGCGGGCGAGCCTGCGGGCCAGCTCCTGCGTGGTCGTCCCGGCGCCGACGACGATGGCCTCGCCCTCTTCGACGAGGCTCGCCGCGACATCGGCGATGGCCGTCTTCTCGGCGGTGGCGAGATGGGATTTCTGCGGGAAGCCGGATTCTCGCGTGAATCCGCCCGGCAACACCGCACCGCCGTGGCGGCGGTCGAGGAGTCCTTCTGCCTCCAGTGCCCGTACGTCCCTCCGTACGGTCACCTCCGAGGTCTGGACGACGCGGGCGAGCTCGCGGAGCGACACGGCCCCATTGGCTCGCACCATTTCGAGGATCAACTGGCGACGTTCTGCAGCGAACACGAAACTGACAGTAACGCGGCCGGACGAGAGTGTGCAGCGGTATGCCGCGAATTACGGAAGATACGCACGGACGGGGCCTCCAAGTGGTATGGGAGACCCCGTCCGTGCTGTGCTCCGCGCCAGGACTATGCCCCGCCTTGCCGGGGGTTGTCCGGGTCGGGGAATCGTTCCCGCAGGCGGGAGCGCTGTTGGCGGCCGGTGTTACGCCTCTTCCGCGTTCTTCCGGGTCTGCAACTGCCGTGCCACTTCCGCGATCGAACCCGAAAGGGAGGGGTACACGGTGAAAGCATTTGCGATCTGTTCGACGGTCAGATTGTTGTCGACCGCGATCGAGATCGGATGGATCAGCTCGCTCGCCTTCGGCGCGACGACACAGCCGCCGACTACGATGCCGGTGCCCGGACGGCAGAAGATCTTCACGAAGCCGTCCCGGATGCCCTGCATCTTCGCGCGCGGGTTGCGCAGCAGCGGCAGCTTCACGACCTTGGCGTCGATCTTCCCCGCGTCCACGTCCGCCTGGGTGTAGCCGACGGTGGCGATCTCGGGGTCGGTGAAGACGTTGGACGAGACCGTCTTCAGGTTCAGCGGGGCCACCGCGTCGCCCAGGAAGTGGTACATCGCGATGCGGCCCTGCATGGCGGCCACCGAGGCGAGCGCGAAGACACCGGTGACGTCACCGGCCGCGTACACCCCGGGGGCGGTGGTGCGGGAGACCTTGTCGGTCCAGATGTGGCCGGAGTCCTTCAGCTTGACCCCGGCCTCCTCCAGGCCCATGCCCGCCGAGTTCGGGATCGCGCCGACGGCCATCAGACAGTGGGTGCCCGAGATGACCCGGCCGTCCGAGAGGGTGACCTCGACCCGGTCGCCGACCCGCTTGGCGGACTCCGCGCGGGAACGGGCCATGACGTTCATGCCCCGGCGCCGGAAGACGTCCTCCAGGACGGCCGCCGCGTCCGGGTCCTCGCCCGGCAGCACGCGGTCGCGGGAGGAGACCAGGGTCACCCGGGAGCCGAGCGCCTGGTAGGCACCGGCGAACTCGGCGCCGGTGACGCCGGAGCCGACCACGATCAGCTCCTCGGGCAGCTCCTTGAGGTCGTAGACCTGGGTCCAGTTCAGGATGCGCTCGCCGTCCGGCTTGGCGTCCGGGACCTCGCGCGGGTGGCCGCCGGTCGCGATGAGCACGGCGTCGGCGGTCAGCGTCTCCTCGGCGCCGTCGGCGGCGGTCACGACCACCTGGCGGGAGCCGTCCATCGCCTGCCGCCCGGAGAGCCGGGCGCGGCCGCGCAGCACCCGGGCACCGGCCCGGGTGACGGAGGCGGTGATGTCGTGGGACTGGGCGAGCGCCAGGCGCTTCACCCGTCGGTTGACCTTGCCCAGGTCGACGCCGACCACCCGGGCGGCCTGCTCGAAGTGGGGGGTGTCGTCCGCGACGATGATGCCCAGCTCCTCGTAGGAGGAGTCGAAGGTGGTCATCACCTCCGCGGTGGCGATCAGGGTCTTGGAGGGGACGCAGTCGGTCAGGACGGACGCGCCGCCGAGGCCGTCGCAGTCCACGACGGTCACCTCCGCGCCGAGTTGGGCGCCCACCAGGGCCGCCTCGTATCCGCCGGGTCCGCCGCCGATGATCACGATCCGGGTCACTGGGATCTACGCCTCGCGCTCTCGTTCTGCCGGGGGGTCCCCCCGCTGGGATGCAGTGCGTACGCCATTGTCCCGCACGCTTCAAGTGCGTGACCCATTGTCGCGCACCCGGGGCCGGGCGACGCGCCGGGGCCGTACCGACGGGTCACGGGCCCGGCGGCGAGCGGTCGGCGGGGCCCCGGAAGGGGTCCCGGCCGCCCCGCCGGGGGCTCGGAGCCGCCTCCGCCGACAGGTCACGGCCCTTCCCGGCGACGGGTCGGCGCCGTCCCCGCGGGCGGGGGCACGGCCCGCCCCGCCCGGGCGTCGCCGGGCCGGACCGGCCCCCGCCGCACCGGGCTTCGGCGGACACCCCGTCCCCTCCCGTACCCTCGGTCCCATGTCGCTCTACGCCGCGTTCGCCGGCAACCTCGACGCGCGGCTGATGAGCCGCCGCGCACCGCACTCCCCGCTGCGCGGCACGGGCTGGCTCAACGGCTGGCGGCTGACCTTCGGCGGCGAGCAGATGGGCTGGGAGGGGGCGCTGGCGACGATCGTGGAGGCCCCCAGGTCCCAGGTCTTCGTGGCGCTGTACGACATCGCGCCGATGGACGAGGACTCCATGGACCGCTGGGAGGGCGTCAACCTCGACGTCTACCGGCGGATGCGGGTCCGGGTGCACACCCTGGACGGCGAGGAACCCGTCTGGCTGTACGTCCTCAACGGGTACGAGGGCGGGCTGCCGTCCGCGCGGTACCTCGGCGAGGTCGCCGACGCCGCCGAGTCGGCGGGCGCCCCGCACGACTACGTGATGGAGCTGCGCAAGCGCCCCTGCTGAGGTGTGGGAACCGCCGAAGCCCCCCGGCGCCTCCTCCTCCGTGCCGTTCGTCGGAAACGACAAGACAACGATCCCATGTCCGTCGGCATCGTCATCTACGCGCGTAGGCAATCACCGGATACGCTTCTGCGCGTAACAAATCCGTCCGGGGCCCGCCTCGGACCCCCCTCCCCGAGGCGAGAGAGTCAGTGAACGCAACTGCCACCCCGTACGAGGCCGCCGAGGCCGCAGCCGCGCGTCTGCGCGAGCTGACCGGTGCCGAGAAGCACGACGTCGCCCTGGTCATGGGCTCGGGCTGGGCACCCGCCGCCGAGGCGCTCGGCGAGCCCGAGGCCGAGTTCCCCGTCACCGAACTGCCCGGCTTCCCGCCGCCCGCCGTCCAGGGCCACGGCGGCACGGTCCGCTCGTACCGGATCGGTGAGAAGCGCGCGCTGCTCTTCCTGGGCCGCACCCACTTCTACGAGGGCCGGGGCGTCGCCTCCGTCGCCCACGGCGTGCGCACCGCCGTCGCCGCGGGCTGCGGCACGGTCGTCCTCACCAACGGCTGCGGCGGTCTGCGCGAGGGCATGCGCCCCGGCCAGCCCGTCCTGATCAGCGACCACATCAACCTGACGGCGGCCTCGCCGATCGTCGGCGCGAACTTCGTGGACCTCACCGACGTGTACTCGCCGCGGCTGCGCGCGCTGTGCAAGGAGGTCGACGAGACCCTGGAGGAGGGCGTCTACGTCCAGTTCCCCGGTCCGCACTACGAGACCCCGGCCGAGATCAACATGGTCCGCGTCATGGGCGGCGACCTCGTCGGCATGTCCACGGTCCTGGAGGCCATCGCCGCGCGCGAGGCGGGCGCCGAGGTCCTGGGCATCTCCCTGGTCACCAACCTCGCCGCCGGTCTCTCGGGCGAGCCGCTGAACCACGAGGAGGTCCTCCAGGCCGGCCGTGACTCGGCGGCCCGGATGGGCGAGCTGCTGACCCGGGTCCTCGCCCGGATCTGATCCCCTCCGCACCCCGGGGCCGGACGGGCTCCGGGGCGCCGCGGCCTCCGGCCGCCGGTCTCCGGCGCGGGGCCGCCACGCGGGTCCACCCCCCTCCCCGCCCCCGCCCGGCGGGCGGGGCGCCACGGGGTCCGGGGCGGAGACCCGGTTACGGGAGGGGGCGGGACGGGGAAGGGCTCCGCTCGGCGGCACCCGCTCCCGCACCGCACCCCCGCACCCCGCCCGTACCGTCCGCAAGAGGCCCCGCCGCCCGCCCGTACCCCGAAAGGCACACCGTGACGCAGGACGACCTCCTCACCCGGGCCCAGGCCTGGCTCGCCGAGGACCCCGACCCGGAGACCCGCGACGAGCTGGCCGCGCTCCTCGAAGGCGGCGCGACCGACGAGCTGGCCGCCCGGTTCTCGGGCACCCTCCAGTTCGGCACCGCCGGGCTGCGGGGCGAGCTGGGCGCCGGGCCGCAGCGGATGAACCGCTCCGTGGTCATCCGGGCCGCCGCGGGCCTCGCCGCGTACCTCAGGGCCCAGGGCCGGGAGGGCGGCCTCGTCGTCATCGGCTACGACGCCCGCTACAAGTCCGCCGACTTCGCCCGGGACACCGCCGCCGTGATGACCGGCGCGGGGCTGCGCGCCGCGGTGCTCCCCCGGCCGCTGCCGACGCCCGTCCTGGCCTTCGCCATAAGGCACCTGGGCGCCGTCGCGGGCGTCGAGGTGACCGCCAGCCACAACCCGCCCCGCGACAACGGCTACAAGGTCTACCTGGGCGACGGCTCGCAGATCGTGCCGCCCGCCGACGCGGAGATCGCCGCCGAGATCGCCGCGATCCGCTCGCTGCACGACGTGCCCCGCCCGGACGGCGGCTGGGAGACCCTCGGCGACGAGGTCCTGGACGCCTATCTGGAGCGTACGGACGCCGTCCTGACCCCCGGGTCCCCCCGGACCGCGCGGACCGTCTACACGGCCCTGCACGGCGTCGGCAAGGACGTCCTGACGGCCGCGTTCGCCCGGCACGGCTTCCCGCCGCCCGCGCTCGTCGCCGCCCAGGCCGAGCCGGACCCGGCCTTCCCGACGGTCGCCTTCCCCAATCCGGAGGAGCCCGGCGCCATGGACCTCGCCTTCGAGGCGGCCCGTGCCGTGGACCCCGATCTGGTCATCGCCAACGACCCGGACGCCGACCGCTGCGCGGTGGCCGTGCCGGACGCCGCCGCCGAGGGCGGCTGGCGGATGCTCCGGGGCGACGAGGTGGGCGCGCTGCTCGCCGCGCACCTGGTGGCCGGGGGCGCCACGGGCGTCTTCGCCGAGTCGATCGTGTCCTCCTCGCTGCTCGGCCGGATCGCCGAGGCGGCGGGCGTCGGCTACGAGGAGACGCTGACCGGCTTCAAGTGGATCGCCCGCGTCGAGGGCCTGCGCTACGGCTACGAGGAGGCGCTCGGCTACTGCGTGGACCCCGGCGGCGTCCGCGACAAGGACGGCATCACGGCGGCGCTGCTCGTCACCGAGCTGGCCTCGGTCCTGAAGGAGCGCGGGCGCACCCTGTCCGACCTGCTCGACGACCTGGCCGTCGAGCACGGGCTGCACGCCACGGACCAGCTGTCGGTGCGGGTCGAGGACCTGGGGATCATCACGGCCGCGATGGCCGCGCTGCGCGAGCGCCCGCCGGTCTCGCTCGCCGGTCTGACGGTGGTCTCGGCGGAGGACCTGGCCAAGGGCACGGAGGCGCTGCCGCCGACGGACGGCCTGCGCTACCACCTGGAGGGCGCCTACCGGGCACGGGTGATCGTCCGCCCGAGCGGTACGGAACCCAAGCTGAAGTGCTACCTGGAGGTCGTGGTGCCGGTCGCGTCGGCGGACGGGCTCGTGGCGGCCCGCGCGAAGGCGGCGGAGCTGCTGGCGGCGGTCAAGCGGGACCTGTCGGAGGCCGCCGGGCTCTGACCCGGGCGGTACGGACCCGGGCTGCGGCCCGGGCGGTACGGACCCGGGCTGCGGCCCGGGCGGTACGGACGAACGGCGGAGGGCCGTGGGAGCACGCTTCCCACCGGCCCTCCGGCATGTCCGGCCGGGGAGCGCGCCCCCGGCCGTACGGGCGGCGCCGGTCGGGGCGGGCGGCGCCGGTCGGGTCGGGCGGGGCCGGTCGGGTCGGGTCAGCCGAAGCGGCCGTTGACGTAGTCGGCGGTCCGGGGGTCGGCCGGGGAGCCGAAGACCCTTTCCGTCGGGCCGTGTTCGACGATGGCGCCGGGGGTGCCCTGTTCGGCGAGGAAGAAGGCGCAGGAGTCGGAGACCCGGGCCGCCTGCTGCATGTTGTGGGTGACGATGACGACGGTGACCTCGGACTTCAGCTCGGCGATGGTCTCCTCGACGCGCCGGGTGGAGGTGGGGTCGAGGGCGGAGCACGGCTCGTCCATGAGCAGCACGCGGGGGCGGACGGCGAGCGAGCGGGCGATGCACAGGCGCTGCTGCTGGCCGCCGGAGAGCGCCCCGCCGGGCTGCCGCAGCCGGTCCTTGACCTCGCGCCAGAGCCCCGCCTTGGTGAGGCACTCCTCGACGAGGGCGTCCCTGGTCTCCTTGTCGGCGCGGACGCCGCCGAGCTTCAGACCGGCGAGGACGTTCTCGTGGAGGGACATCGCGGGGAACGGGTTGGGCTTCTGGAAGACCATGCCGATCTCGCGGCGGGCGTGGGTGATGCGGCGTCCCCGGTCGTAGATGTCGGCGCCGTCGAGGAGGACCCGGCCCGCGAGGGAGGCGGTGCCGGTGAGTTCGTGCATCCGGTTGAGGATGCGCAGGAACGTGGACTTGCCGCAGCCGGAGGGGCCGATCAGGGCGGTGACCTCGCGGGCGGGCATGGCGAGGGAGACCCGGTCGAGGACCTTGCGGTCGCCGAACCAGGCCGAGACGGCCTCGGCTTCGAGGGCGCCGGCCCGGGAGGGGGCCGCCGCTCCGGTGGCGGGCACGGGCGGCAGGGTGACGGTGTCGGCGAGCTCGGTCACGGTGTGGACTCCACGGGTTTCAGAGGAGGTTGGGGAGGAGCCGGGTCAGTTCGCCGGAGACGAGGACGCCGAGCGCCACGAGGACGGGCACGGCGGTGACCCAGGTCTGGCGGGCGCCCCAGCGGCGGCGGGCGAGGACGGTGAGCAGGGCGGCGAGGAGGAGGGCCTGGGCGCCGAGGAAGATCCGGGGCCAGGCGTCGGGGTCGCCCGCGAGGGGCTTCTCGGCGGCGGTGATCCAGCCGGGGCGTAGCGGCCGGGGCGGGCTGGGCTGGGCGGTGGTGAGGAGGCGGGCGTCGACGCGGACGACGTCCTCGGGGGTGTAGGCGCCGCCGCTCGCGGTCAGCAGGGTGAGGCGGCCTTCGCCGGGGCGGAGGGCGGCGGGGTTGGGGTCGCCGGGGCGGCGGACGCCGGTGACCTCGTACACGGACTCGCCCTGGCCGGTGGTGAGCTGGATCCTGGCGCCGGGCGGGAGGCGGTGGACGTCGTTGAAGGGGCTGCCGTAGCCCCATCTGCGGCCCATGATCACGCTGGCTCCGGCCTGGCCGGGGAGGGCGGTGTCGCGGCGGTGGCCGGGTCCGGACATGAGGACCCCGGAGGTGGTGCCTTCGGCGACGACCTCGCGCAGGCCGAGGGCGGGGACGCGCAGGAGGGCGACGGGGGCGCCGGGGGCGAGGGGCTTGCCGTCGTAGGTGAGCTGGCCCACCGGGGCGGTGCCGAGGGCGAGTTGCTCGCGCAGGTCGTCGTAGCCGGTGGACTGGTCGCGGGCGTGCTGGAGGTGGCCGACGACGGTGAGGTCGGCGGCGAAGCCGATGAGGAGCGCGGCGAGGACGCACAGCGCCGCCCCGGCCAGGGCGAGCCCGGCGCGGGGGGCGGTGGGGGGCGGTGCGGTGGTCACGGGCGGGCGCCGTCCTTGCGGCGGCGGGCGTGCGCGACGGCGGCGGCGCCGAGGAGGCAGAGGGCGAGGGAGCCGAGGGCGGCGGAGGCCGCGGTGGTGGCGCCGGTGGCGGCGAGGGAGCCGGAGCCGCCGTGGGTGCCGGTGCCGCCGGAGGAGCCGCCGGAGCCGCTGTCGCCACCGGTGGAACCGCCGGACCCGCCGGTGTCACCGGTGCCGTCGGTCGCGGTGGGCGACGGGGTGTCGGTGCCGGTGGGCTCGGGGGTGCCGGTGGGCTCGTCGGTGGGTTCGGGGGTGCCGGTCGGCTCGTCCGTGGGCGTGCCGGTGGGGCTCGCGGTGCCGGTCGCGGTGCCGGTGGGGGTGGGGGTGTCCGTCCCGGTGGGGGTGGGGCCGGTGGGGCTGGCGGTGGCCTCGTGGACGTACAGGGTGAAGACGGAGAAGGAGCCGGTGTGGGCCTCGGGGGCGGTGGGGGTGAAGGTGGCGAGGACGGGCAGTCCTTCGGGGCCGGTGAGGGTCAGTCCGGTGAGGGTGGTCTCCGCCTTGCCCGCGACGACGTCGACGGTGGCGATGTCGATGAGTTCCTCGTTGACGAACTTCTGGAAGCTGACCGTCCCGGCGGCCTCCTTGGGCTGCACGGTCGCGACGAGCCTGGCCCGGCCGCCGACGGTGGGGGCGGCGGGGTCGGAGACGACCTCGGTGACGGTGGTCAGCTGGGCGACCGGGGTCCAGGTGGTGCCGGTGACCTCGATCATCGCGGAGAAGTAGTCGTCGGACTCGGCGCCGTGCGCGGTCCGGCAGGCCAGGCGCAGTTCGTAGCGGCCGTCGACGGGGCCGCCGCCGCGCAGTTCGAGGAGCCGGTCCTGGAGGGTGCCGTAGTCGACGGCGGTGTCGAAGCCACGGGTGAAGGGCCCGGCGCTGAGCGGGTCGCCGGTGGTGGTGACGGCCAGGTTGACGGTCTGTTCGCGGTTGTCGGGGCTGACGACGGCGAGCAGGGCCTTGACGTACGGCTTGGCGGGGTCGGCCGGGGCGGGGCAGGCGGCCGGGGTGGTGACCCCGGTGGCGAAGGGCTTGGCGGTGGTCGAGCCCGAGCCCCCCTTGAGGGTGAACGTGCCGTGCACGGTGACCGCCTTGGCGGGGGCGGCCAGTGCGAGGACGGCGGCCAGGGCGCCGCAGAGCAGGGCGAGCGCGGCGAGCAGGGCCACGGGCGGCCGGAGTGGTGCGGGGCGGTTCATGCGGGGTCCCCCGGGGAGTCGGTGTCGGATCGGGTACGCCGTGGGGCCGGGCACCTGGGGGGTGCCCGGCCGGTGTGCGGTCAGGAAGCGGTGGTGATCAGCGCTCGCCGGTGACGGTGGTGGCGCCGCAGGCGGTGCCGAGGGTGCCGAAGCCGTAGTTGGCGATCGTGGTGGAGGCGGCGCAGACCTTGGACGTCGAGCCGACGAAGGTCTGGGCGATCGTGGTGGTGCCGAGCTTGGCGGTCGGGACGACGTTGTAGACGTCACGGGTGAAGGGGAAGGAGAGGTTCAGCGTCTTGTCGGCGTTGCGGGGCGCGACGGAGCCGATGGAGCCGAGGACGGCGGCACCGCGCCGGTCGGTGACGACGAGCTTCTCCTGCGCGGTGTACTGGGCCACGGAGTAGGGGGCGATGTCGCCGACGGTGTCGAGGACGGTGCCGTCGTTCTCCTGGACGCCCTGCTGGACGCAGGCGCCGGGCGCGGTGACGCCGATGGAGGCGAGGAAGAACTGGCGGGTGCCGGAGTTGGACTGCGGCAGGACCGGGGTGAGCGTCACGCCGTTGAGGGACGTGAGGGTGCACTCGTAGATGCCCTTGAGCTGGGCCACCGTCAGGTTGGCGGGCAGCGCGCTGTCGGAGCGCTTGGCCCAGGAGACCGCGTCCTTGGCGAAGGGGATCCAGGTCAGGTCCGTGGTGGAGACGTCGGCCGGGCCCCGGGAGGAGCGGGCGAAGTCGAGGCAGCCGGAGTTGGTGTCCACGGCGTTGCGCAGGGCGTCGATGCCCGCGGAGGAGCCGTTCGGACGGGCCAGGTCACAGCCGGTCGCCTTGGTCTTGATGCTCGCGGAGCCGGTGGCGTCCCAGGAGGCGACCGTCTTCTGGCCGATGGCGTTGGTGATGACGTTGCCGAGGCCGTTGACGACGTCCTGGGTGGTGTCGGAGCCGACGCCGGCGAGGGTGCGGTACTGGGTGATCGGGTTGGGATCGGCCTGGGCGGGGGCCGCCAGGAAACCGAGGCCGAGAGCGGCCGTGCCGAGGGCGGCGACGACACGGGCGCGGGACTTGACGTTCACTTCTGATCTCCTCCGTGGAAACGGATGTCATGGAATGGACGCACAAGCGGAATCCGGATTCTTCTTTATCCGGCCGGTCCGTCGACCGGCCGGGGACAACAATTCCGTACGGGCGTCTCCCGCGACCACCACGTTCAGTCGCTCTTCAGGTGACGAATTCCTGTCCTAGATGAATCCGAGGGAATTCGGCGGCGTCCCGCCAGGCCGAGGACCACGGGTCCGGCGACGCCCGCGAGCCCGCCCGCGACGAGGACGGCGAGGAGGACCCAGCGGATGACGCCGAGGACCTCGGAGGGGGTGCTGCCGGTGCCCGCCAGATGCTCCCCCGGGGTGCCGGTGGTGCCGGTGCCGCCGCCGGTGGTGGCCGGGGGCGGGGCGGCGGAGGAGGGGGTCGCGGTGCCGCCGGCCGCGCCGGAGGTGGCCGCGCCGGAACCGCCGGAACCGCCGGTGGAGCCGGTCGTGCCTCCGGTGCCGGTGGCGCCGGAGTCCGGGCCGCCCGGGCCGCCCGAGCCCGTGGAGCCCCCGGACGTGGAGCCGCCGGACGTGCCGGGGCCGGTGGGGGCGCCGCGTTCGAGGCGGTCGGCCGCCGACGCGGCCAGGGTCCGCAGCTTCTGGGGCAGCGGGGCGTAGCCGTAGGGCAGTTCGCCGGGTGCGGTGCCCTGCTTCTGGCCCGGTCCGGCCGCGTACCGGAGCACGCGCGCGTAGTCCCGGCGGGCGTCGGCGGGCAGCTTGACGGAGGCGGCGGCGTAGGTCACCACGGTGAGCGGGTAGGCGTCGCCCCGGGTGCGGGCGGGGTCGGCGGCGAGGACGCCGGGGATGGCGGAGTCCTTGTACTGGCCGACCGCCGCGAGCAGGGAGGTGGTGGTGGGCCGGACGTAGGTGCCGTCCGCGTTGGGCAGGGCGGCGACCTGGAGCTGGTAGCGGACGGCGGAGGCGGCGTCGGTGAGGCCGTAGGCGCGCCGCTCGCCGGGGAGGTACTCGGGGCCCGAGAGTTTCAGTCCGCCCGCCGCGGTGGGGTCGTCGAGGGCCTCGTACTTGGCGTTGTTGGTGCCGCGCCGGACCCAGCGGGCCGCGTCGTGGAGGTCGACGGCGTACGGGGAACGGTCGATCGCCCCGTAGGTGATGCTTTTCTCGCCGACCTTTATCTCGGTCTCGGTGGGGTCGGCCTTCGGGAATTCGTAGGACCCTTCGGTGACGAGTCCGAGGTCCTTGAAGTGGGGATTGACCTTCATTCCCCAGGGGTCCGGCCGCCCTTCCAGGAAGGCGCGGGACTCGGCGTTTCCGCGCAGATAGTCCCAGACGATCCTGGTGGCGTCGGAGCGCTCGGCGGAGAGCAGTATTCCGCCGGGGTAGACCTGGGGTGCCTGCGGGGAGCGGGCGAACGCGGGGTTGAGTTCCAGGAACTCGGGATCGCGGACGAGGGAGTCCGGGTTGCCCTTGAGGTGATCGGGCGCGGGCCGGTCGTAGGTGAGGTAGCGGACGTCGAGCGGGTACGAGGAGGTGAGCAGTTTCGCCAGGAGGCGCGGGCTCAGCCTCAGGTCGCGGACGAGTCCGATGCCGCCCGCCTCCCAGAAGACGCCGACGGTGAGTCCGCTGACGGCGACCGGGGCGTGGACGAAGCCCGCCTTCTCGCCGCCCTCGACCGGTTCGACGGTGAAGGCGAGTCCGGGGGTGGTGGCGGTCGGGTGGGTGAGGTTGCCCCGGGCCAGTTCCTCGCCGCGCTGGGAGAAGGTGAAGCGGGTGGTGCCGGTGGCGCAGAGCGCCGACTGCCAGGAGGTGACGGCGTCGGTGACGAGTTCGGAGCCGGTCATGCGCCGTTCGGTGCGGTCCGTGGGGCAGGGCTCGCGGACCGGCAGGAAGTCGAGCGGGAAGACGATCCGGCGGTCCCAGTTGGTGGTGGTGAACGGGGAGGTGTTGGGCCGGTGGTCGACACCGGTGGAGCCGTCGGGGTCGTGGGAGCCCCGGGGGACGACCACGAGCCAGCAGCGGCGGCCCCTGACGTCGGTGCCGGTGCCGAGGGGGTCGCCGCAGCCCAGGTGGGGGGCCTCCCGGGTGGTCTGGAGGTTGAAGGCCACCTCGCCGGTGCCGTCGGGCTGGGTGGCGGCGAAGAACTCCTCGTTGGTGTCGCCGGGGCCGAAGTAGGTCCAGTCGGTGGTCTTCTTCGTGGGCGGCCCGGACACCGGCCGGAACGGCACGAAGGGGCTGGTCATCTGGCCCGGGTACTCCGGGCTGGGGATCAGCTCGTCGTACTCCTTCTCCAGCGGGTCGGTGCCGACGAGGAGTTCGCGCCGGGCGATGTGGGTGCCGAAGTTGCCGCCGCTGGTGGCGGCGCCTCCGAACTGGCACTGCTCGCGCTCCGGCCCGGTGGGGTCGTCGCCCCAGCACTGCATGATCTGGAGGTAGTCGCTCTTGCGCCCCTGGGTGGGCGTCCCGCCCCGCCAGGTGACCTTGAGGCCCTGGGCCCGCAGGTTCCGCGTCTGGTGGACGGTCACTTCGAGGCCGGAGAAGTCGTCGTACGGGCCCTTGGTGCCGTGCTTGGTCGCCGCCGAGTTCCCGGCGGGGCCGGTGGCGGCGGCCGCGGTGCCGCCCGGGGGCAGCGGGAGCAGGGCGAGGACGACGGCGGCGAGGAGCGCGCCGAGCCCCGCCGTCCGGGCGCGGGCGGCCTTCCCGCGCGGGCTCTTCCCGATCGGGCTCTCCGCGCTCGGGCCCTTCGTGCTCGGGTTCTTCATCGGGTGCCTCCGGTGCGTTCGGCGCGGGCGGCGAGGGCGCGGCCGACGAGCGGGGGCGCGACGACCGTGGCGAGGAGCAGGAGGGCGGAGAGTGCCATGAGCAGGCCGCGCAGACCGCCTCCGGTGTCGGCGGCGAGGGTGACCGGGGTGCCGACGATGCCGCCGCCGTCCTGGCCGGTGCCGGTGGCGCCGCCGCCACCGGATCCACCGCCGCCGCTGCCGAGCGCCTCTCCGGTGTCGGGGTCCACACCGCCGCCGGTGGATCCGGCGGCGCCGCCCGAGCCGGTCGCTCCGCCGGAGGCCGCCGTACCACCACCGGTCGAACCACCGTTGTTCGTACCGCCGTTGACGCCACCGGTCGTACCACCCGAGGAGGATCCGGAGCCGCCGCCGGTCGAACCGCCACCGCTGGCACCGCCGTTGCCGCCACCGGTCGAACCACCGCCGGACGTACCGCCGTTGGAGCCCCCGTTGTTCACAGGGGTGTCGTTGCCGCGCGCGCCGCCGGTTCCGTCGGCGCACTGGGTCGTGCCGCGCTTGTCACAGGCCTTGGGCATCGGAGCGTTCTTGGCGAGGGTGTTGGTGCCGTCCGCCGAGAAGGTGGGGTTGCGGCAGTCGGACAGGTCCACGGCGCCGGTGGGCGCGCCGGGTATCCGGCGGATCTGCTCGAAGCCCGCCTGGACGAGGTTCCTCGGCAGCGGCGAGTAGCCGAGCTCCTCGGCCTGCTGCTGGCCCTCGCAGAGGAAGTAGCGGGCGAAGGTGCCGAGCGAGCGGCCCTTCTCCCGGGTGTGCGGGGCCGTCTCGCTGGTGGGGACGACCATGTAGCTGTAGCTGGAGAGCGGGTAGCCGCGCCGGTCGGTGGTGCGGTAGACGCCGTCGAGGATCTGGGTGAGGTAGTCGGTGGAGTTCTTGTCGTCTTCGATCCGGGCCCGGAGCAGGGCGACGGCGACGCTGGAGGCGGTCGGCTCGACGTAGTACCCGGAGGAGTTGAGGATCTTGGCGACGGGGAAGTGCGCGTTCATCGCGTACGAGTACTCGACGTAGGTGATGGCGCCCTCGCCCTGCGGCTGGCGGACGTGCGCGGAGACGCCGAGCGAGCCGGACTTGGCGACGGTGGTCGCGCCGGGCACCACGGGGAAGTACGAGGTCATGCCGCAGGGCGTCTGGCGTCCGGCGCGGCGGCAGTAGTCGTTCCAGACCCCGCTCTGCTCCTTGGCGAGCCAGGTGGTGAACTGGGCGGTGGTGCCCGAGCCGTCGGAGCGCACGACGGGCACGATGCGGCGGGCCGGGAGGACCAGGCCGGGGTTGTCGGCCTTGATCTCGGGCGCGTTCCACATGGTCAGCTCGCCGGTGAAGATCCTCGCCAGGACGGGGCCCGAGAGCCGCAGGTTGGTGACCTGACGGCCGCTGATCCGCAGGTTGTACATGAAGGCGGTGCCGCCCGCGACGATCGGCATGTACGCGTAGCCGCGGCCCGGCGGCACATCGGTGGCGTTGCCGTCCTTGAGGCCGTACGGGATCTCGGAGACGGCGAAGTCGACGGTGCCGTTCTTGAACTGCTCGCGGCCCTGGGAGGAGCCGTTGGCGTTGAAGTTGACGGTCAGGCCGATGTTGGCGCCGATGTTGCGGCGCCACTGCTCGACGGCGTTGGAGCTCCAGGTGGAGCCGGAGCCGGTGATCTTGGTGTATCCGGCGGCCTGCGCGGCGGGCGGTCCGACGAGCAGGGCGAGCACCGCGCTGAGCACGGTGGCGAGGCCCAGCAGGACGCGGACGGGCTGGACGGCGGTTCTCACTGCGAGCTCCTCGGTTCTGCGGTTCTCACGGCGTGCTCCTCGGGTCTGCGGTTCTCAGTCGAGCTCCTCGGTTCCGCGGTTCTCACGGCGAGTTCCTCGGGTCTGCGGATCGGTCCGGGCGGGCGGCGGACGGCCCGGCGGCGAAGGCCCCCGCGCCGGTACGGGCGGCGTCCTGGCGGGCGGCGTCCTGGCGGGCGGCGTCCCGCCGGGACGCGAGGGCCCGGCGCCGCTCCTGGCGCTTCGTCAGCTGTCCGGGGCCGCGCCCGCCCGCGATCCGGGCGAGGACGAAGAGCAGCAGCACGAGCAGCATGAGGACGGCGGCGGTGCCGAACCCGCGCGCGATCATGTTCGGTTCGGGTGACTTGACCAGCTCGAAGGTGGCGAGCGGCAGGGAGACCTGGGCGCCGGAGGTCGGCAGGACGTTCAGCTCGGCGGTGAACCCGGCGGTGAGCAGCACCGGGGAGGTCTCACCGACCCCGCGCGCGGTGCCGAGGATGACGGCCGTGGTGAGTCCGGAGCGGGCGGTCGGCAGGACGACGTGCCAGACGGTCCGCCAGCGCGAGGACCCCATGGCGTACGAGGCCTCCCGCAGGGTGCCGGGGACCAGCCGGATGACGACGTCGGAGGCGCGGATGATGATCGGCAGCATCATCACGGAGAGGGCGAGGGAGGCGGCGAAGCCGGAGCGCTCCATGCCGAGGCCCAGGATGACGGTGGCGTAGACGAAGAGGCCCGCGACGATCGAGGGCAGGGCCGTCATGGCCTCGACGATCGTACGGACGAGGCGGGCGAAGGGGCCGGGCACCTCGTTGAGGAAGACCGCGCAGACGATGCCGGAGGGCACGGTGAACGCGAGGGCGATGCCGACCTGTTCGAGGGTGCCGACGACGGCGTGCAGGACGCCGCCGACGTCGAGGGGTTCGAGCGGCCCCGCGAGGCTCATGTCCTGGGTGAAGAAGTTGAGGTGGACGAGGGCCGCGCGGCCCTCCCAGAGGGTGAAGGCGACGACGAAGACGAGGACGGCGAGGAGGAGCAGCCCGGAGCTGCGCACGACGGCGCCCGCGATCCGGTCCCGTACGACGGGCCCGTCCTCGTCGAAGGAGACGAGCAGCGCGTAGAGCCCGAGGAAGAGGACGTACGCGACGAGGACGGCGCCGACGGCGCCGCTGAAGGGCAGCAGGCGGGCGAAGAGCAGCCAGGTCAGGGCGAGCGAGGCGGCGGCGGCGCCGAGCACGGCGTACACGTCGGAGGCACGGGAGCCGCCGGTGGTCCGCCGGTGTTCGGGTCCGGGTGGCGGGGCCTGCTCGGCGGGCGGGCGCAGGGCCGGCCGCTCCGGGGCGATGGTCATGTCGGTGGGGTCCCCCCTTGGGGAGCTACGCGTCGCTGGTGGCGCCGGAGCGGCTGCGGGCGACGATGGACGAGGCGGCGAAGTTGACGATCAGGGTCATGACGAAGAGGGCGAAGCCCGCCGCCATCAGGGCGGACATGCCGAAGGGCGTGGCTTCGCCGTAGCGCAGGGCGATGAGGGAGGACACCGAGCTGGTGCCGGTCTGCAGGACGTGCCACTGGATGGTGAAGACCTGCGAGATGACCATGTAGACGGCGATGGTCTCGCCGAGGGCGCGGCCGAGGCCGAGCATGGTGCCGCCGATCATGCCGCCCTTGCCGAAGGGGAGGACGACGCTGCGGATCATGCCCCAGCGGGTGGCGCCGAGCGCGTAGGCGCCCTCGCGTTCCCCGGCCGGTGCCTGGGAGAAGACCTCGCGCATGATCGAGCAGATGATCGGCGCGACCATCATGGCGACGACGAGTCCGGCGACGAAGGTCGACGAGGTGTAGACGGTGGGCGGGGCCAGTGGGTCGTCGGGGTCGGCGCCGTCGACCCGGAGGAAGGGGATCCAGCCGAGGTAGGAGGCGATCCAGCGGGCGGTCGGCAGGATCGATTCCTCCAGCCAGAAGACGCCCCACAGTCCGTAGACGACGGAGGGCACGGCGGCCATCAGGTCGACGGTGGAGATCAGGGTGCGGCGCAGCCGGGGCGGAGCGTACTCGGAGATGTAGAGCGCGGCTCCGGTGGCGAGCGGCACGGCCACGGTGATCGCGACGAGGGCGATGAGGACGGTGCCGAGGAGGACGGCGGCGATGCCGAAGCGGCCGCCGTCGGGTTCCCAGCTCTCGGTGGTGAGGAAGGAGGGTCCGGCGCGGTCGAGCGCCTGCCAGGCCCGGTGGAGCAGGAAGCCGCCGACGAGGAGCATGACCGCGAGGACGAGGCCGCCGCCGGTGCGGGCGACGGTGCGGAAGACCCGGTCGGGAAGGCCGGGGTCGGCGTGCAGCCGTCTCGGCGTGTCGGGCGGCGGTTCCGCCGGGCTGCCGGACGGCCGTCTGCCGTGCGGTGGGTCAAGGGTCTCGGTCGTCACGGTGAGGACGTAAGTCCCGCCGGGTGGACTCGTCCGCCACGCCATGTGAACGAGGGGCGTGCGCGGGGCAACTTTCGTTCACCGGAGGGCTGTTGAGGCCCATCTGGGGCCTTCTTCGGCGATCAGCGCGCGGAACCGCGCATAGGCGGCGCGGCAGGTGGAATGGCGCTCGTAGGAGCGTCCGGAGAGGGCGGCGGTACGGCCTTCGGCGTCGCGCAGCAGCCACACCCAGCCGTTGCCGCCGGGGGTGTGCTGCACTCCCCCGGCCAGGTCGTCGTGTCCGGCGCACAGGGCGGCGAAGGCCGCCCGGCATCCGGCGTGGTCGTCGTAGCAGCCCCCCGACCGCGCGACGACCCTTCCGTTCTGGGCGACGAGCCGCCACCCGTAGTGTCCGTCGGCCCCCAGGTCGACCAGACAGCGCGTTCCGGACACACCGGTGTCCTTGGTCATCGCCCCCACCCCCACAGTCTCGGCAGGGGCAATCTATTGAGACGCGCGTGACGGTTGGGAGATAAACCATTTCCGGGTGGCACGCTTCACCGTGCCGTTGCCCCTAGGACACCGGCGGCCCCGGATCAGGGGCCCGAACCGGTCAGCCCGTCGAGAACAGGACGATCAGGAGCAGCAGTCCGGCCACGGCGGGGCCGATGATCTCGTACGCCCAGCGCACCGTGACCTCGCCGCGCGCCCCCGGCGCACGGGCGTGCCGGGAGGCCATCTCGCGCAGATCGGCGACGGTCTGGTCGGTGGGCGCGGTCCGCGCGTTCCGGTCCCGTACGTCGGCGGAGGTGGAGGTCCGCCCGTGCGGGTCGTCCTGCGAGGCGCGCATGGCCCGGCGGGCGGCCTTCTTGCGCTGGCGCAGCGAGACGGGCACCGCCCACAGCTGGTACTTGGCGCCGTCCCGGGCGAAGACCTCGCTGGAGTATCCGGCCCGGATGTCGACGACCTGCGCCCAGGGCAGGGTGATCGAGCGGAAGGGGTTGCGGATGTGGAGCCGGTCGTCGTTCGCGCGGACCACGGGCCGGATCGTGAACGCCACGACCAGGGGAACGACGAAGACGAGCCCGGCGAGCGCGAACCAGGGCGACCGGCCCTCGCCGCGGATCATGGAGTCACCGGCGAAGAAGGTGGTGAGGAGCAGCAGGAAGACCCCGCTCGCGATGCCGAGGGGCGAACGGAACACCTGGTCGGCGGAGGCGGCGGACGGCTTCTCCTGTTTCGGCTCCCGGCTCGGCTCGGGGCGGGGCTCGGGGGTCGGCTCGGGGGTCGTCATGCCGCCGATTCTGCCTCAGCGGGACGACGGGGGCTCAGGCGGCCCGCACGGGGGCGCGACGCGCGCGGGCATGCGGGGGCGCGGCGCGCGCGGGCATCCGAGGCGGGTGGGGCGTACAGGCCCGGGTGAGGCGTACGGGCTGTGCGGGGCGTACGAGCCCGTGCGAGGCGTGCGGGCTGTACCGGCCGGGCGAGGCGTACGGGCCGTACGGGCGGTGCAGGGCGTAATGGGCGTACTGGGCGTACTGGGCGTACAGGCCCGCCCGAGGCGTGCGGGCTGTACGGGCCGGGCGAGGCAAGCAGGGCGGGCAGGGTGTACGGACGAGCCGTACGGGCCGGGCGAGGCGTGCGGCCCGGGCGAGGCGACGGGCCCATGCGCCCGGCCTGGCCCCCGCGTCCCCCGGCCGGGCCCACGCGCCCGGCAAGTCCCGCGGCCGACGGGTCCACGCGCGGCGAATGCCGCCGCCCGGGCGGCCCCGCCCGTCCCTGCCTCCCCGGCTCCCCCCGGCTCCCCGACACACCCCCGCCACCCGGGCGCCCGGGTGGCGGGGGTCCCACCACCCCACCACCCCGACCCCCGGCACCCCGACCCCCCGCCACCCCACCACCCCACCACCCCACCACCCCACCCGACTGTGACCTCCGGCTCTGCCGCCCCGGTCCCCTGTACAGGTCGCTACGCGCGTAGATATGCTCGACTGGTGACCATGCCCACCACTGCATCCGCAGCACCCTCCTCCGCGGCCTCCGGCGCGGGAGGTGCTCCCTTCGCCGACGTGACCGCGTCCGACGGTGCGCTGCGCCGCTTCCTCCACGGGCTGCCCGGCGTCGACGCCGTCGGCCTGGAGGCGCGCGCCGCCGCCCTCGGCACCCGCTCGATCAAGACCACGGCCAAGGCGTACGCCATCGACCTGGCCATTTCCATGATCGACCTGACGACGCTCGAAGGCGCGGACACTCCGGGCAAGGTCCGGGCGCTCGCCGCCAAGGCCGTCCACCCCGATCCGACCGACCGCGCGACCCCGACGACCGCCGCCGTCTGCGTCTACCCCGACATGGTGGCCACCGCCAGGGCCACCCTCGCGGGCTCCGGCGTCAAGGTCGCCTCCGTCGCCACCGCCTTCCCGGCGGGCCGCGCGGCGCTCCCGGTGAAGCTGGCCGACACGGCCGACGCCATCGCCGCGGGCGCCGACGAGATCGACATGGTCATCGACCGGGGCGCGTTCCTCGCCGGGCGCTACCTGGAGGTCTTCGAGCAGATCGTCGCGGTCAAGGCGGAGTGCGGCGACCGCGCCCGCCTCAAGGTGATCTTCGAGACCGGCGAACTGTCCACGTACGACAACATCCGCCGCGCCTCCTGGCTCGGCATGATGGCGGGCGCGGACTTCATCAAGACGTCGACCGGCAAGGTCGCGGTGAACGCCACCCCGGCGAACACGCTGCTGATGCTGGAGGCGGTGCGCGACTTCCGGGCGCAGACCGGCGTGCAGATCGGTGTGAAGCCCGCGGGCGGCATCCGCACCACCAAGGACGCGATCAAGTTCCTGGTCATCGTGAACGAGACCGTGGGCGAGGACTGGCTGGACAACCACTGGTTCCGCTTCGGCGCCTCCAGCCTGCTCAACGACCTGCTGATGCAGCGTCAGAAGCTGGCGACCGGCCGCTACTCCGGCCCCGACTACGTGACGGTGGACTGATCAACATGGCATCTGCATTCGAGTACGCACCGGCACCGGAGTCCCGGTCCGTCGTCGACATCGCACCCAGCTACGGCCTGTTCATCGACGGCGAGTTCGTCGAGGCGGCCGACGGCAAGGTCTTCAAGACCGTCTCCCCCTCCACCGAGGAGGTCCTCTCCGAGGTCGCCCAGGCGGGTGCCGAGGACGTCGACCGCGCGGTGAAGGCGGCCCGCAAGGCCTTCGAGAAGTGGTCGGCGCTGCCCGGCGCCGAGCGCGCCAAGTACCTCTACCGCATCGCCCGGATCATCCAGGAGCGCAGCCGTGAGCTGGCCGTCCTGGAGACCCTGGACAACGGCAAGCCGATCAAGGAGACCCGCGACGCGGACCTCCCGCTGGTCGCCGCGCACTTCTTCTACTACGCGGGCTGGGCCGACAAGCTGGACCACGCGGGCTACGGGGCGAACCCCAGGCCGCTGGGCGTGGCCGGTCAGGTCATCCCGTGGAACTTCCCGCTGCTCATGCTGGCGTGGAAGATCGCCCCGGCGCTGGCCACGGGCAACACGGTGGTCCTGAAGCCCGCCGAGACGACCCCGCTGACCGCCCTGTTCTTCGCGGACATCTGCCGCCAGGCCGGGCTGCCTAAGGGCGTCGTCAACATCCTTCCCGGATACGGGGAGACGGGCGCCGCGCTGGTCGGGCACCCGGACGTGAACAAGGTCGCCTTCACCGGTTCGACCGCCGTCGGCAAGGCCATCGCCCGGTCCGTCGCCGGTACGGACAAGAAGGTCACCCTGGAACTGGGCGGCAAGGGCGCCAACATCGTCTTCGACGACGCCCCCCTCGACCAGGCCGTCGAGGGCATCGTCAACGGCATCTTCTTCAACCAGGGCCAGGTCTGCTGCGCGGGCTCGCGCCTCCTGGTCCAGGAGTCGGTCCAGGACGAGCTGCTCGACGCGCTCAAGCGCCGTCTGAGCACCCTGCGCCTGGGCGACCCGCTGGACAAGAACACCGACATCGGCGCCATCAACTCCGCCGAGCAGCTGGCCCGCATCACCGCACTGGTGGAGCGGGGCGAGGCGGAGGGCGCCGAGCGCTGGTCCGCCCCCTGCGAACTCCCCTCCTCCGGCTACTGGTTCGCCCCGACGCTCTTCACGAACGTCACCCAGGCGCACACCGTGGCCCGCGACGAGATCTTCGGTCCGGTCCTGTCGGTGCTGTCCTTCCGCACGCCCGCCGAGGCCGTCGCGAAGGCCAACAACAGCCAGTACGGCCTGTCCGCGGGCATCTGGTCGGAGAAGGGCTCCCGCATCCTCGCGGTCGCCGACAAGCTCCGCGCCGGTGTCGTCTGGGCCAACACGTTCAACAAGTTCGACCCGACCTCGCCCTTCGGCGGCTACAAGGAGTCGGGCTTCGGCCGTGAAGGCGGCCGTCACGGTCTGGAGGCCTACCTCGATGTCTGAGTCGACCAACCGTCTGAGCGTCTTCAAGACCTACAAGCTGTACGTCGGGGGCAAGTTCCCCCGCTCCGAGAGCGGCCGGGTGTACGAGGTGACGGACTCGAAGGGCACGTGGCTGGCGAACGCCCCGCTCTCCTCCCGCAAGGACGCCCGTGACGCGGTCGTCGCCGCCCGCAAGGCCTTCGGCGGCTGGTCGGGCGCGACCGCGTACAACAGGGGCCAGATCCTCTACCGCGTCGCCGAGATGCTGGAGGGCCGCCGCGAGCAGTTCGTCCGCGAGGTCGGCGAGGCCGAGGGCCTGTCGAAGTCGAAGTCGGCGGCGGTCGTCGACGCGGCGATCGACCGCTGGGTCTGGTACGCGGGCTGGACCGACAAGATCGCCCAGGTCGTGGGCGGCGCCAACCCGGTCGCGGGCCCGTACTTCAACCTGTCCTCGCCCGAGCCGACCGGTGTCGTCACGGTCCTGGCCCCGCAGGACTCGTCGTTCCTCGGCCTGGTCTCGGTGATCGCCCCGGTGATCGCCACCGGCAACACGGCCGTGGTCATCGCCTCGGAGAAGGCGCCGCTCCCGGCGCTCTCCCTGGGCGAGGTGCTCGCCACCTCCGACCTGCCCGGCGGTGTCGTGAACATCCTGTCCGGCAAGGCGTCCGAGATGGGCCCGCACCTCGCGGCCCACCAGGACGTCAACGCGATCGACCTCACGGGCGCGACCGGGGGCGACCTCGCCCGCGACCTGGAGATCGCGGCGGCGGACAACCTGAAGCGGGTCCTGCGCCCCCGTACCGAGGACTTCACCGCGTCCCCCGGCACGGACCGCCTGACCGCCTTCCTGGAGACGAAGACCGTCTGGCACCCCACGGGTTCGCTGGGCGCGGGCGGCTCCTCGTACTAGCGGACGGCTCCCCCTCACCGGCGGAGCTTCTCGTACGCGCGGACGCCTCCTCGCACCAGAGGCGCCCGAGCGCGGGGAGCACGTCCGTCGCGGGGCCCCGGGGGGCGGGGGGGGGGGGGCGCGGCGGGGGGCCCCGGCGGGCGGCGGGCCCCCCCCCCCCCCCCCGGCCCGCCCGCCCCCCCCCGGGGCGGGGGGGGGGGGGCGGGTGGGTGCGG